>JBEKMZ010000007.1:0-82510 GCA_049523315.1 Acidimicrobiales bacterium | reverse complement strand
CGCTCGGCATCCCCTACACCCGTGAAGAGGGTTGAGCCTCAAAGAGCCTGTTGGTCTGACGCCGCCGCTGCTGAGGTGATTGCGCTGGTGTTCACGGTTCCGGTCGCGTAATCGTCTCGAGCTGAGTCGTCAGACCTTCGAGAACGGGGACCAGCACCTCGACGCCGAGGCCGGGACCGCTCGGCACCGCGATCTTGCCCTCGTCGAGTAGGAACGGCGCGGTGATGTCCTGGCGGAAGTACCGGTCAGAGGCCGATATGTCGCCCGGCAGCGTGAAGCCCGGAAGTGAGGCAAGAGCGAGGTTCGCGGCCCGGCCGATCCCGGTCTCGAGCATTCCGCCGCACCACACCGGCACGTTTTCGGACACGCAGACGTCGTGCACCGCACGGGCCTCCAGGTAGCCGCCGACACGCCCTGCCTTGATGTTCACCACGGAGCAGGCTCCGAGCGATATGGCCGCTGCGGCGCTGTGAGCCGACACGATCGACTCGTCGAGGCAGATCGGGGTCGCCACTCGAGCCGCCAGTTCGGCGTGGCCGATGAGGTCGTCCTCCTCGAGAGGCTGCTCTATGAGCAGCAGCGAGAACTGGTCGAGCTCGGCGAGATGCTCGGAGTCGGATCGTCGGTACGACCCATTGGCGTCTACCTGCAACATGAGACCGACCCCGAAGCGCTCCCGCGTCGCCGCCACCGGCTCCAGATCCCAACCGGGCTCGACCTTCAGCTTCACCCGCTTGTAGCCCTCCTCGAGGTACCCGGTGACGCGGTCCACTAACTCCTCGACCGAGCTCATGATGCCCACGGCCACTCCCGGCGTCACCCAGTCGAAGACGCCTCCGAGGAAGGCTCGAAGAGACACTCCCGCCTGGCGCAGCTCGGCGTCGAGCACGGCCATCTCCAGGGCTGCCTTGGCCATACGGTGCCCTTTGAAGGGCGCGAGACACGACTGCACGTCGGCGGCGACGAGATCTTTTCGGCCCAGCAGGCAGGGAGCGAGGTAGCGCCCGAGCGTCAGCCATGCCGAGTCGAGGTACTCCGAGGAGTAAAGCGGGTCGGAGGCTGCGACGCACTCGCCCCATCCTTCGCCTTCGTCGGACTCGACACGGACCAGCAGGGCTTCGCGTACGGATTCTGTCCCAATCGACGAGCGGAATGCAGAGACGAGCGGCAGGCGGACCCGACGCAGCTCGACTGCGAGAAGCTTCATGCCGGCACACACGCGATGCCGAGAGCCCCGGGGGCGAAAAGGTGGTCGCAGCGATCTCTGAGAGCGGGCACGGCGCGAGTTTTGCCTGTTCTGCTCATCGTTGCTTGTCGGAACTCGCTCGTGTGCCACCCGCGGACAACTGGCAGGAGCCGCGATACCGCCTGGTCCAGCTGATGCTTAGCCTCTGCCTGGTGATCAGGGCCTTTCGCTCTCGCGTAGGCGCGGGTTTCATGGGTGCCCTCCTCCTGCTCGTGGCTGCGGTCACGGGCGGCTGCGTCTCGGCTGCAAGCGGGGACCGGCCGGTCACGAGCACGCCCACGACCTCGGCCACGACAACCAGCACCTTCGTGGTGACCACGACGAGCACGCAACCGGCGACCCTGCCTCGACCGGCGCCGCCCCGGATCGACGACGGCTCACTTGGCAGTCACATGACTCGAGTTGCGTGCAGGCTGCTGAGCCGGTCGCAGATCCAAGCGCAGTTCGGCGGACCGGTGAGCCCTGCGACCCCGACCTATCCCTATTGCCAGTGGCTCGTGGGATCCGATGCCTTCCTGGCTCTGGCGGTGGAGCCGAACACGTCTTTCGACACGGCCACCCAGTACGTCGACACGCTCGAGACGATCACGGGTCTAGGCCAGCAAGCCATCATCGCCAACAACCGGTACCTCTACTTCACGGCCTCGGGCACGTCCTACTGGTTGTTGTGGCAGCAGGTGGGTGATTTCACCGAGCTGCACACCAACCAGCTCGTCGCCTTGGCGCACGAGGTGCTGGCGCACGACCTGGCGACGCAGAAGGCGGCGCCGCCCGTGCCCGGCCCGAGCGGGCCCCCGATCTATTTCGCAGGCGACTCGACCGCGGCCGGGCCCGAGTGGGCGTGGGACTCCTATCACGTCACCTCGCCGGAGCTGAGGACCCTGGCCGAGTACCAGGTCGGCAGCGGCCTCGTGAACACCGGCTACTTCGACTGGGCGCGCCACCTGCTCGCAGTCGTAGCCGCCCGTCGTCCGCGGCTCGTGATCTACATGGGAAGCGCCAACGACGGCCAGGACATGTTGGTCGACGGGACGGCCCAGACTGTCGGGAGCCCTTTGTGGAAGAAGGCCTACGCGGCGAGGATCGCCGCGATCATGGCCTCGCTCGTACGCGAGGGCTCAAAGGTGCTCTGGATCGGGGAGCCGGCGATGCAGGACCCGCAGCTCTCGGGGTACATGCAAGTGATCGACGAGGTCTGTGCGAAAGAGGCCGCCGATCACCCGGGAGTGACCTTTTTCAACCCGGGTAGCGTTCTGAACGGTCCCGGTTGGACCTACGCTCCCACCCGCCTGATCGACGGTCAACAAGTCATGGTTCGACTGGACGGCATCCACCTGAACATGGCGGGGAGCATCTTTCTCGCCGACTCGATAGCCGCCTACGTCTCGCGTATCCTCAGCTCCGAGGCCCAGATGGCGGACCGAAAGGGCATCGCCGTCCAGCTCCGAGAGCCAGGCCCGGCCGGCGACTGAGCTTGGGACCTGCTGTCCCGATATTCTCGACACAAGTCCGCGCGTCGGATGAGGAGACAGGAGATATCAAGGTGAACGCGCCGTCCGGAAACGGCGCATGAACCAACTCTGGAGGTATCCAATGGTCACCGAGCAGTCGTCCATGCCGTGGGCAGGGGGATCGAGTGAGCCAAAGCCACCGACGCTCAGATCAATGGGTGTTCCACCACAACGGCGCAAGAGTGCCGCGCACGCCCTGGCGCCAATAATTGCCAGCTTGTTCGGCGGAGGTGTCCCGGTCCGATTCGAGCTGTGGGACGGCAGCAGCTTCGGGCCGAGAGACGGCCCGGGGACCATCCATGTCCGCAGTGCCGACGCCCTGCGGCGCATCCTCTGGGCCCCCGGCGAGCTCGGCTTCGGTCGCGCCTATGTCGCAGGTGACGTCGAACTGGAAGGCGACATCGTCGCCATGATCAACAGCCTGCACGACGCCGCGCCCCGCGACCTGCGCGTGGGGCTTCGCGCCGTGCCGGCGGCGTTCAATGCCGCCTGGCGGGCTGGGGCAATCGGTCTGCCCCTGCCCGCGCCTAGCGAGGAAGCGAGGCTCGGCGGCCTGAGGCACTCGTTGCGGCGCGACACCCGCGTCGTAACGCACCACTACGACGTGGGCAACGACTTCTACGAGCTCGTGCTGGGGCCGACCATGACCTATTCCTGCGCGCGCTTTGCCGATCCGTCCATGAGCCTGGAGCAAGCCCAGGAGTCCAAGCACGAGCTGATCTGCCGCAAGCTGGGCCTGGGGGAGAAAGCTAAGCGGCTTCTCGACGTCGGCTGCGGATGGGGGACCCTGGCGATGCACGCCGCTGCCAACTTTGACGCCAATGTCGTCGGGATCACCTTGAGCAAGGTGCAAGCCGGCTACGCCCGCCAACGGGTGGCGGCGTCAGGCCTCAGCGACCGGGTCGAGATCCGGGTGCAGGACTACAGGGAGCTCGAGGGAGAGCGCTTCGACGCCATCTCCTCGGTCGGCATGTTCGAGCACGTCGGCAAGGTGCGAACCGCCAAGTACTTCGAGACCTTGCACGGCTTGCTCGTGCCGGAAGGAAGGTTGTTGAACCATGCCATCTCCGAGGTCGGGGGATCGAGGCTGAGGCCGTGGAGCTTCTTCGGGCGCTACGTCTTTCCGGACGGCGAGCTGCTCGATGTCGGTGACGTCGTCTTGGCCATGGAGCAGGCCGGGTTCGAGTGTCGCGACCTCGAGTCGCTTCGGGAGCACTATGCCAGGACGCTTCGCGCCTGGGTAGCCAATCTCGAGGCCAACTGGGATGACGCTGTCGAAGAGGTGGGCCTGGCGCGTGCGAGGATCTGGCGGCTCTACATGGCTGCGTCCGTGGTCGGCTTCGAGGACGGCGGCATCGCTGTTCACCAGGTTCTCGGTGTAGTTTCCGAGGCTGGCCGCAGCGGCATGCCGCCGACTCGCTCAACCTGGGGGTGATAGTCCGAAGGCCGAGTCGCGCCTGCGCGACGGTGCTCGAGCCGGCGAGACCTAATCAGGAGCTCTCGGTGGAACGGGTCCGTGCCCGCGTGACAGTCGCGGCAAAGCTGACAACGCAAAGGGGAGGATCGTCCTCGACGAGCGGATGAAAGCCGGTCACCTCCAAAGGGGCTTCGAGGCGCTCCAAGGTTGCCTTCAACATGCCGAGGTGGACACCGCAGACGACCGGCCTCGCCTGCTTCGCGACTTCCAGGAACGGGCAGCTGTGAAGCAGGATCCGTTTCTCGTCGAGGACTAGCTCGGAGCCGAATCCGAGCTTGTCGAACAGGCCCGCCACGGTCCTCATCGCCTCGATGGGACCCATGCGGCCGACACACAGCGGTGACGAGTCGACGGCCGCCGCCCACCGGCGCCCCGCGCGGACTGCCTCACGCGACGCGTCCTCCAGCTGGGTCAACTGGCCGGCGAGCAACTGCGCGAGATCCAGGTAGCCATGGTCCATTTCGCCGCGCGAAGACTCCGGGACGGCCGCAGAGGCCGTCGCCAGCTCGTAGAGGACGCGTGGACGCCCCCGAGTTGCGCGCAGTTCGACCCGGCGCCTCGCCAGCCCGACGGCGACGAGGGCGTCGAGGTGGGCACGGGCGCTGTTGCGGTGCAATCCGACCCTGCGTCCCGCCTCGGAGGCGTCCAGAGGCAGATCCGATCCGCGAAGTACTTCCAGGAGGGACTTGCGTCGTTCGCCGGGGCGAGCACGCCCGGCCAGTGGACCGGGCTCGAGGGACGGCACCTGTCAATTATCATCCGCGACCGTCACAAATACAACGTGTGACTGCGCAGGCCTTGTCGCGCGAGGACCTTTGCGGTCCCAACCACGGAGCACTTTGGCACCATAGTCAAACACGGACTACGGCCAACAAGAAGACCCATAGGACCACCTGTCCGCCCAGCCACCTCCGGGCTGACCCGGTGGCTCTGCACTGGTTCTCCAAGGTTAGGGACCGAGAGGGAGTGGGTTATTTCGATCCCGGCCGGCGAAATGGTGTTCTTCGGTCGCTTCGGAGGTCTTCTCGTCATCCCGCCGCGCCGTTGTCGCCGTCGGGCCGCAAGTTATTTGTGCTGGGTCGTTTGTTTCATCAGCGGGGTCTTTTGGCCCTGGGCACCTTCTCGGGAAGTTGTTTAGCTGGATTTATGTCTGCAGATCAGAGGGTGCAACAGCCCGAGGAGGAATGATGTCCAAGTTCTCGAGGCGATCTTTTCTCGGAGGCAGCGCGGCCGTGGTGGGTGGGCTGGCTGTCGCCGACCACCTTCGCTTCCTTGAGCCGTCGACCGGTGAGCTCGCGAGCGAAGAGGAGTTCCTGACGGGAAAGGAGGTCGTCTACCGGACGGGGCACTCCAATAACTGCGACGGGGCTTGTGGCCACCTCGTCCACGTCACCGACGGACGCGTCACGATGATCGGCCCGGCGAGCTGGGGGACGACGACCGTCTCAGGCGAGCAGGCGCCGACCTTCCACCCACGGATCTGCTTGCGGGGCCTCTCGCAGATCTCCAACACATACAGCCCTGACAGGATCAAGTACCCCTACAAGCGCGTGGGGGAACGAGGCTCGGGCAAGTGGCAGCGCATCACCTGGGACGAGGCGACAACACTGATCGCCGACAACTTCAAACGGATCCAGCAGAAGTACGGCAAGACGGCGGTGTGGGTCGCGCCCTACACCGGCTCTCTGGCCCTGATCGAAGGCGTCGTCGGGGCTGGCTTCCGCTTCGCGAGCGTCATCGGCGCCTCGGCGGGCGACTCCGAGGGCGACAACGAGGGCGACTCCGCGACCCCGGCGGGGTGGAACTACGTCCTTGTCGACCCGACCAACCCGTCCAACGCCGGCGGCTTTTTCACCGGGCACGAGTCGGTCGACTTCATGAGCGCCAAGACGATCGTCTTCTGGGCCAACAACGTCGCCGAGACCTCGATCCCGGACTGGCGGATCATGTGCGACGCCCGGGACCAGAACGGCACCCAGCTCATCTCGGTCGACCCCCGCTTCACCGTCACCTGCGCCCAGTCGGACGAGTTCGTGCCCATCCGCCCGGGGGCCGACACAGCCCTCATCGACGGCATCATTCACCAGATCTTCCAAAACGGTACCTACGACGCCGCCTACATCCGCGCCAACACGGTCGGCCCATACCTCATCGACCCGCGGAACGGGAAGTGGCTCCGAGCCAAGGAGGTCATTCCCGGCGCCAAGGATGACTACGTCGTCTTCGACGAGTCGGACAACAAGGCCAAAGCGGCGAGCGACCCCACACTCAAGACACCTGCGATCCTCGGGACCCATGCCGTCGGCAAGCTGCAGGCGCGCACCGCCTTGCAGGCCCTTTCCGACATGGCCGCCAAGTACACGCCCGAGTACACCTCCAAGCTGACCGATGTTCCCGCCGCGCAGGTGATATCCCTCGGACAGGTCTGGGGGTCTAGCAAGCCCCTCGCAGTGAGGGTCGGCTTCGGGCTCTCGCACTGGTACCACGGCGACTTACACATGCAGGCGCTTTTGACCTTGCAGGCGATCACGGGGAACATCGGCGTGCACGGCGGCGGAGTGACGACCTTCGCCGGAGGGATAGCGGCGACCTTCGCGCCGTTCGACCTGTTCGATTTCTGGGCCCCGAAGGGGACCAAGATCTACACGCTGCTCGAGCCGATGAACTTCTGCGACGCCGTCGAGAAGGGCGATCCCTTCCCGGTGAAGGCGGCCTGGTTCCCGATCGACAACTTCGCCCAGCAGATGTCGGACCGGAACCGGGTCAGGGCCGCCATGGAACAGCTCGAGTTCGTCGTCGTCTCCGACTACTCGATGACGGCGACGGCGGACCTGGCCGATGTCATTCTTCCGGCTTGCACTTATTTCGAGAAGACCGACTTGCTCTCGTCCAACAACTTCTACCTGCAGTACATGCCCAAGATCATCGACCCGCTCTTCGAGTCGAAGTCCGATCTCGACGCCATCAACATGATCGCCGAGAAGATGGGATACGGGGCGTACTTCACCGACACACCCGAGCAGTACCTAAAGCAGATGATGAAGCTCGGTCAACCCGACGCGGACCCGTCTGTTCAAGGCCTCACCTGGGAACGGCTTACGACCGAGGCGGTCCGTCTCAACACCGACCCGATGCCGTATGTGCCGTTTTTTGACAAGCAGTTCCCAACAAAGAGCGGCAAGATCGAGTTCTACGTCGAGATGCTGCTGCCTTACGACCAGGAGCTCTGCGACCACAAAGAACCCATCGAGGCGTCACCGACGAACCCGCTGTATGGCAAGTACCCGCTCGTCTTCCTCTCGACCCACACCAAGTTCCGCACCCACTCGCAGTTCGTCAACCTGCCGTGGCTGAAGGAGATCAACAACGGCGGGGACGGCTTCTTGGAGATCAACCCGCGCGACGCCGCTCCCCGAGCCATCGCGGACGGCGACATCGTGAGGGTCTTCAACGACCGGGGTGAGATGAAGGTACGAGCCCGTCTCACCGAGTCGATGAAGCCGGGCGTCGTCAACTGCTACCAGGGAGGCTGGGACACGATCCGGGTCAAGCACTACATCGAGGGTCACCCCAACAACCTGACCCACCAGATAGCGAAACCTGCCCAGTCGCTTATCCCCAACTTCCCGTCGAACGCGGCGTACTACGACGTCCTCGTTCAAGTCGAGCCAGGAGCGTGACCGACATGGCTTCCAACAAGAACTACGTCCCGCACCACGTGATGGTGATCGACACGAACCGTTGCGTCGGTTGCTGGAGCTGCGCCATCGCCTGCAAAGAGGTCAACAACGAGCCCCTCGGCTATTTCTGGAACCGGGTCCTCACCACAGCGCCAAACCAGTCGACGACCGCGAAGGCGCCCGCAAGCGACCACCTGGACGTGCCGTGGGGTACCTACCCGAACTGCGAGCTGGCGTACCTGCCGGTCGCCTGCCAACACTGCAACGACGCCCCGTGCGTGAAGGTGTGTCCGGTGCAAGCGACCTTCCGCCGGGATGACGGGACGGTGCTCATCGACTACAACCGCTGCATAGGCTGCCGCTACTGCATGGCGGCGTGCCCCTACGGCGTGCGCATCTTCAACTGGGGTGACTCCACCTACGCCCCGGGCGGAGTCGTCGGCTACGGCAAGGAGTACTGGACCGGGGACCGCCTCGTGTTCACTCCTGAGCGCCCGAAGGGCGTCGTCGAGAAGTGCACCTTTTGCGTCGAGCGAATCGATGTCGGAGAGCTGCCCTTCTGCGTCGAGGCCTGCCCGCTCGGCGCGAGGGTCTTCGGTGATCTGAATGACCCTGACTCGCAGGTCAACGAGCTTGTGAACGTCGGTGGCGCTGAGCAGCTCCACCCCGAGCTCGGCACGAACCCGAACGTCTACTACCTCCCGGTCGCCAAGCGCGTGCCGGGCGAGAGCTGAGGAGGCGGCGATGGCCACAACTACCGCGGCACTTCCCGTACGCGCCAACCGCACCTTCCGGCCGATCTGGGCCTGGTACGCGGCACTGGTCGCACTCATGGTCTGGGGTTTGGCAGCTTGGATCGACGAGCTCCACTACGGCCTCGCCGCGACGGGCATGCGCGACGTCGTCTCGTGGGGGATGTACATCTTCACGTTCGCGTTCTTCATCGGCCTGTCGGCGGGCGGTCTCATAATGGCCTCGAGCGCCGAGGTGTTCGGCATCAAGGCGCTAAAGCCGCTCTCGCGCCTCGGCGTGCTGTCAGCCGCCGCCTGCGTGGCGGTAGCGGCCCTCATGATCATTCCGGACCTCGGTCAGCCCTTCCGGGTGGGGAACATCTTCATCCACCCGAACTGGACCTCTCCGCTCATCTGGGACATCTTGATCATCACCATCTACTTCGTTTTCTCGATCGTCGATCTCTATGTCCTTCAGCGTCGCGCCGTTGAGCCGAGCCGTTGGAAGACCGTCGCCCGTGTCATGGCCTACGTCGGTCTGCCGACGGCCATCCTGCTCCACTCGGTGACGGCATGGATCTTCGGTCTCCAGATCGCCCGCAGCTGGTGGAACACATCGCTCATGGCCCCTCTTTTTGTGGTCTCGGCGGTGCTCTCCGGCACCGCGCTCGTGACGCTTCTCGCTCTTTGCGCGGAGCGCTTCGGCAAGGTCGAGCTCTCTGAGGACACTCGCAAGTGGCTGCGCGGCTTCATCGTCATAAGCCTTCTCGTCGACCTGTTCTTCGTCGGTGCCGACTACATCACCGTGCTTTGGGGCAACGTCCCGGCCGACCGCTCGGCGCTCAATCTCGTGCTCCCCGGAGGCCCCTGGGCGTGGCTGTTCTGGATCGAGTGGATCGTCGGTGGCGTGATCCCGCTCGCTTTCTTGTTAGTCCCGCGCCTCAAAAAGATGCCCGGCTCGCTCGGGCTGGCGGCGTTCCTCGCCATCGTCGGGGTCTATGCCTTCCGTGTCGAGCTCGTGGTCCTCGGCTTTGTCAACCCGCTCACCCAGTTCCCACCCGGCAATGCCGTCGGCACCTACAACGCCCAGACCTCCTCGTTCCAGCTCATCGGCCGGTACCACCCGACATGGGTGGAAATCGGAATAGTGCTCGGCCTGGTGGCGCTTTTCGCGGCACTCGTCACGATCGGCTACGAGAAGCTTCACGTCATGGAAGGCGTACCGGCGGGCAAGCACCGCGCGAAGCCTGCGGTCGCCGACGAGGCGACGGGCTCATGAGCACCGAGGGCGCGGTTCTTAACGGCGGCGGAGGGGGGTTCGCGGCGCGCGGTCACAACGGGGACGGTGCCCGTTGCGCCAAGAGCCCGCCCGGGCGCGAGACTATCGAGGCTGCCGCGGATCTGCTGAGCCATCTCTGGAGCCGGCCGTTGCCCGCGGAGGTCGAGATCTGGGCCGAGGCCGGCGCGTTCTTGGCCGAGACGCATCGGCTCGTATCGAGCGAGCCGGCTTGTGAGCCTGTGGAGCTGGCGGGCGGGGCCGTGGATTCCTCCGAGCTCCTCGACGAGTACGAGCGCCTCTTCGTAGGGCCTGGGCAGGTTCCTTGCCCACCTTATGAGTCCTTCTGGAGAGAGGACGTCCCGGTCGACATTCGCCGGACCCTGATGGGGCCGTGCACAGCCGAGCTCAAGGAGCTCTACCGCGAGCTTGGCCTCCAGGTGTCGGCAAGCTCCTGCGAGCTGCCCGACCACGTCGCCATCGAGCTCGAGGCGCTGGCGTACTCGCTGTCGTCCGACGAGATGGGGGCGGTCGCGAGCCGGCTTTTCGGCGAGCATCTCGCCAGGTTCCTGCCGCGCTTTTGTCGGGCGGTCGCGCACGACGCCGAGAGCTCGTTTTACCGTGATCTCGCCGCTCTCACCCTCGACTGGATGGCCGGGATCAGGGCTTACTTCTCCGTCGCCGAATCGGGCTGATGCAAGCGCAGGATGCGCCCCTCGTCGTCATCTGCGATGACGTGGGCGCCGCACCGGCGCCCCTTCGGCTCTTGGAGTTCGAGGCGCGGCTCAGCGCGCAGGTGCCCGGCACGCGCGTGGCCGGAGTCCCGGGCATGTGCGAACGGCCGAGGGCCCTCGCCGGAGCGCTCTCAGGTCTTTGCCCGACACGCGTCGTTTTGGGGTGCCGCGCCGCCTCGCACGCCCGCGGAGGGCTGCTCGCGGGCCTCAGGCGAGCCGGTGTCGCGGTCGTTGGGTCCGACATCGTCGACTTGAAGCCGGCGGAGATCTGCGATGAGCGGGTTGTCCTGGAGCAGTCGATCGCGCTGTTGCGGGCCGGGCTGGCACGTGTCGTCGCCGTCGATGCGGAGGCGCCGGTCAGGGAGCGGACCAGCTTTTCGGTCGCGGGAGTCTCCCGACGGTCCCTGCTCCGTGGCCTCGAGCTCTCGCTGCGCCCCGTCGCTGTCCGCCGTGAGGAGCGCTGCGCTGGCGGTGCCGCGTGCACCGGGTGCCTGGCCGCGTGTCGCCACGGGGCGTTGCTCAAAAGAGCTGGCCGTGTCGTCGTCGACGTCGAGCGCTGCGCCGGTTGTGGAGCCTGTGTCGTCGCGTGTCGCAACGGCGCCTTCGCGCTGCCCGGCGCCGACTTGGGCGGACTTCGAGCCGCCGTCGGCGCACTGGTCCAGTCCATCCGGGGCGGCACACCCGCGACGGGCGTGGCGATCGTGTGCCAGAACTCGACGACCGCACCGCGCCTGGGAGAGGCGTGGCTGGCCCTGCGAGTGCCCTCGCTCGAGATGGTCAGCGCGGGTTGGCTGCTCCAGTTGATGAGCGCGCGCGTGGGCGTCCGGCTCGCGCCTTGCGAAGATGACGAATGCGAGCTTCGCGCCGATGACCTTGAGCGATTCGTCCGCGATCTCGCAGAAGCGACCGGGTTCTCGACAAAAGGACCGGTCGGGGACCCCGGATGGGATTTGTCGAATGGCCAAGCGCAGATCGAGCTCTGTGATCCCGAGGCGACGATGCAGGTACTGGCAGGTCTCGGTGCTCTCGAAGCCGGCCGGAGCGGCTGGAGGGTGGAAGGGCGCGGTTGCCCATTCGGCTCCGTGCACATCGACCCTCAGGGTTGTTCTTGCTGCGGGGCTTGTGTGAGCGTGTGCCCGAGGGGCGCACTCACGGTCGACACAGACGATTCCGGGTCGCTTTGTTTGAACCTCGACCCGGCACGCTGCAGCGCATGTGGTGCGTGTGTGGTCACCTGCCCTGAGAAGGTGATCAGCCTCGAGCGCTCGGTCGATGGTGCAGTCGTTGCGGCTGGGACAACTGTCGTTGTGGTCGCGACCCAACCAGCTGCCGCGTGCGACCTCTGCGGGTCGCCGCTCGGCGTCCGCTTGTCGCCCGAGGCCCTACTGCGCGCCGGTGGCTCGCACCGGTTCCTTGCGGCCGGAGCGGAGAGTCTCTGCGCAGACTGCCGCCTGAGCGGGCGGTCGGCGGTATCAGCGCGGTGAGCTGACGGGCCTCACCGGGAGGGTCTGAGCACGTCCTCGATCCACGAGTACGAGGCGACGGCGGCCGGGAAGCCCCGGGTGGTGACGGTGAGAGCTACGACATGGAGGAGTTCCTCGGGCGTCGCGCCTGCTTCCAGGGCGCGCCTTGCATTCGAGCGCACGGCACCCTCGGACATCGCCCCGATGGCGATGCCGAGCTTCACTAGGCGGCTCGTGCGCTCGTCCAGCGGGCCGGAGTTTGCGGACTTGGCGAGAGCGTCGAGGCTTTCGGACAGCTCGGGGAACTGCTTGCGGAAACTGGCATAGATCTCGGGCAAGTACGGAACGGTCATGTGGATCCCTCTCATAACGCCCGGCCGTGTCGACCCCCCGACCGCAGGCAACGGCGAGGCTAGTCCACCGGACGCGTCGGTCCGGGAGACCTCGGGTCGCGAGGTAGAACGGTCCCTGCTCCAAAGTGCGGTCTTGGGCTTAGCATGACTTGTCGTTTGTCAGGCACTGTCGCGACGACGCCTGCGGATCGAGGAGAAATGCCTGGAGATCTTGAGCCCTCGCCTCCGTTGCTGGAACTGACGGGGCCTGGCGCCTCGGCTCCGAGGCGGCGAGGAACTTGAGACTGCGCGGGCGGGCGGGCGCGGCTGGGCTTTTCCTTGTCGCTCTCGCCGTGTGCGGCTGGTTCGAGGCCCGGATGGCTCCGTTCGGTCTTAGCTCGAGCGTTGTCACGTTCTCGGTCGCGGCAGCCGTCTTGTCGCTGAGCGCGATCTCAACTCGCCGATGGAGATCTGAGCCTTCATTGGCGCCGCAATCGCCGGTCGGGACACCGGCTCGGCTTCGCGGCTACGGGCTGGCGGCGTGGGTGCTCGTGGCCGGTCTCGTCGTCGCCGTGGAGCTGTGGGAGCTCTTCCACAGCCCGCGGAGCTTCTACCCGACGCTGAGCTCGCTCGCGAACGGGTTGATCGGGCCCGGCCATCGCATCGGCCGAGCGGCGGCCTTCGTCTGTTGGGCCGTGTGCGGTCTCGTTGTTTCAGAGCGGCCTCGGTGCCGCCGGTGAACCTCGCACTGTGGGTCGTGGTGGCCGTGGCGATCGTCGCCTGCGAGGCGACGGCTCGCTTGGCCGGTCGTGGCTGGCCGAGCGCGGCGCAGCTACTGCGCACAGCGAGGGCCCATCTCGCGGGAAGGCTCGTCCTCGTTGTCGCCTGGCTCTGGCTGGGTTGGCACGTGTTCGCGCGCTGAGCGCTTCTAGCCGAGTCGCCGGCACCGTCGGGACGAGCTTTCAAACCGTGTCGGACCAGAGATCCTCGGGCTCAGTGTCGCGGGTCTCCGGCAAAAGCGCGAACAGGGCAGTGGCGGGGATCGTGGCCGCGAACACGATCACAGCCGCTAGACCGAAGCGATTGCCGACATCTGCCACCGCACCGAAGCACAAAAGGCCCGCCGTCGCGCCGAAGACTCCCGTGGCGATTTCCCATCCGATGACCGAGGCCCGGACCGAGGTGGGAAAGAGCTCGTTCGTGAGCGCTCCGGCAGCCGGCGCAAATACCGCGGCGGCAAGAACCGCGAGCATGTAGCCGACGGCCGCGGCGAGCCCGGAGCCGCTATAGGTAACCATTCCGCACAATGCCATCGCGATCATCGCCCCGGCGGCCGCTAGGCGACGCCCGACTCGATCGGCGAGGTAACGGCCGAGCAGAAGCCCGGCGAGCCCGGTGAACCCGGCAGAGGCGACGAGAAGTGCCGTCGAGGAGCCTGAGAAGTGCAGGACGTTTTGTGCGTAGAGGAAGAAGAAACTGTTCGCTGGGCCAGTCACGAGCGAGAGAGCGAAGGTCAGCACGGCGACGATGACAAGCCGGCGCCGATACGGTGGCGCCACCACCCCGAGCACGGGCAGCGGGTGCTCGCTCGCGGCAGCGGCGACCTTGAAGCGGTCGGGCTCGACAACCGAGCGGGCAATGAACGGGAGGGCAGCGAGAGGGACGATCGCGAGCAGGACCACGCCGCGAAATCCGAGCGTGCTCGACCCGAGGCTGTGCACGATCGCGATCACTCCGGACCCGAGCGCGTAGCCGGCGGCGATGAGGGCGACCGCCTTGGCCCTGTTTGCAGACGAAGTCTGTTCTGCTGCGGCGACCTGTGTCACGCCTGAAGTGGCGCTCAGCAGCGGCCGTCCGAGGGCGAAAAGGGCCACGAACCACCAGTAGGTCGGGCTGACGGCGGACACCGCCGTCAGCGTGAGCCCGAGCGCGCACGTCACGAGCATGATCCTGCGGCGCCCGAATCTGTCGGCGAGGCCAGCCAGCGGGAGGCCGCCCAAAGAGGCCAGGCGCAGCACCGCCAGGCCGATCCCGAGCTTTGTGCCCGACAGACCCGCCTGCTCGGCGATGCTCGCTCCATGGGTTATGTGGCCGAAGTGCTTCGCGACGTCACCGAGCGCGGCGACGGCCCCGAATTGCCCGAACCCGGCAGCAGTGGCGAGCAGCGCCGTCGCTATCACCGCGGGCTCGTGCCAGCCGTGAAGGTGCAGGCGCGAGGTGATCGGCTCGCTCGCAGTGCTCGCGTCCGGCTTGGCTCGTTCAGCCACGGTGGCGTCGGGCGATCCAGAAGGGAAGGTCGAGCGCCGCGAGCAGCACGAGAGCCACCCCTGCGGCGCTCGCGATGTACCACGGCCAGGGACCGAGGAGCCTGAGCAGGGTCCAGTTCCCGGGCGGACGCCGCAAGAACATGTAATTGGCTCCGCTCAGCACGTCGACGGCGGCGACCAACGCTGTATAGGCGAGGGTGACGGCGAATGTGGTGAGCACCGATCCGGGCCGGGGAGCGATCCGCAACCCGACGACCAGGTACAGCGCCGCGAGGACGATTCCGAGGTGGCCGACTAGGTACTGGAAGAAGACGAGGTGTGGGAAGCCGGCGTTGAGATCGGGCGTAATGACGGCCTGAAGCGTGCCGGCGAGACCCCAGAAGTAGGTGAGCTCGACGAGGAGCGGCCTTCGCCACCAGCACGCCGCCGCAGCCACGAGGACGGCGATGTCACAAAGGGCGAGGGGAAGGTCCGTCTTTGCCGAAAAGGTGCCGGCGACCAGCTTGGCGACGATGAAGCTGACGGCATCGGCGAGGAGAACAAGCGCTATCAACCGAGCCGCGACCGCGGCCCATTGCCCCGGAGAGCGCCTGGCGCGCAAGCACAGCGCGGTGCCGGTGGCGAGAGCGAGCATTACGGCCACAAGATAAGGCACCGGAGTGACCACCCCCAGCATCGGGCCTCCTCTCCAGGTGCTCAGCATTGCCGCGGAGACGGGTCCCGTGTTGTCAAAGCGGGAGATCACCGCCGTCTGGTCACCCGCGGTCTACGCTCGCCCAAGGCGGGTGAAAGGCCCTGACCGAGGCGGTCCGGGGAGCGCGCCCGCGATAGAGGTGGTCGAGCATGGAGCTTCTCTCCGCTGCACATCGAGCGAGTGGTGGAGGCACTGTCCTGCTCGTGCTCCTCTCCGCCGTCATCTGGATCGTGGCCGGGTTCAAGGTGCTGCCGAAGGTCGGATACTCGCGTTGGTTGGCGCTCTTGATGATCATCCCGGTCGTGAACTTGGTGATGATCCTCATCTTCGCCTTCTCCGACTGGCCCGTCGACAAGGAGCTGCGGAACTACCGCCAGAGCGGCTTGGGAAGGCCCCCTCAAGGCGGTTACCCCGCACCGCCGTGGCCAGGACAACCACCATCCCCTTACGGCTCGGGCGCACCCCAGTACCCCGCGCCTCCATGGCCACCGCCCCCTGCTGGCCCGCCGGCATCGTCCTCGCCCGCGTCCCCGCCCCCGTGGCCTGCCAGCCCGAGCGGGTCGGCGCCGGCACCGTGGCCGGGCGACCCGGGTCGACCCCCCCCGCCCGCCCAAGGAGGCTGAGCAACCGGTCGGAGCCGTCCGCCCACGGGAGACGGCCGAACCTCCATCACCGCTGGGGTCATCCCGATGCAAGCTTTTCGGGGTCTACGCTCGCTCGTAGGCGGGTCCCGGCGTCTAATCGGAGGAGACCGAGAGCACCCGCGAGAGGTGGTCAATATGCTCGTTCTGGGATCGACGCTCGGGAGCGCTGGCGCAGTCTTGGTGATCGTCTACTTGGCTCTGGCCGTGGCCTCGATCGTGGGCACGGTCAAGATCATCTCGAAGGCGGGCTATTCCGGATGGTTCGTGCTCTTGGGCTTCGTACCTCTTGTGAACATAGTCATGTTCTTCGTGTTCGCGTTCTCGGACTGGCCGGTCCAAAAAGAGCTCCGCCAGTTCCGCCAGGGTGGGTACGCCCTCGGCCCCGCCGGGTACCCGGTTCCGCCATGGCCACAGCCCCCGCCTGCGGGTTACATGCCCAGCACCCCGACGGGTTATGGCGCCGGCGGGGCTCCGAGCTCTGGTCCCGACCTTCCCCAGTTCCCCCCGTCCGGCTGGCCGCCACCTCCCGGAGGTCCCGCGCCCCCAGCGCCCGGTGGTTATGTCCCCCCGGTGCCGGGCGGTTTCGTGCCTTCTTCGCCTAGCGGTCCCGTGCCTGCGGCGCCCGAGGCTCCGCCAAGCTCCTGGCCGGAGACGCCGCCCCCGCCAGAGCACGGCTGAACAGGGCGCTCGTCCACGAGCTGGTAGCCGACGCCAGGGTTCGTTCGCAGGAGCGGGCCGGCTTGATCGCCGAGCTTTCGGCGCAAGCGGCTCGCGTAGACGCGCAGGTAGTGGGTCTCGTTCCCGTAGCCGGGCCCCCAGACCTCCCGCAGGATGGTGCGGTGCGTGCATACCTTGCCGGCGTTGCGGGCCAAAAATGCGAGCAGGTCGAACTCGCGTGCCGTGAGATCGACCTGTGACCCCGCGACCTCGACGACGCGTGAGGCGAGGTCCAAGGAGATGGGGCCCACAACGAGCGTCACGGGGGTATCGGAGGGATTCCGGGCCGCGGCGTGCCGCAAGGCGACCCGGAGGCGAGCCTCTAGTTCCTGCATCCCGAACGGCTTGGTGACGTAGTCGTCCGCGCCAGAGTCGAGGGCGAGCACCTTTCGGTCCTCGCTGTCGAGTGCGGAGAGCACGATCACTGGCACCTCGGTCCACTGCCGCAGGCGCCTGCAGACCTCGACGCCGTCGAGGTCAGGTAGCCCGAGGTCGAGAACGATCAGGTCCGGCACGGACTGCGCCGCCCTCGAGAGCCCCTCGGCGCCGGTGTGGGCGACGGTGACCTCGAAGTCCCTTGCCTCGAGCCCGATCCGCAGTGCTCGCAACAGGGCCGGGTCGTCGTCGACGACGAGGACGCGTGTCACGAGAAGACCTTGTCCGCGCTCTTGTAGTCGCCGACGAGGCCGGAGCCCGTAGGCAATGTCAACGCAAAACGTGCGCCTCCACCCCGGGCCGCTCCCACGCCGATGTGACCGCCATGAGCCTCCACGAAAGCCTTCGCGATGGCGAGACCGAGTCCGGCGCGGCCACCGCCCGCCCCCCGGTGGAACAGGTCGAAGACGAGCTCGCGTTGGTCGGGCGGGACGCCCGGGCCCGAGTCGGAGACTGCGAGCTCGATCCCGTTCACGAGCCCGTGACGACGCGACACCTCCACCAGCACCTCGGCGCCGGGTGGGCTATGGCGGGCGGCGTTCTCCAGCAGGTTAGCCAGGGCCTGCGCGATGAGAGTGGGGTCCACTTCGAGCGGAGGCAGGCCGGCTGCGACGACCCTGTGCAGGCGCGAGGCGTCGAGCGAGCTCTCGACGAGGGCAGCGGCCTCGTCGATGAGGTCGTCCACCACGACGGGCTCGCGCTTTGGCCTCCTTGCGCCGGCCTCGAGCCTCCAGAGCTCGAGAACCGTGCTGACAAGGCGCGTCAAACGGTCCGTCTGCTCCTCGATCGTCTCGAGCAGGTCTTGGCGAGCCAGCTCCGGGAGCACGATGCCGGGTTCTCGCAGCGCTGAGACGGCGACTTTGATCGAGGCGAGCGGCGTGCGCAGGTCGTGGGCGACCGTGCCGACAAGCGCCGCGCGCCACTCGTCGACTTCCTGGAGAACGTCCGCCCGCAGGGCCTGCTCGCGCAGCTGGGCACGTTCGATGGCGAGCGCGGCGTGGTTGGCATAGGTCGAAAGCAGACCGCGGTCGTGCAGGTCGAGGGCCCGTCCACGTAGGACGAGGAGCCCGACGGGTCTACCGGCAGCCGCGAGCGGGATTTGTCGGAGCAAGGCGCCTGCGACGATGCTGCCGGTCAGGGAGGCCGGAGTCCCCGGGGAAGGCAGTATGCGCTCGAGTGACTCCCCCTCAAGCTTGAGCCCGTCGGAGGCGACGACTTCGAGGTAGCCGTTCTCGGCCGAGGGCAGCAACAGCGCAACCGTCTCGAGGTCGAAGGCGCTCCGGACGCTGGATGCGACCACGCCGAGCATCTCCGAGACCGGCTTGTCGGCCACAAGCAGCTCGGATAGCTCAAGGAGGCGCCGGGAGTCGGCCGCGTGGCGGGCGGCGTGGGCGCGAAGCTCCTGCAGCCGCGAGACCACCATGGCCACGAGCAGGACGACCGCCACGTAGACGACAAGGGCGAGCCAGTTCTGTGCGCTGCCGACGGTCAGTGTCCCGTACGGCGGGATAAACAGGACGTCGAGGAGCACAAAGCCAAGCGCCACGGCTACGAGCCCGACCCAGGCGCCGCCGACGACCATTGCCCCCACGACCGGCAATACCAAGACGAGCGCGGCTGCCGCTACGCTTACATGGCTCCGGAACGGGAGCATCGCGGCGGTGGCAACTCCCATGGACACAACGAGGGCGAAGATGCCGGCCCTGATACGGCGCCAAACGGGAGCTTGCTGCACGTTCACGACATTCTAGGGCCGCGCCAGGCCCGCCCCGCCAGAGCGGCAGCCCATTTCTCCGGGCGGCGGGGTCTCGCGGCGCAGTGAGGATCGAAGATGCGGTCGGGTGACGATGCGCTTTTGCATGAAGGGTCTAAGAGGCCACCTTCCTCTGCGCGCCCGGGCCAGGTACCTGGGTCCTCTTTGACCCCGGACGAGCCGGTCGCAGCCGTCGTGCAGGCGCGCGGGCTCACTAAGCGCTTCGGCGAGTTCACCGCCGTCGACTCGGTCGACTTCGACATCCGCGCCGGGGAGGCCTTCGGGTTCCTCGGCCCGAACGGGGCGGGCAAGACCTCCACGATGCGGATGATCGCCTGCCTCTCTCCGATCTCGGGAGGGTCCCTCCGCGTCCTCGGGCTGGACCCGATGCGCGACGGCTCACGCATACGCGCCCGGATTGGGCTCGTCCCGCAGGAAGACACGCTCGACCTCGAGCTGACCGTGCGCGACAACCTGTATCTCTACGGGCGCTACTTCGGCATCCCGAAAAAAGAGCTGCGCCAGCGCGTCGACAAGCTGCTCGAGTTCGCTCGCCTCACCGAGCGCGCTGACGACCGTGTCGACCCGCTCTCGGGCGGGATGCGCCGTCGGCTCACGATCGCGAGGGCCCTTATCTCCACGCCCGAGCTAGTGATCCTGGACGAGCCGACGACCGGCCTCGACCCGCAGGCGCGCCACTTGTTGTGGGACCGGCTCTACCGGCTCAAGCGCGAGGGTGTGACCCTTGTCATCACGACCCATTACATGGACGAGGCCGAGCAGTTATGCGACCGGCTGGTCGTGATGGACGCAGGGCGCATCGCGGCCTTCGGGTCACCGCGCGAGCTGATCGAACAGTGGTCGACGCGCGAGGTCGTGGAGCTGCGCTTCGAGCCGGAGGGTCACGAGGCCCACGGCGAGATGCTGGCCGATCTCGCCAAGCGGGTCGAGGTGCTTCCCGACCGGCTGCTGCTGTACACCGACGAGGGAGACGCGACGCTCCACGCGGTGAGGTCTCGCGGCAAGTCTCCCATCGCGGCGCTTGTGAGGCGCTCCACGCTCGAGGACGTCTTCTTGCACCTGACCGGGCGGAGCCTGGTCGATTGAGTCTGACAACGTGGCCGTCGCCGGCCACTACGACAGCTCAGCGCCGGGCGCGGACTCCGCTCGCGCTGCGCGCCTACCAGTACAGCCTCCTCTCCTACAGGCGGACCTGGAGGGGATCGCTCACCACGACCTTCCTGTACCCGTTGCTCTACCTCGCCGCGATAGGCGTCGGCCTGGGGCACCTGATCGACGACGGCTCGGCCCACGCCGTCGACGGCGTGCGCTACATATGGTTCCTCGCTCCCGGACTGCTCGCGGGGACGGCCATGCAGATCGGCACGAACGAATCGACGTTCCCGGTGATGGCGGGCATCAAGTGGATCAAGACCTACTGGGCCATGCTCGCCTCGCCGCTCGCGGTGACAGACGTCCTCTACGGACATCTTCTCTGGATCGTGACCCGCATCGCCCTCGCATCGGGGGTCTTCCTAGGCGTGATGGCCGCGTTCGGCACCGTCCATTCGACTTGGGCCGTGGCGGCGTTCCCTGCCGCGGTTCTCACCGGTGCCGCCTTTTCCGCACCGGTGATGGCCTTCAGCGCGACCCAGGAGACCGATCAGTCCTTTATCGTCCTCTACCGGTTCATCGTCGTCCCGTTGTTCCTGTTCTCGGGAACTTTCTTCCCGGTGACACAGCTGCCGGGATGGTTGCAAACCGTCGCCCGCTGCACGCCGCTCTATCAAGGTGTCAGCCTCTGTCGCGATCTCGTGCTCGGGCGCGTGGCCGGGTTGGACGACCTCGGTCACGTCGGCTATCTGGCCGTGATGCTCGCGGGCGGGGTGCTGGCGGCGAGGCTGACCTATCGCCGCAGGCTCGTGCAATGAGGTCCCGGTGAGCACGTCTGACGCGACACTCGGTCTCCCGCTCAGGATCGCACCACCGATAAGGCTCACGCGCGGGCGAGCCCGCCGCCTCGTGGAACGCAACGTCGTCGCGTATCGGCGGGGATGGATCTTCCTCGTCTCTGGGTTCTTCGAGCCGCTGTTCTACCTGCTCTCGATCGGGGTCGGGCTCAATCATCTCGTCGGCCATCTCGACATAGGCGGTCGCTCGATCCCTTACACGGACTTCGTCGCCCCGGGCCTGCTCGCCTCGTCGGCCATGAACGGGGCGATTTTCGACTCCACCTTCGGGATCTTCTTCAAGCTCAAGATCGCAAAAACCTACGACGCCGTGCTCGCGACCCCGCTCGGGGTCCGTGACGTCGCGATCGGTGAGCTGACCTGGTCCCTCATCCGCGGGACCGTCTATTCGATCGCGTTCCTCGTCGTGATGAGCGCGCTCGGCCTGGTTGCGTCGTGGTGGGCCGTGCTGTGCCTGCCCGCTGCCATGCTCGTGAGCTTCGCTTTCGGGGGCATCGGGATGTTCGGCACCTGCTACATGCGCAGTTGGCAGGACTTCGACCTGATATCGCTCGCGATCGTGCCCCTGTTCCTGTTCTCGGGCGTCTTTTACCCGCTCTCTTTGTACCCCGAGTGGCTTCGCATCGTCGTGACGCTCACGCCGCTGTACCAGGGCGTCGCCCTGCTACGCGGCCTCGACACCGGAGCGATCGGCCCCGTCCTGCTCGTGCACGCGGGCTATCTGGGCCTTCTCGGCGCGATCGGGCTCACGGGCGCCTCACGCCGGCTCGGCCGGCTACTGCTCGCTTGACGGCGGCCGGTCCCTGGCCGGTGGCCTCGGCCTGGTCGTTCGCGACGGCGGACATTCGCTCGCGAAGCTGCCTGCATCGCCCTGAGATAGCAGTCTGCTGCTGACACGACTGAACCAAATGCCGACTAATGTCATCGCCCAAGCGTCACGGCCGTGCGTGGCCGGGGGCGGTGTCGGATCTAGGACAGGAGAAAAGACATGGCACTTCAGTTGGGCGATGTTGCCCCTGATTTCACCGCTGAGACCACGGAGGGGACCATCAACTTCCACGAGTGGCTGGGCGACCGATGGGGCGTGCTCTTCTCGCACCCGAAGGACTTCACTCCGGTGTGCACCACAGAGCTCGGAGAGGTCTCACGACTGAAGGGCGAGTTCGACAAGCGCAACGCGAAGGTCATCGGCCTGTCGGTCGACCCGCTCGGCTCGCACGAGCGCTGGGTGGGCGACATCGCGGACGCCACCGGCCACTCGCTCAATTTCCCGCTCATCGCGGATGCTGACCGCAAGGTGGCCGACCTTTACGGGATGATCCACCCGAACGCGGACAACACCTTGACGGTGCGGTCGGTGTTCGTGATCGGCCCGGACAAGAAGGTGAAGCTCACGATCACCTACCCGGCGAGCACGGGACGCAACTTCGAGGAGATCCTCCGTGTGATCGACTCGCTGCAGCTCACCGCGGGCTATCAGGTCGCGACACCGGTCAACTGGCACGATGGCGAGGACGTCATCATCGTCACGGCAGTCAGCGACGACGAGGCGAAGGAGAAGTTCCCGAAGGGATTCAGGGCTATCAAGCCCTACTTGCGCTACACGCCCCAACCCAACCGCTAAAGATCCTCGCGTCAGGACAGGGCTGCCCGCCTGAACGCGGGCGGCCCTTCCACGAGCGGCCCGACAAGCCCGCCGGCCGATACGCTCTGAGAGATGGCCGCGATCATGCGCACCACGCTTGGGTGGCGAGATCGCCTAGTGGCCCTGTCGATCCTCGATCAGGACGCACTGCTCTATCTGTTAGCGGCGATCCTCGCCCTCGGCACGATCCTGCTCGGGGAGAGCGCGGACTACCGCCAGTGGGCGGAGATGGCGGTCGGACCGTACGCGGTCGCGGTCGTCCTGTGCTGGGGTGCGGCGCGGCGGCGCTCGCGCCGGGTGAAGCGGGACGGGACCGCAAGCGAGCGCGACCGGCTCAGGAACGGCGTCATCCTCGGCCTCCTCATCACGGTCATGCTCGTCCCTCTCGGCGTCGAGGTGGTCTTGCGCGCGGATCACCACCCCGGTGACGAGGTCCAAAACGAGGTCACCGTCATCGAGGCCGGCGGGGACCGGGTGATGAACCACAAGAACTGCTACCTCGCCCATCCGAAGACGATCGGGGGTTCGGTCACGAGCCAGTCGGAGGACTCGTTCTTCCCTTATCTGCCGGGCATGTGCCCCTTCGGCCTCATAAACGCCACGTCCGGTCCCGCCGAGCTCAAGGACGCGAGGATCCCGTTGACCGGCTTCTCGCTGATCGTCATCGGCGCGGCGTTGCTCCTTGCGGAGGTTCCCTCCCGACGGAGATGGCGCCTGTTCCAAGTCGTCGTCGTGCTACCGAGTGGCGCGCTCCCGATGGTGACGGGCGGTGACGACCTACCGGTTATCGCCCTCATGATGCTCGGACTGGCCCTCGCGACCCGGCGAAGACCGGTCTGGTCAGGTCTGGCCATCGGCCTCGCCGGCACTTTGAAGTTCACCGCTTGGCCCTTGCTCATCTTGCTGGCGTTGGGGGAGTGGGACCGGCGTGGCAGGCGCGCGATCCTGCGCTACTCGTTCGCTGTCGCGGCGGTCGCCATCCCCATTCTCGGAATCGGTATCGGCTCGAACTGGCATGCATTTGTCACCAACGCCATCAAGTTCCCGCTCGGGCTTACGAGGGTGAAATCGCCCGCGGCGAGCCCTCTTTTGGGCCAGGAGCTCGTCGTGCTGTTCCCTTCGGTCAAGCCGGAGATAATCGCGCTCCTCGGCTTGGTGGGTCTCGCCGCGGTCGCCTACGGGCTCAAGCGCTGGACTCCTTCGAGCCCGCAAAGCGCGGCGGGCTTCAGCGGGCTCGCCATGTTATTGGCCACGGTGCTCGCGCCGGCCACCCGCTTCGGCTATCTGATCTACCCGCTCGATCTGTTGTCCTGCGCCGTCCTGTTCACCCCGCTCGCGTTGGGTGCGAAGGGTGCCTTGGCCCACGACGGCCACGCTCAGGACGCGTCCGGGATCTCGAACAGCCTGAGTGTGAGCCCCATCGCGGCGGAGGTCTGCCCGTCTCCGGCCAGCGAGGGGGAGATCGATGGATTGACTGGCGCGACGATCACCCCGACCTCCCATTCGTAGCCGTCGCTACCCGCCCGCTGTGCGAGGACCTCGATCCCTGCGCTCGCCACCGGGTAGGTCCCGAGAAGTGACCAGTGGGCTCGTTTCAACTCCGTCCGGTAGAAGCTGACCAGCTCACTCGAGGTGGTGGTGATCTGGAATTTCATACCACGGTCGTACTGGTCGACATTGGCATCTTGGGTGGTCGTTCCCTCGATTCGCGCCCCGTTCGGCACGACGAGCGCGTCCAGGATGTCCGGCGGAGGAGTGCCACCGCTCGCGATGCGCTGGAGGACCCCGGAGGCGTCAACCGCGGCGAGGCTGACCCCGGGCACCGGAGTCGCGAGGCCGCTGACCGTTGCCGGGGTCGCCTGCCCGCTGCCTACGAGCGCGACGGCAAAACCCCCGAAAGTCACAGCCGCGGCGCATGCGAGCACGACGAAGGCAGCCCGCAGCGACGGCGGCTTCGCCCTTTGGAACTGGGGCGGGCCTAGTTCGAAGGCCGCCTCGGCTTCAGGGTCGGGCGGCGTTGTCACAAGGCGGCTCTTTCACTGGCATCGTCATCGGCTTGAGGTTCGTCACACACTTCACCAGGGACTTTAATGGGCGGACGCCTGAACGCGGCGGCCGCGAAACGGTCTGTTCGCAGGTCGGACCGCCTCTAGCGGATAGATTCAGGTTATGTCTGCAGTCGATCCCGCGCCGCTCGGGCCGATTGCTGCGTCGGCGGAGACGGCACCCGAGAGCCCCGAGAACCCCGCCCGCGCCCTCGTCCCGCCGGAGACCTCGGAGGTCGACGGGATCATCTCGACTCTGAGCGCGAGGCGCTCCGGCGAAGATCTCGACCTGGTCCGGCGGGCGCACGCGTACGCCACCAAGGCGCACGAGGGCCAGTACCGGCTGTCGGGGGAGCCCTACATCACCCATCCGGTCGCCGTCGCCACCATCATCGCGGACCTCGGCCTCGACAACGTCGCCGCGGCGGCGGCCCTGCTCCACGACGCCGTGGAGGACACCGGCGTCACGTTGTCCCAGATCGAGGCCGAGTTCGGTCCGGCCGTGGCCGCGATCGTGGACGGCGTCACGAAGCTGGACCGGCTCCGCTTTGATTCGAAGGAAGCCCAGCAGGCCGCGACGATGCGCAAGATGCTCGTCGCCATGGCGAGCGACTGGCGGGTACTGGTCATCAAGCTCGCCGACCGGCTTCACAACATGCGGACCCTGTCGGTCATGCCCGAATGGAAACAACGCCGTACCGCCGAGGAGACCCGGGACATCTACGCCCCCCTCGCCCATCGCCTGGGCATCCAGGACATAAAGTGGCAGCTCGAGGATCTCGCCTTTGAGACGCTTCACCCGAAGCGCTTCGCGGAGATCGCCCAGATGGTTGCGACGCGTGCCCCGCGGCGCGAGGGCGAGCTCGCCGAGGTCCTCGCCGTCGTGCGCGAACGCCTCTCAGCGGCTGGGATCGAAGCGGAGGTCACGGGGCGGCCGAAGAACCTGTGGAGCATCTACGAGAAGATGGTCGTGCGGGGTAAGGAATTCGACGAGATCCACGACCTCGTCGCGATCCGGGTCATCGTGCCGGCGGAGAAGGACTGCTGGGCGGCGCTCGGGACCGTGCACGCCCTCTGGCCTCCGGTGCAGGGCCGTTTCAAGGACTACATCAACTCGCCGAAGTTCAACCTGTACCAGTCCCTGCACACCACGGTCGTCGGGCCACGCGTCAAACCTCTCGAGATCCAGATCAGGACCCAAGAGATGCACCGCAGGGCCGAGTTCGGGATCGCGGCGCACTGGGGCTACAAGGAGGCGGCCGGCACCAAGCCCGCAGGTGGCGGCAAGCCGCCTTCTCCGAGCAAGCCCGGCGCGCAACGCGGCGCTCGGTCCACCGACGAGATCGCGTGGCTGCAGCGGATCGTCGACTGGGAGCGCGAGACCCCCGACCCGGTGGAGTTCCTCGAGACGCTCAAGATCGACCTCGAGCAGGACGAGGTCTACGTCTTCACTCCGAAGGGCCTTATCGTCACATTGCCGGCCGGAGCAACTCCGGTCGACTTCGCGTATGCCATCCACACCGAGGTCGGCCACCGCTGCGTCGGGGCGCGTGTCAACGGCCGCCTCTTGCCACTCGACTCGAAGCTGCACTCGGGTGACACCGTCGAGATAGTCACTTCCAAGACGGCTTCCGCCGGTCCCTCGCGCGACTGGCTGCAGATCGCCACATCGCCACGGGCGCGCAACAAGATCAGGCAGTGGTTCTCGAGAGAACGCCGTGAAGACGCCATCGAGACCGGTCGCGAGGAGCTGGCTCGGGCGCTTCGCCGGGGCGGCCTGCCGGTCCAAAAGCTGCAGAATTCACCCACCTTGACCGCCGTCGCGACCTCGATGGGCTACGCCGACCTCGACGCTCTCCACGCTGCGCTCGGGGAGGGCCACATCTCGGGCCAGGCGCTCGTGCAGCGCATCGAGCGGGAGCTGCGCGGGGGAGAGGGCGAGGAGCAGCTGCCATCGACAGCTCTGCAGCCGAGGCGGACCTCGCGCCGGCGTGTTTCGACTGGAATCTACGTGGAGGGCCTCGACGACGTCATGGTGCGCCTGTCGCGGTGTTGCACACCGGTGCCGGGAGACCGCGTGATCGGCTTTGTCACCCGCGGCCGTGGCGTGTCGGTGCACCGCGAGGACTGCGCGAACGCGATCGCGCTCGCGGCGGACGAGAAGGAGCGGCTCATCGAGGTCGAGTGGGACGAGGACCGCACGGGCGTCTTCGTCGCCGCCATCGAGGTGAAGGCACTGGACCGGACCCGGCTGCTGGCCGACGTGGCAAAAGTCATGTCCGAGCATCACGTAAGCATCATCTCCTCGTCGACCCACACGACGCCGGATAGGGTGAGCCGCATGCGTTTCGAATTCGAGCTCGCGGACCCGGAGCATCTCGACTCGCTGCTCGAAAACCTCAGGCTTCTCGACAGCGTCTATGACGCCTACCGGCTCGTCCCTGGGAGGAGCGATGCTCCCGCGCCGGCTGCACGGTGAAGAGCTTCCAGTCCCCTAAGGGGACCCAGGACATCCTCCCTCCCGAGAGCGCGCGCTGGGTCGAGCTCGTGGGGCGCTTCGCCATCTTGGCGCAACGTTTTGGCTTCGGCCTTGTCATGAGCCCCACCTTCGAGGACACCGAGGTATTCCGCCGGTCCTCGGGAGACTCTTCAGACGTGGTGACAAAAGAGATGTACGAGTTCACCGACCGAGGGGGCCGGGACATCGCCCTTCGTCCCGAAGGCACGGCCTCGGTAGTGCGCGCCTATGTGCAGCACTCGCCTGTGCCTCCGTTCAAGGCCTGGTACGCGGCGCCCATGTTCCGCTACGAGCGCCCTCAGGCGGGGCGCTTCCGCCAGCATCACCAGCTCGGCGTCGAGGTGCTCGGGACCGATGACCCGATGGCCGACGTCGAGGTGATCTCCTTGCTGGCAGGCCTTTACGCCGACCTGGGCCTGACCTCGGTGCGCCTTAGGGTCAATTCTCTCGGCGATGCGACCTGCGCACCGAGCTATCGCGAGCTCCTGTCCGCTTATCTCGAGGCACACGCCGACGAGCTGTGCGACGAGCACCGTTACAAGTGGTCCGTGAACCCCCTCCGGATCCTCGACTGCAAGAAGGCAGAGTGCCGCAAGCTCGTCACCGGAGCCCCGAGGCTACGCGACTCGCTCTGCGACGACTGCAGGACGCACTACGCGGCCGTGCTGGGCGGTCTCGACAGGCTCGGCCTTTCCTATGAGCAGGACGACTTCCTCGTCCGGGGCCTCGACTACTACACGCGGACGACTTTCGAGTACGGCTCGGACACGATCGAAGGCGTCGGCGGGGGTGGCCGCTACGACGGTCTCGTGGCCGCCCTCGGCGGCCCCGCGGTCTCAGGCGTCGGTTTCGGTGCCGGCATCGAGAGGATCCTGCTTGCCTGTGAAGCGGACGGTGTGCTCTCCGCCGCGGACATGCGGCTTAGCCGGGCACCGGACGCCTTTGTCGTCGACACGAGCGAGGCCGGGATCGCCCTCGAGCTGTGCGCTGAGTTGCGCGGGGCCGGCCTCGGCGTAGAGCGAGCCTTCGACGGCCGCTCGATGAAGGCGCAACTGAGAGCCGCCGACCGCTCGGGCGCGAGAGTGGCCTGCATCGTCGGCGCGGAGGAGCTCGCCGAGGGGCTCGTAACAATCCGGGTGCTTCGCGGCTCGGACGCGCACACACAAGACAAGGTCGCCCGCGATGCCCTTGCCGCCCGCCTTCACGAGATCACGAGGTCACCATGAGCTTGACAGTCGACGAGGACTTGGTCCCGGCCGGGTTGCGCACCGCCTATTGCGGCGCACTGCGTGCTGCGGACGCGGGCCGGACGGTCAGCGTCTGCGGGTGGGTGGCGCGCCGGCGCGAGCACGGCGAGCACCTCGCCTTTGTGGACCTGCGTGACCACACGGGCATCATCCAGTGCGTGGTCGACGGTGCGAGCGACGTGCGCCCAGAGCAAGTGCTCCGCATCACCGGCACGGTTCGGCCACGTCCCGAGGGAACGATCAACACGGCACTTTCGACAGGCGAGGTCGAGCTCGGCGAGTGCGAGGTCGAGCTGCTCTCGAGCGCCGAGCCTCCTCCGTTCTCGCTCGATGCCCGCTCGGAGACCGACGAGGCGGTGCGGCTGCGCTACCGGTACCTGGACCTGCGCACCGCCCGGATGCAGCACAACCTGCGGCTGCGGGCACAGGTGAACAGCGCGCTGCGCAGGGCCATGGAACGCCAGGGCTTCGTCGAGGTCGAGACGCCGATGCTGTGGACACCGACGCCCGAAGGGGCGCGCGAGTTCGCGATCCCGTCCCGGCTGCAGCGGGGCTCTTTTTACGTACTGCCGCAGAGCCCCCAGATCGCAAAGCAGCTGCTGATGGTGGGCGGGATGGACCGCTACTACCAAATAGCACGCTGCATGCGCGACGAGGACCTTCGCGCCGACCGCCAGTTCGAGTTCACCCAGCTCGACATCGAAGCGTCCTTTGTGAGCCAGTCCGACATCCACGGCTTCGTGAGCGAGGCTGTGATCGAGGCGACGACGGCGGTCACCTTCGAGCGGCCGCCGGACATCGTGACGATGACATGGAACGAGGCCCGCGACCGCTTCGGGACCGACAAGCCTGACCTGCGCTTCGCGATGGAGCTCGTGAGCCTCGACGACGCCGTCGCCGGCACCGAGTTCAAGGCGTTCGCCAGCGCGCAGACCGTCCGGGCGATCCGCTTTGACGGTGGGGGCGAGTTGACCCGGAGCCGGCTCGACGCGCTCGTCGATCGCGCCCGCGAGCTCGGCGCGGCGGGGCTCGTGTGGATGCGAGTGCAGGCCGGCGGAGTGCTGGAGTCGCCGGTGGCGAAATTCCTGAGCGAGGCACATCAGGCTCGGATCGTCGCCGCGACCTCAGCCGAAGCTGGCGATCTCGTGCTCATCGTGGCTGGTGAGCGGGCGCTTACGTGCAAGGTGCTGGGACAGCTGCGTTTGGATCTGGGCCAGCCGGCCATAAGCGACAGGCCGTTCCGCTTCACCTGGATCACCGAGTTCCCGCTCTTCGAGGGCTTCGACGAGGAAGGCCACCTCATCGCGGCCCACCACCCTTTCACGATGCCGCACCCCGACGACGTCGAGCTTCTCGAGACCGATCCGCTTGCGGTCCGTTCGCAGAGCTACGACTTGGTCCTCAACGGCTGGGAGCTCGGCTCGGGCAGTATCCGTATCCACCGTGCCGACATCCAGCGCCGGGTCTTCACCGCTCTCGGGATATCGGACGAGGACGCCGAGATCCGTTTCGGCTTCCTCCTCGGGGCCTTCCGCTACGGTGCGCCGCCTCACGGCGGCTTCGCCGTAGGCCTCGACCGGCTCGTGGCGTTGTTGGCTGGCGAGGACAATATCCGCGAGGTCATCGCATACCCGAAGACCCAGTCGGGAGCGGACCTCATGTCGGGCGCCCCGCGACCTATCGCGCCGGAGCAGCTGGCGGAGCTCGGCATTCGAGTCGTGTCGCCTCCGACCGCCGCCACCGGCCCGAGCGGAGCGTGACGCCGAACCCACCCAGCCGGGCGGGCGGCAACCGCCCACCCGACCTGTTCGACATGGCTGCCGCCGAGGAGCTCACGACGCGGGCGCCGTTGGCAGCCCGCCTGCGCCCGAGACGTTTGGACGAAGTGGTCGGCCAGCGCCACCTTCTCGCTCCCGGGGCGCCGCTGCGTGCCCTGGTCGAAGAGGACAGGCTCAGCTCGGCGGTGTTCTTCGGGCCTCCCGGAACAGGCAAGACGACGGTGGCCCGGCTGCTCGCCGAGCACACGGCGCGACGCTTCCGGGCGCTCTCGGCCGTAGACGCGGGAGTGAAGGACGTTCGCAACGAGCTTGAGGACGCGCGCCAGGCCCTCGGTGCTGAAGGTCGCGGGACGATCTTGTTCTTGGACGAGGTCCACCGATTCAACAAGGCACAGCAGGACGCGCTCTTGCACGGCGTCGAGGAGGGTCTTGTCGTGCTCGTGGGAGCCACGACCGAGAATCCGTTCTTCGCCCTCAACGCACCGCTGTTGAGCCGTTCGACGCTGTGGCGGTTCGAGGCCCTCACACCAGCGGATCTCCGCGAGCTCGCCGAGCGCGCACTTCGCGTCGAGGGTTTCGCCGCCGAGGCCGACGCGATCTCACGTCTCGTCGACCTCGCCGAGGGCGATGCCCGGGCTGTGCTTACGACCCTCGAAGTGGCGATGGCCCTCGCCCGCGCCCGGGCACGCGCGAGCCGCTCCGCCGAGACGACCGAATCAGGGCCGCTTGGAACCATCACGATGGACGACATCGAGGGCGCGAGGGAGGCACGAGCGTTCCGCCACGGGCGCGAAGAGCACTACGACCTCATCTCGGCGCTGATAAAGAGCCTGCGGGGATCGGACCCCGACGCGGGCTTGTACTGGATGGCGCGCCTCATCGAAGCGGGCGAGGACCCGCGCTATGTCGCCCGGCGCCTCGTGGTTCTCGCCAGCGAGGACGTCGGCATGGCCGATCCGCACGCTCTCGGCATTGCGACCGCGGCCGCCCAGGCGGTCGAGTTCGTCGGCCTCCCGGAGGCCGGTCTGAACCTTGCCCAAGCCGTCGTCCACCTGGCGCTGGCGCCGAAGTCGAACCGGGTCGCGCTTGGATGGTGGACCGCCCAGGGCGACGTGCGTGACCGGCCGCTCGGCTCGGTGCCGGCCGAGCTGCGCGACTCGCATTACCGCGGCGCCGCGGCGCTGGGGCACGGCGTGGGCTACGAGTATCCTCACGATGACCCGCGAGGGTTCGTCGAAGCTGTGTACCTGCCCGAAGGGCTCGCCGGTCGCCGCTACTACGAACCTTCGGAACATGGTGCCGAGAAGGCGCTTGCCGAGCGCTGGAGGGCGCGACGGGGCGAACAGGGCCAAGGTGGGCAAGGGCCACACGAGCAGGCACAACTTCAGGGCGAGGCTGAGCCGCAAGGCGAGGCGGATACAAAAAAGCGAGGCGAGAGGTGAACGCCGACCAGTTGCGCAACACCTTCACGCAGTTCTTCGTCGATCGTGGTCACCTCGCGCTCCCTGCCGCGAGCCTGGTGCCGAACGACCCGTCGATGTTGTTCACCATCGCGGGCATGGTCCAGTTCAAGCCCTACTTCCTCGCCGAGTCGCCCCCGCCCGGGCCGCGGGCGACCACGGTGCAGCCGTGCGTGCGTACCGTCGACATCGATGTGATCGGAACGACTTCGCGCCATGTGACCTTTTTCGAGATGCTCGGGAACTTCAGCTTCGGCGACTACTTCAAGGACCTCGCGATCGCCTATGCGTGGGAGCTGTTCACCGAGTGCCTCGGTCTTGACCCAGAGCAGCTCTGGGTCACCGTGCACGTCACCGACGATGAGGCCGAGACGCTCTGGCACGACATCCCGGGCCTGCTGGCGGGTCGCCTGCAGCGCCTCGACGAGGACAACTTCTGGAAGATGGGCGACACGGGCCCGTGCGGGCCGTGCTCGGAGATCTTCTTCGACCGAGGGCCCCAGTACGGGCCAGGCGGTGGGCCCGCGCAGGGGGGCGAGCGGTACGTCGAGCTGTGGAACCTCGTCTTCATGCAGTACGACCGTCACGCTGACGGCTCGCTCAGCGAGCTTCCCCAGAAGAACATCGACACGGGGGCGGGTCTCGACCGGATTCTCACCCAGATCCAGGGGGTCGAGTCGGTCTTCGACACCGATCTCATCGCACCGATCCTCGAGGCGGCCTCGACCGCCACGGGCCGAGTCTACGGGAGCACCGAGGAGAGCGACGTCGGTCTGCGCATCGTGGCCGACCATGCCCGCACCTTTACCTTCCTCATCGCCGACGGGGTCTTCCCCTCGAACGAGAGTCGCGGCTACGTGCTGCGCCGCCTCATCCGCAGGGCCGTCCTCGTGGCCCAGCGTCTCGGTGCCAGGGATCTCGTCACTCCCGGTGTCATAGACGTCGTGACCGAGGTCATGGGTGGCGCCTACCCGAAGCTGTTGCGCGACCGGGACCTCATAAAGCGCATTGCGGTGCACGAGGAGGAGGCGTTCTTGCGGACGCTCCGGTCCGGGATGACCCTGCTCGAGGCGGAGCTCGCAACCGGTGCGCGCAAGCTCGGAGGTGAGGTGGTCTTCCAGCTTCACGACACCTACGGCTTCGCGCGGGAGATGACCGAGGAGATCGCACGCGAGCGCGGGATCGAGGTGGACCGGGAAGGCTTCGAAAAGGCGATGGATGCCCAACGCCGGCGCGCTCGCGAGGCGGGACGGGCCGGAGTGGCGGGGCCCTCGGGCACAGAGGAGGTCGCCGACGCCTGGAGCGGGATCCGCTTCGAGTTCGGCCCGACCCAGTTCCTCGGCTACCAGCAGGCAGAAGCCGAGGCTCGCGTGCTCGCTGTTCTGCCGAGCTCGGTGGACCACTCGTTCGCGAACATCGACGGCGAGCAGGCACCCGCGGCCTCGGAGCTGATCGAGGTCTTCTTGGACCGGACGCCGTTTTACGCCGAGGGCGGTGGTCAGGTCGGCGACACGGGCTTGATCACGACCCCGAGCGGACGGATGAGGGTGCTGGACACGACCTCTGTCGTCGAAGGCCTCACGCGGCACCTCGGGTATGTGCTCGATGGGACGATCGAGACTGGTCAGGATGCCGTCGCGGCCATCGACGGGGAGCGCCGGGAGTCGATCAGGCGCAACCACACCGGCACGCACCTCCTCCACTGGGCGTTGCGCAAGGTCCTCGGTGACCACGTGCGCCAGCAGGGTTCGCTCGTCGCACCGGACAGACTGCGGTTCGATTTCAGCCATTTCGGGCCTATGTCCGAGGAGGAGATCGCTCGGGTTGAGGATCTCGTGAACTTCGAGGTCCTGCGGAACGAGCCCGTGCGCACCTTCGAGACGACGCGCAAGGAGGCCGAAGGCGCCGGGGCGATAGCGTTCTTCGGTGAGAAGTACGGGGAGGTCGTGCGCGTTGTCGAGGCCGGCCACGACTCGGTCGAGCTCTGCGGGGGCACCCACGTCAACGCGTTGGGCACGATCGGCCCGTTACAGATCGTCTCGGAGGCCTCCATCGGCTCCAACACGCGTCGCATCGAGGCCGTGACGGGAGCGGCTTCACTGGCCCGACTCCGCTTTTTCGAGCAGACCGTCGAACAGACCGCGCAGCGGCTGCGTTCCCAGCCTTCGGACGTGGCCTCGGCAGTCGACCGGTTGCTCGCGAGCCAACGCATGCTGGAGGAACAACTACGGACATTGCGCTCCGAGCAGCTGCGCGGTGAAGCCGACGAGCTGGCCGCCGGGGCGGTCGCGGGGGCGGTCGTCGGGCGCCGCGACGGGCTCGAGGCGGGGGAGCTGCGCGACCTTGCCATCGCTGTCCGGGACCATCTCGGTGTGGACGCGGTCGGCCTTGTCGGTGTCACCGGTCCTGAGCGGGTCGGTGTCGTGGTCGCGGCGCGAAAGGAGTCCGGGATCGACGCCCGGGCGGCCGCGGTCCAAGCCGCTGAGGCGGTAGGGGGCGGTGGCGGCGGAACGCCCGAGCTCGCGACTGCGGGCGGCCGGAACACCGCCGGCATTGAACAAGCGTTACGAAAGTTAAGTGAGTCCTTCGTCCGAGACCCGGGCGAGCCCACGGCCGCCGGCCAGGCCCTGGGTTGAGCGGCAGCAAGCCTGACCGAGGGCCTTGGGAGATCGGGGCAGCGGTGGATACGCGAGTGATCGGCATTGATCTCGGGCAGCGCCGCATAGGCGTGGCGGTGAGCGACTCGCGGCGAGTCCTGGCGAGCCCGCACTCAGTGATTGCGCGAAGCGGCGAGGAGAGTGCCGATCACCGCGCGATCGCAGCAATCGTGTCGGAATTCGACGCAGGACTCGTGATCGTCGGGCTCCCTTTGACCCTGTCGGGACAGCTGGGGCCTGCGGCACGAGCGGCCGCTGCCGAAGCCTCGGCGCTCGAGACGCTGCTCGAGGTACCGGTGGTGTTGCGCGATGAGCGGCTCACGACAGTTGAAGCCGATCGCCTACGCCGTCTTGCTTCCGATCCGGCTCCCGCCGCTGGCACAGAAGCGGGACGCCACGGGACGCGCCTCGGCCGCGGGTCGCGCTCGGGTGCCGCCTCGAGGAACCGGATGGGCATCGACGCCCTGGCCGCGACGGTTCTCCTGCAGTCATGGCTCGACCAGAAACGGGAAGAATCGTGAGCCCGCTCGGAGACTCCGGCGAGGCTGTGGGACCCGAGTCGGGCGAGACCGCCGAGCCGAAGCGCCTCGATGTCGACGAGCCGGAGTTCGCTCGGCTTTCCCCCCCAGAGCCGCCCGCCGCCGCGCCCGCAGAGCCGATACGCGAGCCTGTACTCCCGACGGCCGGCGCGGCCGGGTCCTTAGCGCGACAGCGGCTCTCGCGAATGCCGCCCGGGTTCAGGCCGCAGGTGCTCTGGCCCGCTCCCTCGACGGCGATCGCCGGCGTCATCGGCTACCCGGTGCGCCACTCGCTCTCTCCGCGCCTTCAGAACGCGGCTTTCGCCGTTCTCGGCCTGGACTGGTGCTACGTCGCCTTCGAGGTCCCGCCGGCACTGTTCGACAAAGCCGTGACCGGGGCGGCGGCGCTCGGCCTGCGGGGCCTTTCGGTGACCATGCCCCACAAAGACGCCGCCGCCAGAGTGGCGACTCGCCACTCGCGCCAGGTCCGTCGTCTCGGCGCCGCGAACACGCTCATCTTTGAGGCCGGGGCAATCCGCGCCGAGAGCTGCGACGGTGATGGTCTCCTCGACGACCTGCGAGACGGCCTCGGATTCGACCCGGCCGGCCGGCGCTGCGGAGTGATCGGTGCCGGTGGCGCGGGCAGGGCGACGGTGCTCGCGCTCGCGGAGGCTGGCGCCGCGGAGGTCATCGTCGTGAACCGGACGGCGGCACGCGCCTGGCGCTCCGTCGCGCTCGCACCCAAGGTCGCTCACGTAGGACGTCCTGAGGAGCTAAAGGGACTGGACCTGATCGTTCAGGCGACTCCAACCGCCATGCTGAAGGCCCCGGAGGCGCTTGGAGCGAGCCCAGTTCCGCCGGGCACCCCGAACTCGGGGCGGCAAGCGGACGGCTCACCCAAGCCGAGAAGAGACAAGCCCACGGCTGGCCCATCCGACTCTCAGATACAGGATCGTTCAGTTCCTCGCCTTGGTCCATTTGGCTTGCCTATCTCACCATCACGAGGGACCGTTCCGGTCCATTCAACAGCTCCACTTGCTAGCCAAAGGATTAGTAAACCCAAGACCGAGAACTCATCTGTGACCGCAACCCGCGAGGGCTTTGCGCCGAGGACGGGGAGCTCGGGCGAGGGCAACGACGCAGTGATCGCCGGGGTTAACGCCGCGTGGTTCGGAGCAGGTCAAGTGGTGGTCGACCTCGTCTACGACCCAGCTGTCACGCCCTTTTTGCTCGAGGCCGAGCGCCACGGCGCGACGGTCCGTAGCGGCCTGGGCATGCTCGTACACCAGGCAGCCCGCCAGATCAGGCTCTTTACGGGGATGGAGCCTCCCCTCGAGGTGATGTGGGCGGTAGTTCGCGAGCAGTGATCAGAAGAGCCGCAATCCTGAGGGGCTCTCGAAAGGACGGCCCGAGAATGAGCGGGCCAGCAAGATTGCAGCGCGCCGAAGGGGTCTTGACCTCAACCTCTAGTTGAACTTGAGCCTCAGGGTTGTGACGGCGGCACTTAGAGCCAATTTAGAGACGATCCCGACTGAGCTGGTGAGGTTGTGAACAGTCCTGCCTCATGCGTCGGATGGACTAGCTGAATGGCTATCAGAGTATGAAGGTCTGAGCGAGCAGTCGCACCCGGACAGAGCCCAGCGCAGTCCCGTGGGCGAGGACCGGCCATAGGGCTTGCGGGTCTCACGAACTCGCGACGGAGAGCTCGCACGGGGCATTTCTAGCGAACACCGAACACGGGCCTTGCGCGACTCTGAGCTGCTCCCTCGTGCCGGGGGGCCCTAAGCGCGAGATTGGCGCGGTCACTGTCTCAGATGGCGCAGGGAGGATTGAGGTCATCGACGTTATCCTTGGCCGTCATGGCCGTTCACTCCGCGAGCGTGCCGGCTCGGTGGAGCCATCGTAGAGAGCGACACCCGTTTTGGGAGGCGGTGCGCCACTGCGACTTCGTCCTGGTCGGCAGCGCCCTGGTGCTCTCGCTGATCGGCGCCGTCATGGTCTACTCGGCCACGCGCGTCGCGCAGCTGGACGCCGGAGGGGACCCTAAGTACTACTTGAAGCGTCAGCTCCTCTGGCTGGTGATGGGGATCGTGGTAATGGTCGTGGTGGCCCTGATCGACTACCACTGGCTCGAGCAGTGGGCGTACGTGCTTTACGGCATGGTCCTGCTTTCGCTCATGGCGGTTCTCACGCACTTCGGTCACACGTCCCTCGGAGCGCAACGGTGGTTCGCTCTCGGACCGCTCGAGCTGCAGCCCTCCGAGTTCGCGGCCCTCGCCTTGATCGTCATGATCTCGGTGTACTGCAGTCGCCAAGAAACGATGTTCCCCCGCAACATCGCCGTCGTTCTCGTTCTCGCGGGGGTCCCGATCCTGCTCGTCTACAAGCAGCCCGACCTCGGCACGGCGCTGATCATGAGCGTCGTGCTCACGGTCATGATCGTGACCTCGGGCGCGCGGCTCAGGTACCTGGCCTTCCTCGCGGTGCTGGCGATTTTCGGCCTAGTCGGGGGGCTCCATTTCAAGCTGATCCACGCCTATCAGCTGCAACGCTTTCATTCGTTTCTCAACCAGAGCGCCGGGACTAACGGTGCCAACTACAACTTGGCACAGTCGATACTGGCCATAGGCGCGGGCGGAATCTTCGGTACGGGCATCTTCCGCGGCGCTGCCACGAACGGGGGATTCGTCCCGGCTCAACAGACCGACTTCATTTTCTCGGCCGTGGGTGAACAGCTCGGCTTCGTGGGAGGGCTGCTGGTTGTCGCGTTGTTCGGCGTGATCGTCTTCCGGCTGTTGCGCGCCGCCCAGATCGCCCGGGATCCGCTCGGCAGGATGCTGTGCTCAGGTGCGCTGGCATTGTTCGCGTTCTCCGTCTTCCAGAACGTCGGGATGACCGTTGGCCTCATCCCCATCGCCGGAATCCCGCTTCCGTTCGTGAGCTACGGTGGCTCCGCCATGATCGTGTTTTTCGCTACGGTCGGACTCGTGGTCAATGTAGAGATGCGGCGGTCGAGCAGGCGTTGAGTCCCATGAGCACTGAAGGAGACGCCGTCGAGCTCGAGGCGGGACCGGCGTCGGTGCCACGCGCCAACGGTGACGCTCCCGAGCCGATCGGTGAGCTCGCGGTAGAGCTCGACGACTCCGCCGAGGCGGCAGCGGTTCCCGCAGAGATGAGCGAGCCGGCCGACGAGGCCGATGTATCGGCACGAGGCGCGGTTCGCGATGGTGCGGACGTGGCGATGGCCGAGGCGGACGACTCGGTGGCGCTTGCTCCCGAGGAAGCCGCGGAAGACGCAGGCGCTTTTGCGGACGAGCCCGCTTTTTTTGACGAGATCGAATTGGCCGGGGAGCATGCGGGCCGGGTGCTGGACCCGTTGCTCACACCGCCCGACATGGCGCAGATGTTGTTTGTCGAGGTTGCGCTCATGCTGCCGGCGACTCACCCGGTCGTCGTCCTCCAAGAGGCGGACTCGCCTTTCCGCGAGCTGCGGATCCCGGTTGGCGGAGCCGAAGGCATCGCGATCGCTTACGCGGCGAGGGGAATCGAGACTCCACGGCCCCTCACCCACGAACTGTTCACCCGGGTGCTCGAGGAGTTCAGCTTGACGCTCGACATGGTGCACATAACCGACGTCAGCGGGAGCTCGTTCAGCGCCGAGATAGTCGTTTCCGGCCCGCTCGGGTCACGAACGATCGACTGCAGGCCCTCTGACGCGATTGCACTTGCCCTGCGTCAACGGCTGCCTGTGCCGATCATGGCCTCGCCCATCGTCCTCGCGATAGCCGGCAGCGACCCCCTGGGAGCGAACTAGGCAGGCTTCCAGCGGCGCCGTAGCCCTACCGGGAGCCCCGCAGGAGTGGCCCCTTCGTCGGAGATGCGCACGATCAGCGCGACGAGGACGTAGTTCGCCAGCAACGAGGAGCCGCCGTAACCGATGAACGGCAGTGACACGCCCGTGAGCGGGAGCAGACGCACGACCCCGGCCATGATGAAGAACGACTGGAAGCCCAAGATGGCCGTGAAGCCCACCGCGGCGAGCTGTGAGAACTGCGAGCGGGCTCTTATCGCGGCACGTATGCCGGCGCCCACCAACAACAAGAACCCGGCCACGACGGCGGTCGTGCCGAGAAGGCCGAGCTCTTCGCCGATGGCTGCGAAGATGAAGTCGCTGTAGGCGACCGGGATGTCATAGGGGGATCCCAAGCCGAGGCCGGAGCCGGTCAGGCCGCCGCGCCCGAGGGCTATCTCTCCCTGGACGGTCTGATAGCCGTAAGAGCTGTAGTGGGCCCATGGATTGATCCATGCGCCGACGCGCTGGTCGATGAGGGTCTTCGCGAAGGGCAGGTGCGCGGCCAAAAAGGTGCCGGCGACGAAGGCCACGAGCCCACCGACCACGTACGTCCAACGTCCCGTGGCGACCCACAACATCGTGATGAACATGACGAACAGCAGCAGCGAGAACCCGATGTCGTGCTCGAACAGGATGACCATCAATGACACGACCCATGCGACCGCTATGGGGCCGAGGGGCCTAAGGTCGGGCATCAGGCGGTTGCCGACCCGGCGCGTCGATAAAGACAGCATCTCCCGCTTCTCGACGAAATAGGAGGCGAAGAAGATCACGAGCAGGAGCTTTGCGATCTCGACGGGCTGGAAGGTGATCGGCCCGAGTCGGATCCACAGCTTCACCCCGTTCAGCTGAGCCTCGGGCGTGCGACCGAGCACCGGCACGAGCGGGAGAACGAGGAGGGCGAGCGCCGCGAACATGAGCATGTATCGATAGCGCTCGAGGTCGCGCGAGCGCCTGACCACGAAAAGTGTCATGACGTACGCGACGACGCCCAGGACGGTCCATACCGCCTGGTAGTGCCAAGGCGCGTCGGCGGCCATCTGCACCGACGCGTCGAGGCGGTAGATCATGACGAAGCCGATGCCGTTGAGCAGCAGCACCACGGGCATGATCACGGGGTCCGCTTCGGGGGCGAGGAACCGGTTGGCTACATGGACCACGAAGGCCAGTGCCACCGAGACGCCGATGAATTCCAACGCGTTCGAGGGCAGTGCGCCGTAGGTGCCGAGCGAGGCCAGCAGGTAGGCGAAGGTGAGCACGACGACTGCGACGATGAGCAAGCCGAGCTCACTGCGTCGCCGTTGTTTCAATCCCGGGGCGATGGCGAGGGATTGCACAAGATCACGGTAGCGTCTGGGTCGTGAAAGTCGACGTCAAAGGTCCTGAGAGCACGCTCGCGAGCCCGGACCGATTCCTCAACCGCGAGCTGTCCTGGCTCGATTTCGCGGACCGCCTCGTGGACCTCGCCGCGGACGAGTCGCTACCGCTGCTTGAGCGCGTGAAGTTCCTCGCCATCTTGTCATCGGGGCTGGACGAGTTCTTCCAAGTGCGCGTCGGCGGTCTTAAGGACCATGTCGCAGCCGGGCTACGCGCCCGTTCCCCGGACGGGCGGACCGCTTCCGAGCAGCTAAAGGACATCCGCCTCAAGTGCACCCGGCTCCAGGCGCGCGCCGACGGGGTCTTCGAGTCGTCGCTCGTGCCCAACCTCGCCAAGGCGGGCTTGTACCTGACAAGGGTCGACGAGCTCGACGAGGACGAAAAGGCGCGGATCCTCGCCGTGTTCGAAAAGGACATCTTTCCGGTCCTGACGCCGCTAGCGGTCGACCCGGGTCATCCGTTCCCCTACATCTCGAACCTGTCGCTCAACCTCGCCGTCCTGGTGGTTGACCCGAGCACGCGCGAGCAGCGTTTCGCCAGGGTGAAGGTGCCGCCGCTGTTGCCCCGCTTCGTCCCGCTGAACGGCGGCTCACGCTTCGTCGCCCTCGAGCAGCTGATCGCCGCGAACCTGCCCAGGCTGTTCCCGCACATGGAGATCGGGCGCCACCACGCCTTCAGGGTCACCCGCAACGCCGACCTCGATCTCGAAGAGAGCGAGGCCGACGACCTTCTCGCGGCTGTCGAGACCGAGCTCCGGCGCCGCCGCTTTGGCCGCGCGGTCCGGCTCGAAGTCGACCGGGACACTCCAGCTGAGGTTCGCGACCTGCTGTTAGAAGAGCTCGAGCTCGGCGTGGACGACGTCTACGAGAGCACGGCCCCTCTCGGGCTCGGCCAGCTCTGGGCCCTGCACTCGATCGACCGGCCGGACCTCCATGAGCCGCCGTGGGTGCCGATGACCCAGCCCCGCCTCGCCACGGCCGGGGACGGGCCCGTGGAGCTGTTCTCGGTGCTGCGAGAGCGCGACGTCCTCGTCCACCACCCCTACGACTCGTTCACGACCTCGGTCGAGGCGTTCATCACCGAGGCGGCGGAGGATCCGAACGTGCTCGCCATCAAACAGACCCTCTACCGCACCTCCGAGGACACGGCAATCGTCTCGGCCCTAGTGCGCGCGGCCGAACAGGGCAAGCAGGTGGCGGCCCTCGTCGAGGTGAAGGCCCGCTTCGACGAGCAGGCGAACATCGTCTGGGCCAGGCAGCTGGAGCGGGCCGGTGTGCACGTTGTCTACGGGCTCGTCGGGTTGAAGACGCACTCGAAGATCGTCCTCGTCGTCCGGCGCGAGGAGGACGGCCTGCGCCGCTACTGCCACATCGGCACCGGCAACTACAACTCCGAGACCGCCAAGGTTTACGAGGACCTAGGGCTTTTGACCGCGGACCCAGCCATCGGCGAGGACCTGACCGACCTGTTCAACCATCTGACCGGCTACGGGCGCCCCGTCACCTACCGCCGCATCGTCGTGGCTCCTCAGGGCATGCGGCCCTGGATCCTCGGTGAGATAGCCGAAGAAGCTGCGGTGGGCGAGTCGGGTCGGATCACGATAAAAGTGAACGGGCTCACCGACCCGGAGGTCATCGATGCCCTTTACGCCGCCTCACGGGCTGGGGTCCAGATCGACCTGATCGTGAGGGGTCTGTGCTGTCTCCGCCCCGGCGTGCCGGGGCTGTCGGACCGGATAACCGTCCGCTCGGTCATGGGCCGGTTCCTCGAGCACTCCCGCATCTTCCGCTTCGGCCAGGCCGAGGGAGACCGTCACGTCCGCTACACGATCGGATCCGGCGACCTGATGGAACGGAATCTGGACCGGCGCATCGAGGTTCTGGTCCCGGTCCTCGATCCGAAGCTGCAGGCGCGCCTCGAAGAGACCATCCATCTCAGCCTCGCGGACGACACGAACGCCTGGCTCCTCGGCCCCGATGGGGACTGGGTTCGGACTGTGCCGGTGCTCGGCCTCAGTTCCCAGCGGCGCCTTCAAGAGCTCGCTTTGGAGCGTGCCCGCAGGCGTCGTTCGCCCGAGAAGCTGAGCTGAGCCCCCGCGGTGCGGATTGCCGCGCTCGACCTCGGCAGCAACTCGTTCCATCTCGTCGTGGTCGAGACACGGCCGGACGGCAGCTTCCTGCCACTCGCGCGTGAAAAGGAGATGCTGCGCCTGGGCGACATCGTCGCTCGCGAGGGCCGGCTGCCCGAGGCCGCGATCGAGGCGGCGATCGACACCGTCCGACGCTTCAGGACGATCGCGGACGTCCAGCGCTGTGACGAGATCGTCGCCATGGCCACTGCGGCGATGCGCGAGGCCTCCAACGGGCCCGAGGCCGCGGAGCGGATCGAAGCCGCAACGGGAGTCAGGATCGAGGTCGTAAGCGGAATACGCGAGGCCCAGCTGATATTCGACGCCGTGCGCGCGAGCGTGCTGATCGACCCGAGCCCCGCGCTATGCGCGGACCTCGGCGGTGGCAGCCTAGAGCTCTCGGTCGGCGACCGGTTCGGCCTCACCTACGCCACGAGCCTCCACCTCGGAGTGGGGAGGCTCACGACCGAGCACGTCCGCACGGACCCGCCGAGCAAGAAGGACCGTGCGCGCCTCAAAGACCAGATCTCGAGGTCGCTCGAAGTCGTGCTCGAGGACATCCTTGCCTGCGCGCCGAAGCTGCTGGTCGGCACCTCTGGCACCCTCTGTGCGCTCGCGAGGGCCGTCGCCGCGAGGCGCGACGGCGTGGTGCCCACCTCTGTCAACCAGCTAACCGTGACCAGTCGCGAGCTCGACGCCCTGAGCGAGATCATCTATGAGCTGCCGAGCTGGGAGCGAGCCCGCCTGCCGGGCATCGACGCCCGCAGGGCCGAGCTGCTTCCTGCCGGCGCGGCCGTGGCGGAGGTTCTCATGGAGCGAACTGGCATGCGCGAGCTGACCGTGTCGGAGTGGGGGCTTCGTGAAGGGATAATCATCTCCACGATCGCGCGTCACGACCGCGTCGAGCTCTCCGACGACCCGCGGGCGATCCGCCGCGCCTCTGTGATGTCGCTCTGCGCCAGGTCGAGATGGCCGGAGGCCCATTCCCGCCAAGTCGCCCGCCTCGCGGTGGAGTTGTTCGACTCGACACTGGGCCTGCACGGTCTCGATTCGGAGGATCGGGAGCTCTTGGAGCTCGCCGCGCTGCTGCACGACATAGGCGAGCTCGTGAGCCGCGACGGCCACGCCCGCCACACGGCCTATCTCATCGAGAACGGCGATCTGCGTGGGTTCTCGCCCATCGAGATCCAGATGCTGTCCTGTCTCGGGCGTTACCACGTCCGCGGGCGGCCGCGCGAGTCCTTTCAGGCCTGGGAGTCCCTCGAGCGCAAGGACCGCGAGCGCGTGAACAAGATGCTCTCGCTGCTGCGCATAGCGGACGGGCTCGACGCCTCGCACGACTCGGTCATAAGCCATCTTGGGGCCGAGCTCAGTGGCGTGGCTGTGGAGGTCGTCGTCAGCGCGCGGGGCGACGCCGAGCTCGAGCGGTGGATGCTGCAGCGCAAAAAGGCGCTCTTCCAGGAGTTGTTCGAGCGCCCGATCAGCTTAGAGGTGGTGCCGACCGGGCCCGAGGAGCTGCAGGCCCTCGGCGCGGAGGAGGCCGGGCTGGCCTGAGCGGTGCGAGCCCGCCGGTTGGCAGGCTCGCTCCGCGTGACCGGGACCCGCGCTAGCGGGTCATGCCCCCGAGGGCGTCGCGGCGCTCTTTCAGGCCAGCGCCGCGTCGCACCCGCAGGGAGAGGTAGGCACCGGCGCCGATCGGGATCGGGAGCCAGAAGTTGAAAAGGCGCCAGGAGATGACGCCCAGCCAGGCATCGGCCGCAGGGACACCGAAGCCGCTCAAGGACGTCGCCGCCACCGCCTCGACGATGCCGAGGCCGCCCGGAGTGAGCGGCACCGCCGCGAGCACGTTCGCGACGCCATAGGCGACGAAGAGGTCGATGGGCCTTGTTATGTGCCCGTAGGCGGCGACGAACGCCCAGAGCGAGGCGGCGTCGAAGAGCCAGTTCGCGGCCGCCCAGGAGACCGCTTGCCTGAGCAGGTGGCGATTCGAGCCCAGCGTCCTCAAGCGGTTGGCAAGGCGTTGGACGAGGGTCTCCATCTGTTCCTCGGTGACCCAGGGGACGCGTCTTGCCAGTGCCCGCAAGGCCCGCGAGGCATGGGCCTCGCCCCGGGTGAAGGCCAGCACGAGCGCGGCGAAGCTCGCGAGCAGCACGACGCCGACGACGGCGACTGTGACATAGGCGCTGTTGAAACCGTGAAGGGGGATGGAGACAACGAGCGCTATCCAGAGCATGGCGTTGAGGACCACGGCCGAGCCGATCCCCTGGGTCGCGAGTGCGAACCCGGCATCTGCGCCATTTACCCCGTTCGAGGTGAGCAGCCGGTAACCGAGGCCGGTGCCGCCAGCGGTCCCGCCGGGGATGACGTGGCTCACCGCAAGCGTGGAAAGGTCGATGCGCAGCACCTTGGAGAAGGGGGGAGCGTCCTCGGGCAGCACCGACTTGGTGAGGCGCCCGTAGGCGGCGAGGGCGGCGGCCTCGAGGGCGATCCCAACGAGCAGCCAGACGATGTTGACGCGGCTCAGCTGGCTCAGCGACGAGCGCGCCTTTGAGTGCAAGAAGCTCGGAATGAGGACGTATTCCGCGACCACGAGGAGGACGAAGAGGGTTATCCCGTGGCGGAGAGGGCCGGGTATCCATCCGAGCAGTCTGCGCCGGCGCCGCGGCGCGCTCACGCTGGCGCTCGGGCCGTCGAGCTCGGGCGGGTCGGCCATCTCGTCCATGCTTGCAGGCGCGACAGGGCGCGTGGGAGAACCTCGGGCGTTTCGATCTTCCTTGCCCGAGAACGCCGCTCCGATCCGGCTCGCGGCGGCCCTGTCGGCTCCCCGGGATCACCCTTCGCAAGGCGCGCGTGGAGTTGACTTGTGGCGATGGCCGACCAGACTGGGCACCCACACCTCGATCCTGTAGGGACCCAACGCGCCTACGACCTACGCGTCGCCCGGATCGCCATGATCGCAACGGGGGTCGTCGTCTTAACCGGCATCGCCTTGGCGCTGTTGTGGCGGATAAGGATCGTCGTCTTGCTCGTAATCGTGTCGTTGTTCCTGGCCGCGCTCTTGCACCCCGTCGTCAGCTTCGTCGAGCGCCGCGGGGTACGCCGAGCCCTCGCGACGACGATCGTGTTCTTTCTCTCGGCCGCGGTGGCCGTGGCCGTGGGCTACCTGCTCGTCCACCCCGTCTACACGTCCGCAACGAGCTTCGCCAAGGAGCTGCCGACTCTCGTCCGCCAGGCCCAGCACGGCAAGGGTCAGATCGGGCACCTTGTGAAGCGCCTTCATCTCGAGAGCTACGTGCAAAAAAACGTCCCGCGCCTCGAGACTTTGATCACCGGCCTCGGCCGTCCCGCTCTGGCCATAGGCAAGACAGTCGTGAGCGGGGTCGTCGCGCTCGCGACCCTCGGCGTACTGACCTTTTTCATTCTCCTCGAGATGCCACGCATGGTCCGCGGCGTCCTCGCCTGGATGCGGCCTGAGCGTTCCGCCCGTGTCCGCAAGATGCTCGACGATGTCGGCCAGGCCGTAGCGGGCTACATGCTGGGAAACCTCGCCACTTCTTTCATCGCCGGAATCGTGATCTTCGTCACCCTCCGCCTGACCGACGTGCCGTATGCCGGAGTGCTCGCGATCTGGGTGGGTGTCGTCGACTTCCTCCCCCTCGTCGGAGGACTTCTCGCCGGCGTCCCGACCGTCGCGGTGGCCCTGCTGCACTCGTTGCCGGCAGGCGTGGTGACACTTGCCGCGTTCCTCATCTACCAGCAGATCGAGAACCACATCCTCAACCCGGTCGTGATGAGCCGGACGGTGCGATTGAACCCCCTCTGGGTGCTGCTGGCAATCCTCGTGGGCGTGGAGCTGGGCGGCCTCGTCGGCTCGACCTTCGGCGGCCTTGTCGGGGCGCTTCTCGCCGTTCCCACTGCGAGCGCGATCCAGGTGCTGGCGAGGGACCTGTGGTCCGAGCACCACTCGGAGCAGCCCGCCGACGCGAGCGCGACCGCCGCCTCCTGAGCTGCGGGCGACACAGCCTCGGGGCCCGCCGGCCCGCGTTTGTCGGTTAGGCCCTAGGCTGAAGAGGTGCGCGTCCTGGTTGTGCTACCTACCTTCAACGAAGCTGCCACAATCGAGGCTGTCCTCGAACGCGTCCGTGAGGCGCTCCCCGACGCGTCGATCCTGGTCGTCGATGACGGCAGCCCAGACGGAACGGCCAAGATCGCCGCTGACGTGGGTGAGCGATCCGGCAATGTGGAGGTGCTGTCCCGCCCGGCAAAGCTGGGCCTCGGCAGCGCCTATCGGGACGGTTTCGCATGGGGCCTCGAACGGGGCTACGACGCCTTTGTCGAGATGGACTCTGACTTCTCGCACGATCCCGACGCCCTTCCCCGCATCGTTGCCCCGCTCGCGGAGGGATACGAGGTCTGCATAGGGTCGCGCTACATACCTGGCGGCTCGATACCGAACTGGAGCCTTCCCCGCCGAATGCTGTCGCGGGGCGGGAACATCTATGCGGACCTCCTCTTGGGCCTCGGCGTGCGCGACTCCACTGCTGGCTACAGGGCCTATGCCGCCTCGGTCCTCGGCCGCATCGATCTCCGCACGGTCCGGGCCGAGAGCTACGGCTTCCAGATCGAGATGACCTACCGGGCGATCAAGGCAGGGGCGAGGATCAAAGAGGTACCGATCCGTTTCGTGGACAGGGAGCTCGGCACCTCGAAGATGTCCACCTACACCGTCGTGGAAGCCTTAGGCCTAGTCACATGGTGGGGCCTGTCGCGAGCCCTCGACCAGCTCCGTCACCTGCGCAAGGTTGCGGGTGCCTCCGCCGCCGGCTCTTCGTCTCGGTGAGCGACGGCCGCGGTCGCGACGACGGGACCTCGGGCGCGCCTGTTGATTACGGTGAGGGCCGGGTCGTCGTCCTCGTCCACGGACAGCCGGGGGCGGGCGGTGACTGGGTCGCACTCGCTCGCTTGTTGTCGTCCGACCACCGCGTACTGGCACCAGACCGGCCCGGCTGGGGGTCGGACCCCCGCCCCGCGATGGGGATGGCGGCGAACGCCGACGCACTCGAGGAGCTGCTCGTAGGCCTCGACGCGCCGAGCCGTCTGACTGTCGTTGGCCACTCCCTCGGCGGCGGCATCGCCCTAGAGCTCGCCTTGAAGCACCCCGAGCGTGTCGGGGCGCTGGTGCTCATCGGATCGGTCGGGGTGGCCGGGGCGCTGTCCGGCTTCGACCGCCTTCTCGTCGTCCCGATGGTGGGGAGCGGCATCTTGCGCGCGGGAGTCGCCACGATCCGTCGTGGCCTGATCACCGCGAGGCGCTATTCGCAGCGCCACCCCGATGCCCGAGTCGCAAAGAAAGTGGCGGTGCTGCCGACCTTGCAGGCGGCGATCGGGAGCGACGGCCGCCCGATGATCGGCAGGTCGCGGCGGAGCTTCCTCGTCGAGCAGCGAGCGCTTTTGGCCGAGACGCCCGAGCTCGAGCGCCTGCTCGGTCGTATCAGCGTCCCGACGGCCGTGGTCACGGGGGCGTCGGACCGCATCGTGCCTCCCTCGGCGGCGCGCTCGCTCGCAGGGCTCGTGCCGGATGCAGAGCTCATCGTCGTGCCCGGCGGCCACCTGATCCCCTTCGAGCAGCCGGAGAAGCTCGCTGAGATCGTGCGCCGTTACTCCGGGCTCGCCTCTGGCCTCAGGGACGCACGGCAGCGGCCAAGAACGCCTGAAGTTTGAGCTGGGTCTCGGCCAGCTCAGCGGCCGGGTCCGAGTCGGCGACGATACCGACTCCGGCGAAGAGCCTCGCCGAGCTTCCCGAGACGATTGCCGAGCGGATCCCGAGATGCCACTCCCCGTCGCCCCTGGCATCGACCCAGCCGACGGGACCGGCGTAGCGGTCGCGGTCTATCTCCTCGAGCTTGGCCAGGTAGTCGAGGGCTAGGTCGACAGGGGTGCCAGCCACCGCAGGAGTGGGATGGAGCAGGCCGACGAGATCGAGACAGCTCGGGTAGCCGCCCTCGCGTTCGGAAAGGGTGCCGGTCATTGACGTCCCGAGATGGCTCACGTTGCGCAGCTCGAAGATCACCGGCTCGTCGGGCACCTCGAGATGCTCGACGAGCGGCGCGAGGCCAGCCGCGATCGTGTCGACGACGACCCTGTGCTCGGCGCGCTCCTTGGCGGAGGCGAGGAGTGCCGCCTCGGCTCTGCGGTCCGAGTCCGGGTCGCCACTTCGGGCTGCAGTCCCGGCGAGGGGCTGGGATGCGATGCGTTCGCCGCTGCGCCGGATGAGGAGCTCGGGCGACGCCCCAATAAAACCGTCGATGGCGAAGGTGGTGCACGACGGGTGCAGCGCCCGCAGGCGGCCGACGAGATCGGACTGGCGAAAAGGCCGGTTGGCATGAACCGTCACCTCGCGGGCGAGCACGACCTTGTCGAGCCGCCCGCTCGCGATCTCTGCCAGCGCGGCGCCGACCCGGTTCAAGAAGTCGTGGTGGGGCCTGGCTGACGCGAGCCTGAACTCGTCAGGCGGTGCGTGCCTGTTTTCGGGGGTCGCCGCCTCGAGGGTCGCCGCCTCGAAGGTCCCCGTCGAGAGCTGCCCAATCAGCTCGCCCACCCGAGCCGGCGGCCCGACGACCGTGGCCAGGTCCTCTCGGCCGGCTCTGGAGACGATGGTCAGCTCCGGGACGACGAGGACGCCGTCAGCGCGGCGGTCGAAAGGAAGCGCCCCGAGCGCTAGCGGCACCGGTTGGGGGTCGTCGCGACCGGCCGCCCTCCCGAAGCCGCGCTCGGTGCCGGCGGGAGGGATCAAGGCCAGGTCCGCGAGGGCGTGCTCGAGGTTGGACGGGTCCGCGAGACCGCCCGGGAGCCTGAGCTCGGCAGCTGTCGCGAAGCCGAGGACGACAAGCCCGTCGCGCTCGATGACCCGCCCGGTCTCGTGCGCACGCACTCGCAAGCGGGCGAAGAGGTCCGCCTCCACCGCACAGGTGCCGTAGCACAGGCCTGTCGTGGGCCGGCTCAAGGCGCGCCTTTCTCGATCGACCGTGTAGCAGTGACGCACTGTGCGATGCATCCGCTCAAAGGGTGGTGCCTGACGTCGTCGAATCCGGCATCAGTGAGCATGGCGGCGAACTCGGGGAACGAGGGGAGGTACGCAATCGAGCGGGGCAGGTAGCGGTATGCGGCGCCGTCGGACAACATCGCCCCGAGCAGCGGCACCACGTGGGAGAACCAGACCCGGTGGCCGAGCCGCAGGAGCGGGCTCGGCGGCTCGCCCACCTCGAGAAGCGCCAGCCTCCCGCCCGGGCGCAGGACACGTCCCAGCTCGCAAAGGACCCCTCGCAGGTCGGCGAAGTTGCGGACCGCGAAACCGCTCACGACGCCGTCGGCGGCCGCAGTGGGGAAGGGGAGGGCGACCGCGTCGGCCTGGACGAGAGGAGCGCCGCCCGCGCGGGCGGCTCTCAGCATCCCGAAGGAGAGATCGATCCCCACGCTGTGCTGGCCCTTCGCGCGCAAGCTGCGGGCGAGGTCGCCCGTCCCACAACCGACATCGAGCACGACAGAGCCGGGGGAGAGCTGCAAGAGAGCGATAGTCCGCCGCCGCCAGGGGGCGTCGAGTCCGAATGTCATGAGCCCGTTGACGAGGTCGTAGCGTGGTGCGATCGAGTCGAACATGGACCGGACGAGCACTTGTTTGTCCTTGCCCTGCGGCAAGGGGCCGGATGGGTCGAACGAGACGCCCCGCGACCGGGTTGTGGGGTCCGCCTTGGTGGCCTTTATCACTTCTTCGTCACCAGGTGAGACCTACGACCTCGCGCATGGCCGTCTCGAACTCCTCGTCCCCGAGACTGCTGCGCGCGGAGAGGATCAGGTTCGCGTCGTCGCCGACGCGCCGCCGCAACGGCCCCTCGGAACCGTCGATGGCATCAGCGATGGCTTCGGCCACGATTTCGGGACCAGGGCGCGACCCGGACCGCATCTTGCTCGCGAGCTCGGCGAGCTGGGCGTCGAGCTCGTCGTAGGCGGGCGGCACCCCGCCCGAGCGGTGCACCTTCATGCTCGGGGCGATGAAACCTGGCTCGATGATGACGACGCGGACTCCGAAATGGGCGAGCTCGACGTACAGCGCCTCGGAGATCGCCTCGAGGGCGTGCTTGGTGGCTGAGTAGTAGCCGTCGAGGGGCTGGGCGACGCGTCCGGCTACCGAGGAGATGTTCACCACGACCCCCGCCCGGCGCTCGCGCATGCCGGGCACGAAGGCCTGGATCAGGCGGACCGGCCCGTAGACATTGGTCTCGAACATCTGGCGGACGTGGTCCATTGCCAGGTGCTCGACCGGCCCGTCGAAGGCGACAGCGGCGTTGTTCACGAGGCCGTCGACGAAGCCGAGCTCCGCGAGCAGCGCCTCGATCGAGGCGGCATCGGTGACATCGAGGCGGAGGCGGGCCGCGACATCGAGATCTTCGAGTGCGGCGAGGTCGCGGGCGGTCGCGATGACCTCGTGCCCCCGGGCCGCGAGCAGCGCCGAGGCGGCCTTGCCGACGCCGGAACCAGCCCCGGTGACGAGGATCCTCATGGTGTCACTCTAGCGGGACCGATTCGCGGGGCTGAGGCGGCTCAGGCGACGTTTTAGGGTCGAATGTTTACCCAGAGTTCACCATCCGGGAATGGCGAAGACACCGTCAGTTCACTTGGTCATCGTACGGTCATATCAAACGGACGCAGCGGCCTCGACCGCGTCGCGGGGCGAGGCCGTGTGACGCCGGCGGACAAGGCAGACACCAACTACTAGGACTGCACGGAGGTAACGACCCAAATGAAGATGAACAGGACCGTCCGGCTTGTGCTCGGGACCACAGCGGTCGTGCTCTCGGCGATCTCACTGGCAGCCGTGTCGGTGCTGCCGAACGCCGGCGCCACGACGCGCAGCAAGGACCCCTTCCTCTCGGCCGACACGCGGCTAAACACCCCGGCGACAATCGGGGGCGCGGGGTCCACATTCGCAGCGCCGCTCGAGAACGCCGCCCAGACGCTGTACACCTCGCGCGACCCGAACGCCACGATCAACGGCTACCAGGCGGTCGGCTCAGGCACCGGCGAGGCGGACATCATCAAGAAGCTGGTCGACTGGGGCGGCTCTGACGTCCCGATGCTGCAGCGTGACATCAACAAGAACCAGCCCTCCGGAGCCGGCTATACCCTGTCGGACTTCCTGCAGATTCCGATCGGCCTCGGCGGTGTGGCAATCCCGTTCAACATCCCGACCCTCAAGGTAAAGACGCTCAACTTGAGCGCGGCGGTGCTCGCGAACATCTACCTGGGCAGGATCTCGTACTGGAACGCCTATTCGATCCAGGTTCTCAACAAGAAGGTCAAGCTGCCGCACGTAAAGATCATCGTCGTCGCTCGTGGCGACTCGTCGGGCACGACGTACATATTCACGAACTTCCTGCACGCGGCTGCTCCGAGCATATGGACGACCCTCGCCTCGAAGACGCCTTTGGCGCTGCCCACTGACGGCATCGCCGGCAACGGCAACGCGGGTGTCGCGGCCGACATCGAGAACACCCCGGACTCAATTGGTTATGTGGAGTTCTCCTACCTGCTCTTGAACCCGGGCCTGCTCAAGGGCGTGGCGGCGATCATCAACAAGGCGGGCAAGGCCATAGTGCCTTCGATTAACGGCATCGCCCTGGCGGCGGCCTCCAAGCCGGACATCTCCTCCACCGCTTTCTCGATCGTCTACGCGCCGGGCGCCGAGACCTACCCGATCGCCGGCTACACCTGGGCGATCATCTGGAAGAACCAGACCACCAGCCTGGCCGAGGGGACCCTGCTCGTTAAATACCTCGACTGGCTCTCGCACTCGGGTTCAATTGACGGGATCACCGCGGGACAAGACGTCGCCGCCCTGCAGGGCTACGTCCCGCTCCCGACCAACGTCCAGGCGTTGGCACGGACCACGCTGTTTCAGTGCACCTACAACGGCAAGGTGCTGCTGACCACCAACGGCTGGTAGAGCCAAATCGCGGCAGCTGAGCGAGAAGGCGGCTGAGCAATCGGTACGACCACCCCCTCTATGGAAGTGCCAGACACGCTCTTGACCGGGAAGCCGAAGAGCTTCTCGGTCAAGAGCGACTTGGCGCACTGGAGCGTCCTTTACGGCGTCTCCGGCGTTTTCGCGCTCATCTGCGCGGTCTTCCTCATAAGCGTCATCGTCTCGTCGCTTCCGGCGTGGCGCCACTCGGGTTTCGCGCTCCTTTACGGAAGGACCTGGAGCCAGGGGACCGACTCGTTCGGGGCGCTGCCAATCATCGCGGGTACCCTGCTCACGACCGCCATCGCCCTCGTCTTTGCGATCCCGATCGGCCTTGGGTCCGCGCTGGCGATAGTGCACCTTCTGCCGGCCAGGCTCCGGGTCATCGCCTCGTCACTGGTCGAGCTGTTAGCGGCGGTCCCGAGCGTCGTCTACGGGCTCTGGGGCCTTTTGGTGCTCGCCCCGTGGTTCGAGAACACCGTGCAGCCCAACTTGGCCGACCTGACGGGCCATCACTTCCCCTTCCAGCCCCCTTACGAGGGCGTCGGGGTGCTACTCGCGGGTTGCGTGCTGTTCGTGATGATCCTTCCCATGATCGTGGCGCTGTCGAGAGACGCGATTGCCATCGTTCCCCGTGAGCAGTTCGAAGGTGCCCTCAGCGTCGGCGCGACGAAGTGGCAGGTGCTCAGAAAGGTCGTTCTCCCCGCCGCGAAGACCGGCATCGTCGGCGCCGTGACGCTGGCGACAGCACGCGCCCTCGGCGAGACCGTGGCGGTCGCGCTGGTCATCGGCTTGAACCCGTTGTTCCCGCATTCGCTCTTCTCGACGGCCTCCACCCTCGCCTCCACGATCGCCCTCCAGTTCCAGGACGCGACGCCGCTGCAGGTCGCCGCCCTCGGTGCCCTCGCGGTGATCCTGATGGTGCTCACAGCGATCGTCAACTGGTTCGGGCGCCGGCTCATCCGGCGTTCCGCGGTTCGGGCGAACTTCATATGACCGCGACCTTGATCGAAGGGATCCCGCAGGACCCCATGCTCGAGCGCCGCGAGCTGATCCAGCGCGTAGCGCACAAGACGCTGAACCGGCGCATGCTCGTGTCGAGGCTGATCATCGGGTCCTGCGGGCTCGCGTTCTTGATCGCCCTCGTGCCGCTGTTCGCGATCTTGTTCTCGCTCGTGCAAAAGGGCATCCACTGGTGGAGCATCGACTTTTTCACAAAGATCCCGCAGTTCCCCTCGCTGTTAGACCCGAACGCCGTCGGCGGGATCTCCAACGCGCTGATTGGGTCTCTCGTCATCGACGGGATCGCGGCGATCTTCGCGATCCCGGTCGGGATCGTGACGGGCCTGTTCCTGGCCGAGTCGAGCTCGAGATTCGCGAACTCGTTGCGGATGACCGCCGAGATCATGACCGGACTTCCCTCGATTCTGCTCGGCATATTCGCCTACCAGATGCTCGTCGTCGGGTTCCACGAGTGGGGCATAGCGCTGCCAGGCATAGGCTTTTCCGGCCTCGCCGGGAGCTTCGCGATCGGCATCCTTATGATCCCGATCATAATCAAGGCCTCCGAGAACGCCCTTCGCAGCGTTCCTTTCACCATTCGCGAGGGCGCCTTAGCCCTCGGCGCCCGCAACGGAGTCGTGGCACGCAAGGTGGTGATCCCGACGGCGCTGCCCGGTCTCATCACCGCCGTGCTGCTCGCACTTTCTCGGGCGGTGGGCGAGACGGCTCCGATCCTTTGGGTCATCGGGGCCTCCAACATTATGGAGTGGGACCCGCGCCACGAGATGGCCTCGATGCCGTTGCAGATCTTCCAGTCGGCGACTTCCCCCTACACTTCCCTCCGGGAGGAGACGTGGGGGATCGCCTTGTCGTTGGTAGTGATCGTTCTCATCATTAACCTTGGGAGCCGCCTCATTGCGGCCAGGCTCCAGAGAGAGAGGCGGTAGTAGTGGATCCAGGCATCACAATGGCTCCCGACATCACAATGGCTCCCGTAGCGACGACGGCACGGGTTCAGGCCGCCGACCCGCGCTCGGGCCCGATCTGCATGCGGCTCGAGGACGTGGCCGTGTCGTTCAATGGCCGCACGGCGATCCGCGACGCCAGCTTCGATGTCCCGAGGAACCAGGTCACCGCGCTCATCGGTCCTTCCGGCTCGGGCAAGACGACGCTGCTTCGTGCCATCAACCGCCTGCACGACCTCACCAAGGGCGCTGTCGTCTCCGGCAAGCTCATGTTGGGCGACACAGACGTCTACAAGGGCGGGATCCCCGCGACATTGCTGCGAACCCGGGTCGGCATGGTCTTCCAGCGCCCGAACCCTTTCCCCACGATGTCTATCTACGACAACGTCGTGTCGGGCCTGCGTTTCAACGGCATACGAAAGAAGTCCGTGCTCCAAGAAGCCGCCGAGTCCGCCCTCATCGGTGCCGCCTTGTGGGACTCGGTGGCGGACCGGATGAAGGCGCACGCCTCGACGCTCTCGGGCGGCGAGCAGCAGCGCCTCTGCATCGCCCGCGCTCTCGCCGTCGAGCCAGAGGTGCTCTTGATGGACGAGCCGACTTCATCTTTGGACCCGATCTCGACCCGGCTCATCGAAGAGCTAATAGGCGAGCTCAAAAGCCGCGTCACGATCATCATCGTCACTCACAACATGCAACAGGCCGCCCGCGTGTCGGACCTGTGCGCGTTCTTCTTGATGGGCGACGACCGTGCGGGCGAGCAGATCGAGGTGGCTCCGACTGGCAAGCTCTTCTCCGAACCTGACGACCAGAGGACCTTGGACTACATCCAGGGACGCTTCGGCTGATCCGACAGGACCGAGCGCAGAGCGGAGAGAAAGCGGTCGTTCTCCGACGGTGTCCCGATGGTGACGCGCAGGCACCCGTCGAGGCCCGGCCAGCCCGAGACGTCGCGGATCAGCACCGAGTGTTCCAAGAGGCCCTGCCAGACCGCTGAGCCGTCCTTGGAGCCGGTGCGGAACAGGATGAAGTTGGAGTCCGAGGGCCACACCTCGAGCCCGAGCTCCGACAGGTCGGCTGCGACGCGTCCGCGTTCTTCGATAATCGCCGCCACCCGGGCGCGCATCTCGTCCCCGAAGCGAAGGGCCACGCGACCCGCCGCCTGCTTCAGCGCGTCGAGGTGGTAGGGGAGGGCCACGTTCGACATCGATGCGATGACATCCGGGTCGGCGATGGCATAGCCAAGGCGCAGCCCGGCCATTGCCCAGGTCTTCGAGAACGTGCGCAGGACGACAAGGCGCGGCTCGGAGGTGACCAGCTCGAGCGCCGACCACGGGGCGAACTGGCCGTAGGCCTCGTCGACAGCGACGATGCCGGGCACGCGTTCTAGCGCTGCCTCGATGCTCTCGGGCGTTTCGAGCCCACCGGTCGGGTTGTTGGGCGAGCAGAGGAATGTGACAGCGGGGGCGGCGGCACCGTACAGGCCGGCCGCGACGCCAACCGTGCGGGCGAGCTCGGCCGGGTCCACCCTGAACGCCTCGTCCCGCCTCCCTTCGACCACGGGGCTCCCCGTAAGCCTGGCGATGTGGGAGTGCAAGGCGTAAGTCGGCTCGAACGCCATCACCGGCCGCCCCGGCCCGCCGTAGGCGAGCAGGAGGCACTGGATCGCCTCGTTCGAGCCGTTGGCGCAGAACACCTGCTCGGTGCGCACACCGTGGTGATTCGCGAGCGCGGACCGCAACGCCGTCGCCTCGCGGTCGGGGTAGCGGTTGATCGGGATCGCGCGCAGCTCATCTACAAGTGCCTCGACGAAAGCCGCAGGCGGCGGCTCGGCCGACTCGTTGGTATTGAGCCGGACATCGACTTCGACCTGAGGCGAGTGGTAGCCGGCGCGAAGCGCCACCTCCCGACGCGCCTCGCCGCCCGGGGCGGCGCCCTCGGCCGATGGGTTCATGTGCCGTCCACCTGCTCGGGCTGAGAGCGCAGCACCACCGATCGGGCATGTGCGAAAAGCCCTTCTGAGCTCGCGATCGCCGCCACGTGCGGCGCAACCCGACCTAGTGCGGTGCGGTCGGCGGAGATCACGTGCACACGGCGCAAAAAGTCCTCGACGCCGAGCACGCTCGAATAGCGCGCGGAGCGGAAGGTCGGCAGGGTGTGGCTCGGCCCGGCGATGTAGTCGCCGAGCGAGGCGGGCGTGTACGGGCCGAGGAAGACCGCGCCTGCGTTGCGCACGAGAGCCAGCAATGCCCGGGGATTCTCGCAGCACAGCTCGAGATGCTCGGGGGCGATCTCGTTCGAGACCGCCATTGCCTCTTCGGGCCCGTCGACGAGGACCGCGTAGCCGCCCGTGGCGAGCGTCGCCTCGATCTCGGCCTGGCGCGGGGACTCCGAGACGAAGCGAGCGACGGCGGAGGTCACTTCGTCGAGCACCTCCTCGGACCACGTGATCAGCCACGCGAGCCCGTCGGGGCCGTGCTCGGCCTGGACCACGAGGTCGATGGCGACGTAGTCGACCGGGACGGTCCCATCCGCGATCACGACGACCTCGGACGGCCCCGCGAACGAAGACGGCATGCCAACGGCGCCTCGTACCTCGAGCTTGGCGAGCGACACCCAGCGGTTACCGGGGCCGACGATCACGTCCACGCGCTCGACGGTCTCGGTTCCGTACGCGAGGGCGGCGATGGCCTGTGCACCGCCGATGCGGTAGACCTCCTCCACCCCGGCCAGGCTCGCGGCCGCGAGCACCTCGTCCGGGATGGTTCCGTCCGGTGCGGGCGGCACGCAGATCGCGATGCCCTCCACGCCCGCGACGCGGGCCGGTATGGCGATCATGAGCACGCTCGAGGGGTAACGGGCGAGACCACCGGGCACATAGACCCCGGCGCGGGCGACGGGAAGCTCCAAGAGCTCGACCGTGATTCCGTTTCGCCCGTAGCTGGGCGGCGTCGGGGCGCGGTGGCGGTGGAAGGCCTCCACGGACTCGGCCGCCTCCTTCAAGGCGGCGAGGAGTGCCGGCTCTAATCGGCCCGGTGCCGACTCGATCTCGTCGAGCGGCACTCGGATCTCGGCGATGTCGACCTTGTCGAAACGTGAGGTGTACTCGCGCAGCGCCGCGTCTCCGCGCGACCTCACCCCTTCGACGATGGCACGGACCTCGGCCACGGGGCCTTCGCCGGCGAGGTCCGGTCGTGGCAGGGCCCCGCGGGGTCCGGGCGCGCTGGCACGCAGGTCGAGAGATCTGAGCATGCAGGCAGGTTAATCGGCGATTGACCGGATCCCAGTCTTGGTCCCGGATCGGCGATGATGGCGCAATGGCATCGCAAGGCCCCGGCCCGTCGGAACTGTCAGAGCTGTCCTCGATCGCATCGTCACTCGATCAGATCGGACGTCGCGTCACGGCTCTCGCCGACGCGGCTGTCGCGGCCAAGCGCGATGACGTCGGTGCGGACCTGATCGCAGTCGAGCGCGCGCTCATGGGGGCGGTGCGGCGACTCGAGCGCATGCTCGCGAACAGGCGATAACGAGACGACCTTCCCCGGACGCGCCGACGGCGCCCCGTGGGCGCCGTCGGTGAGCGGATCGGGCGGCGGATCCCGTGACCGCTCTTTGGAACCAGGTGGCGGGAACCGGTTCCTACAAGCGAAGTTAGCCTGCCGGTGGCAGCAAAACCCCCCGTGTCACGAACCTGTCACCTGGCTCACAGAGAAGTCATGCACCGTCAAAATTTGCCTCTCGACGGACAGAGATCGGCGAGCTCGCAGACCTCGCAACGGGGGCGCCGGGCGATACAAACCCTCCGGCCGTGCAAGATGAGGCGCAGACTCATCGCGCCCCACTCGCTCGGGCGGAATAGGCCGCAGAGATCCTCCTCGATCTTGACCGGGTCGGCCGAGTCGCTCAGCGCGAGGCGATGGCTCAAGCGCATGACGTGGGTGTCGACCGGAAGCCCCGGGAGCCCGAAGGCAACGGAAAGCACGACGTTTGCGGTCTTGCGGCCCACGCCGGGCAGCGCGGTCAGCTCCTCCATCGTGTCGGGCACCTCGCCCGAGTGGCGCAGCACGATCGCCTCCGCGGCACCAATGATGTGGGAGGCCTTCGAACGGAAAAAGCCCGTGGAGCGGATGAGGCTCTCGAGCTCTTCGCGGTCCGCGGCGGCGAAATCGGCGGGCGTCGGATAACGCGCGAACAGAGCCGGCATCACCATGTTGACACGCTCGTCGGTGCACTGGGCTGAGAGGATCGTCGCGACGAGCAGCTCGAAAGGGTTGTGGTGCAACAGCGCGCACAGCTCAGTCGCAGTCCCCGGATAGCTCGCGGCGAGGCGCTCGGAGATCTTGCGGGCCCGGACGAGCGGACGCCTGCGGACGGGGGCATCAACGCGTCTGGTGCGGGGCACGCTGGGCATCAGTCGATCGTAGCCACGCCTTGGCGACGATCAGGTGGTGAACAGACGGTATGTTCGCTAAGTGCACAACGTCGAGATCAAGCGCAGGATGGCAGAAGCCGACATTGCTGCGATCTCGGCCTTGTTAGAGGCCGCGAGCACAGCGGACGGCCACCGCGCCCTTGGTGAGCATCAGTGGCTCGATCTCGTCCAGGGTGGCCGTGAAGGTTTCGCGGGCTTCGTGGCCCGGGAGGCCGGGCGCGAGCGCGTCATCGCCTACGCGCAGATCAGTCGCGGCAACGGTGCCAACTGGGCAGTCGAGTACGTGGTGCATCCGCGTTGGCGCGCGGCCACCGGCGTCGAGCTGCAGACCGAGCTGCTCGGCACCGCCCTCGGGGTGATCCGCTCCCAGGGCGGCGGCCATGTGCACCTGTGGGTTCCCAAACCCGGTCCCACAGATGACGCCGTCGCCGAGGCCGTCGGCATGCGGCGCGGGCGCGACCTCGTGCAGATGCGTCGGGCGTTGCCGATCACCAACGAGAGCGCTGTCATATCGGTGCGGCCCTTCCGGCGCGGCGAGGACGAGACAGCATGGCTCGAGGTGAACAACCGTGCGTTCCGCGGTCATCCCGAACAGGGCTCCTGGGACCTCGCCACAATCCAAGAGCGCGAGCGCCAGGCCTGGTTCGACCCGAGCGGGTTCCTGTTGCACGAGCGCGACGGCCGCCTGGCGGGCTTTTGCTGGACGAAGGTGCACGAGCCCGAGGACGACGAGGCGAACGAGAGCCTCACCCAGCAGCTCGGCGAGATCTACGTGATAGCGGTCGACCCCGACTTTCAAGGCCACGGTCTCGGGCGCCAGCTCGTGCTCGCAGGCCTGGCCTCGCTGTGCGAGCGAGGCGTGAGCACGGGGATGCTCTATGTCGACCACGACAACGACGCCGCCCGCAAGCTCTACTTCTCACTCGGCTTCGTGGACGACCACACCGATCGCGCCTATGTGATCGATGTGCCGCCGGGTGACGCGAGCCCGGGCGCGTGAGCCGTTACGACCTTGGGCGCGACGCGCTGGCGGCGTTGTTGTCCGACCAGCCTTCGTACCGTGTGGGCCAGGTCTTCGACGCCTTGTACGGGCGCCTCGTTTCACCGGGCGAGCTGACCGAGCTCCCCCGGGCGCTGCGGCATCGTCTCGAGGTGGCGCCAGAGCTACAGCCGGCCTTCAGCTGTGTCGCCGAGAGCGTCGCCGACAGGGGCAGCACCTTGAAGTGGCTGCTCGAGACGAGCGACTCGCGCCGGATCGAGACCGTCCTCATGCGCTACCGGGACCGGGCGACCGTGTGCGTCTCGAGCCAGGCCGGCTGTGCGATGGCGTGCACGTTCTGCGCCACGGGCGACGCGGGCTTCGGGCGCCAGCTCAGCGCGGGCGAGATCGTCGAGCAAGTCGTCATCGCAGCCCGACGTTGCCGCTCAGAGGGATGGGGCCAGCTCGGCAACGTCGTGCTCATGGGGATGGGCGAGCCCCTCGCCAACTTCCCAGCCGTCTGGTCGGCCGTGGAGACGATGAATCGTGACCTCGGCCTCGGCGCGAGGCACATCACCATCTCGACGGTAGGTGTCGTGCCCGGCATCCGCGAGCTCGCGAGGAAGACCCTGCAGGTGAACCTTGCCGTCTCCCTGCACGCGGCCAACGACGCCCTCCGGGACCGGTTGGTCCCGCTCAACCGCAAGTACCCGCTCTCGAGGATCGTGCAGGCGTGTGAGGAGTATCGGGCGGCCACCGGGCGGAGGATCTCTTTCGAGTGGGCGTGCATCGCCGGTGTCAACGACAGGGCCTCGGACGCATTCGAGCTCGCCGGGCTTGCTCGACCCCTTGGGGCACACGTCAACCTCATCCCTCTCAACCCGACACCGGGGGGCCTGTCGCGGGGCTTGAGCGGCACGGAGGCTGCCGGCGTGATCGCGTTCCAGGCGCGCCTTCGGCAGGCCGGTGTCAACGCCACCATCCGCCAGAACCGCGGGCGGTCGATCTCGGCCGCATGCGGACAGCTCGCCGCCGGCTCGCTCGCGCCGACGCGCCGTCGAATGTCCTTGGCGGTACGGGCCCCGAGCGGGCGCCGATGATCGCCCGGCCAAGACGTGCAAGGCTTCCCCGATGGCGATGAACACCGAGGAACTCAAAGGCCCTGCCAACCGCCGTGCGGAACGGAAGCGTTCGACCAAGGAGACCGAGATCACGCTCAGCATCGAGATCGACGGGACCGGAAGCGCCGCAGTCGAGACCGGGCTGCCGTTCTTCGACCACATGCTGGCCCAGCTCGGAAAACACGGCGGATTGAACCTCGAGATCACAGCCCGCGGTGACCTCGAAGTGGACGCCCACCACACGGTCGAGGACACCGGCATCGTGCTCGGCGAGGCCCTCGCCGAGGCGCTCGGCTCCAAGGCCGGCGTGCGCCGCTTCGCATCGATATCGCTCCCGCTCGACGAGGCGCTGGTGGATGTCGCCCTCGATCTGTCCGGGCGGCCCTACCTTTACTACGAGGTGGAGTTGGGCGAAACCGCCCCGCTCGGCAACCCGCCCTTCGAAGCCCAGCTTGCCGAGGAGTTCTGGCGCGCGTTCGTGCACGCGGCGGGGATCAGTCTGCACATAGAACTTCGCCGTGGCCGCAATCCCCACCACGTGCTGGAGGCATCGTTCAAGGGTGTCGCGCGGGCGCTCAGGGACGCGGTGCGGATCGAGGGCAGCGCCATCCCCTCGACCAAGGGCCAGCTGTAGGTCGCAGGTGATAGCTGTCCTCGACTACGGCATCGGCAATCTCCGTTCGGCCGAGAAGGCCCTGCAGCACGTCGGCGCCGACGCCCGCCTCATCGACAGCCCGGAGGAGGCAATGGGGGCGACAGGGGTCGTCCTTCCCGGTGTGGGCGCCTTCGGAGCTTGCGCACGGGCTCTTCGCGACTCGGCCCTCGACGAGGTGGTCCGGCAATGGGTGCGAGAAGGCCGCCCCTTCTTGGGGATCTGCGTCGGCCTCCAATTGCTCTTCGAGGGCTCCGAGGAGGACCCGGAGGTGCCCGGGCTCGGGATCATGCAAGGGTCGGTCCGCGCGCTGGCCGAGACAGAGCGCCGGCCGCAGATGCAGTGGAACCTCGTGAGCCGGCCGCCGGGCACGAGCTCGCGCCTGCTCGGTGAGAGCGGGGGCGAGTGGTACTACTTCGTCCACTCCTACACGCCGGCTCCAGAAGGCAATGACACAGCCGCCGTGGTGGGGACCTGCGATTACGGAGGCGAGATCGCCGTCGTCTTCGAGCGCGGCAACCTGTTCGGGACCCAGTTCCACCCGGAGAAATCCGCCACTGGCGGACTGGCCCTGCTGGAGCGCTTCGCCCGCATCTGTGGCGAGACGGCTCCAGCCCGCTGAGGTGAGCTTGAAGCTCTGGCCCGCGATCGACATCCGCGGCGGCAAATGCGTTCGACTTCTCCAGGGCCGGTTCTCCTCCGAGACCGAGTACGGCGACCCCTTGGAGCAGGCCGAGGCGTTGGTAGCCGCCGGCGCCGAGCGCCTTCATGTCGTCGACCTCGACGCGGCGCGAGGCGGCGGTTCGCCCAATCGCGAGACCGTCCTTCGCATCGCCACTCGCGCCGGGGTGCCCGTCCAGTCCGGTGGCGGTGTGCGCGACGAGAGCGCCGCCGCGGCGCTGCTGGAGGGCGGAGTGGCCCGGGTCGTCGTGGGCACCGTGGCCGTGGAGAGGCCTGAAGTGCTCGCCCGGGTCGTCCGGCGCTGGCCCGGCCGGGTCCTCGTCGGCCTCGACCACCGCAGGGCGGCCGGCCCCGACGGCGCCCCCCGGCGCGAGGTTGCGGTGCGCGGCTGGGTGGCACACGCGAACCTGGATCTCGGGGCCGCTTTGGAGCGGCTGGAGGGCCTCGAGCTGGCCGGCGTCGTCGTCACCGACATCGACCGTGACGGGACCGGATCCGGCCCAGACCTGGCAGGGCTCACAGAGGTGCTCGCCTCAAGCACTCACCGCGTTATCGCCTCGGGCGGGGTCGCTACCGGCTCGGACATCGCCGCCCTCTCCGGCCTCGCCGCCGGTGGCCGGAGGCTGGACGGCGTCATCGTCGGCCGGGCGCTTTTGTCCGGTTCGCTATCGATGCGCGAGGCGGTGACCGCATGCGGGCCGTGAGGGTGATCCCCTGCCTCGACGTCGAGGGCGGCCGCGTCGTAAAGGGGATCGAGTTCAAGGGGCTGCGCGACGCCGGCGATCCCGTGGAGCTGGCCGCGCGCTATGACACGGAGGGCGCCGACGAGCTCGTGCTGCTGGACATCACGGCCTCGTCGGACGGGCGCGCGACGATGCTGCAGGTCGTGGAGCGGGCGGCAGAGGAGGTCTTCATCCCCCTCACCGTCGGCGGCGGCGTGCGCTCGGTCTCCGACGCCCGGGCGCTGCTCAGGGCGGGGGCGGACAAGGTTGGAGTGAACTCCGCCGCAGTGGCGGCACCGGAGCTCATAGAACAGCTCGCGGGCGAGTTCGGCGCCCAGTGCGTCGTCGTCGCCATCGACGCCCGCCGCAGAGAGGAGGGGGCCAGCTGGGAGGTGTTCACCCACGGCGGGAGGCGTGGCACCGGCATCGACGCGCTCGGCTGGGCCGTCACATCTGCCCGGCTCGGCGCCGGCGAGATCCTCCTCACCTCGATGGACCGTGACGGCACCGAGGCCGGCTACGACCTCGAGCTGACACGGCGCGTCGCCGACGCGGTAAGCGTGCCCGTGATCGCGAGCGGTGGCGTCGGGAGCCTCCAGCACCTCGTCGAGGGCGCTCTCGTCGGCCACGCGGACGGGCTGCTAGCCGCCTCGATCTTCCACTACGGCCGCCACACGATCGCCGAGGCGAAGACAGAGCTCGCCGCCGGCGGGGTCAGCGTCCGGCCGCCAGGTGCCTGAGGGGCTGGAGCGGCCTCACACGGACGCGCAGCGTCGCCATCGCGGCCCGCAGCGCCGCCTCGACCTCCTCCGGGCTCTCGGCGCGGGCGAACACGAAGCCCAAATAGCGGTTCCCCTCTGGGAGGGGCACGAGGGGCCGGCCGGGGGCGATCGTCATCTCGAGGCCAGCGATCCCGGCTATGGCGAGGGCATCCTTTCGGCCGCTGACCTCGACGAGCCTGCCGGCGGCACGGATCGGCAGCATCAGGACCCCGGCCGCGCCCGGCATCTTGATCCTCCTGGCGTCGCGCCCGAGGGCGTGAGCGAGGATGAGGTGCTCGAGTGTCGTGCCGGTACCGAACTTCAAGGTCCGTGAGCACAACCCGCCGATAGAGCGGGCGGCGACCTCGATCACGAAGGCCCGGCCCGCACGCACGCGCAGCTCGGCGTGGACGGGCCCCTCGGTGAGCCCGAGCGCCCTCGTGGCGGCCTGCGTCGCCGCCTCGACGGCGCCGAGGTCACCTTTGGCGAGCCTCGAAGGCGTCACGTAAAGGGTCTCCTCGAAATACGGCCCGTCGAGCGGGTCGGGCTTGTCGAATATCGCGAGCACGCTCAGCTCCCCGGCGCTGAGCATGCCCTCCACGGCCACCTCCGGGCCGGGGACGAATCCTTCGAGCAGGATCGGCTCGGCCGGGTCCGCGCCGGCTCCGGCCGCGATGGCCCGGGTGCGGCCCACCGCGGCGAGCACCTCGGCGATCGTGTCCGCGCGGATCACACCCTGGCTGCCTGAGAGGGACGTGGGTTTTACGACACAGGGCAGCCCGACCATCTCCGCGAGGTGGGCCTGCTCGGACTCGTCTGCGCCGGGGCGGAGTGAAGCGAAGGCCGGCTGAGAGACCTCGGCTTTACTCAACATCTGGCGCATGCGGAGCTTGTCGCGGGCGGCCGCGACGGCCCCGGACCGGTTGGAGCGCAGACCGAGGCGCTCGGAGGCGAGTGCGGCCGTCAATGTCCCCTGGTCGTCCACGGCCACGACGGCGTCGAGGGGCGTGGCGGCATCCAGAGCGACGATGGCGTCGGCGGCCGCGGCCGGGTCATGGAGGGGCACCTGCACGCTTGCCCCGTTTTCCCCGAGCACGGGTGCCTCCTCGCAGCCCACGATCACCTCGATCCCGAGCGTCCTTGCGGCGTCGAGGAAGTCCGGGGCCCTGTAGGAGGCCGAAGGGACCAGGAGAAGGACGCGGTGCACGCCCCTATGATGCCGGGCGCACGGCCTAACAGCGCCCGGGGGTCACGACGCCTCGCTGTCGGCACTACGGTTCCGGTGATGGATTCGCCCGAACTGAGCCGGTCCGGACCGGTTTCCGACGATGTCAAACAGCCGATCACGATGCTCAACGACCGCGTGCTCGTCCATGTGCCCGCGACCGAGGGTGAGCGGCGCTCGCGCGCCGGCATCCTGATACCGGCCACGGCTTCTGTGGCGCACCGCCTGACGTGGGCCGAGGTCGCTGCGGTCGGCCCCAACGTCCGTGCCATCCGGGCGGGGGATCGCGTCCTTTTCAACCCCGAGGAGTGCTTCGAGGTGGAGGTCCAGGGCGAGGACTACGTGATCCTTCGCGAGCGGGACATCCCCGCCGTCGCCTCGGAGCGGCTCGAGGACGGGACAGGGCTCTACTTGTGAACGTGGCGCCGGTGGGGTTCACCGATGAGCAGATCGCGGCGGTGCGCTTCGATCAAAAAGGGCTAGTCGCCGCGATCGTGCAGGACCGCGCCACGCGCGACGTCCTGATGCTCGGCTGGATGGACGCCGAGGCGTTGCGCAGGACCCTTTTGACCGGGCGCACCTGGTTCTGGAGCCGGAGCCGCCAGGAGTACTGGTGCAAGGGGGAGACCTCGGGCGACCGGCAGTGCGTGCGGTCCGCCGCCTATGACTGCGACGGCGACGCCTTGCTCATAACAGTCGACCAGGAGGGCCGCGGGGCTTGTCACACAGGTGAGTGGACCTGCTTTCACCGCAGCTTCGGCGACACCTCGTGAGCGGCACCGGGTCGCACCCGGGCCCGAGCACCTTTGACCGGGGCGGCGCGGCGCAGGGGTCACCGGATCTCGGTGTTTTCCGCGAGCTTGGCCGCGAGCATTCCGTTGTGCCGGTGTGGCGCGAACTAGTCGCCGACACCTTGACGCCCGTCGGGGCATTCCGGGCGATGGTCGGGGACGGGCCGGGCTTCTTGCTCGAGTCGGTCGAGCACGGCGAGCGCTGGAGCCGGTTCTCCTTCGTCGGGCGGTCGCCGGCCGCGACGCTCGTCGCCCGCGGCCGGCGTGTCGAGGTGACCCAGGGAATCCTCCCGGACTCGATCCCGCGCGACAAGGGCGTCCTCGCATGTCTCGAGTCCCTGCTCGACCGGTTCCGCTCGCCCTCGCTCGAAGAGCTCCCACCGCTGCACGGCGGTCTTGTCGGCTATCTCGGCTACGACGTGGTCCGAGAAGTTGAGCGGCTCCCTATGCCGCCGCCCGACGACCTGGGGCACCCCGACGCCGTCATCTCGGTGATCGGCGAGCTCGCCGCCTTCGACCACTGGCGCCAGCGCGTCACCCTTGTCGACAACGTCCTTTTCGGCTCCGACAAGGACGAAGCCCGAGACGACGCCGGGCTCGTGGCGGCCTATCGCGGGGCCCTCTCGCACATAGAGGCGATGCGCAACGACCTCGAGCATCCAGGCCCGGAGAGGCTCGCGACACCGCCCTCGTCGGAGGCGACGCTGCCAGAGGGCGCGGTCCGCCGGGGCACGAGCGCGGCCGGCTACCGCCAGGCGGTCGAGGTCGCCAAGGAGTACATCCGCGCCGGTGACGCCTTCCAGATCGTTCTCTCGCAGCGCTTCGACTTCGAGCTCGGTTGCGACCCGTTCGACGTCTACCGGGTGCTCAGGCAGGTAAACCCCAGCCCGTACATGTTCTTCCTTCGCCAGGGGGGCGTGACGGTCGTGGGGGCGTCGCCCGAGCCCATGGTCCAGCTCCTCGGCGGGCGCGTCGTGTCTAGACCGATCGCCGGGACGCGCCGGCGGGGTTCGGACGACCGCGAGGACCGCAGGCTCGAGGCGGAGCTGGTCGAGAACCCGAAAGAGTGTGCCGAGCACGTCATGCTTGTCGACCTCGCCCGCAACGACGTCGGCCGGGTGGCGCGCTTCGGCACAGAACGGGTGAACGAGCTCATGACCGTCGAGCGCTACAGCCACGTCATGCATCTAACTTCGGAGGTCTCAGGAGAGCTCCGAGGCGGGCTCGGGCCGGTGGACGTGCTGCGGGCGACGCTTCCCGCCGGCACTGTCTCCGGGGCACCGAAGGTGAGGGCGATGGAGATCATCGAGGAGCTCGAGCCCACTAAACGCGGCCCGTACGCAGGCATCGTCGGTTACATCGACTTCTCGGGCAACCTCGACACGGCCATCGCGATCCGCACCCTCGTCGCGACCGCGGACGGCAAGGCGAGTGTGCAGGCCGGCGCCGGCATCGTCGCCGACAGCGATCCGCAGGCCGAGGACGAGGAGTGCGCCGCTAAGGCCGCCGCCGTGCTGGCGGCCGTGGCGGGGGCCCGCCAGATGCAGGCCGACAGGGAGCGACCCTGAGCGTGACGCCCGCAGCCGATCTCGCCGGTTCCTACGACCTCTTAAGACACCGCGCCTGCGCGCTATTGACCTCCCGGGACGCTCTCGTCGTGCGCGGCTCGGACGCCCGGAGCTGGTTGCAGGGCCAGGTGAGCCAGGACCTCGGACCCCTCGTCGTCGGTCAGTCCAAAGAGACGCTCGTGCTCTCGCCCCAGGGCAAGGTCGATGTCTACTGCCGGGCCACGATCCTCGGCGACGACGTCGTGCTGCTCGACACCGAGACCGGTTATGGTGAGCGGCTCTTAGAGCGGCTGCGCCGATTCCGCTTGCGTGTGAAGGCCGAGCTCGAGAGCGGGTCCGTCCGGTGCCTCACGGTGCGCGGGCCGGCGGCCGAACAAGCGCTTGCCGGCTCGGAAATCGAGATCGGCAAGGTCCTCTCGGGCACGAGCGTCGCGGCTCTCGGCGATGAGTGGGCCGTTGCCGTGCCAGTGAGCTGGCCCGGCTACAGCGGCTTCGATGTCCTGGCCGCGAACGGGGCGCAGGACCTCCAGCTGCACGTGGCCCTCGGGGATCCGGCGGCCTTCGAGGCGGCGCGCATCGAGGCCGGCGTCCCCGCCATGGGCCATGAGCTCACGGACAAGACCATCCCGCAGGAGGCCGGCGACCTCGTCGAGCACGCTGTGAGCTTCACCAAGGGCTGTTTCACCGGCCAAGAGCTCGTCGCCCGCCTCGACGCCCGCGGCGCCAATGTGGCGTGGAGGCTACGCGGCGTCGTGCTCGACGCCTCATCGCAAAGCCGCGCGGGCGCGGCGCTTCTGGCAGGCGAGCGCGAGGTGGGGCATCTCACGAGCGTCGCCTGGTCGCCCGGTTACGCGGCCCCGGTCGGTCTCGCGTACGTGCGCCGGGACGTCACACCCCCATTCGAGGCTACGACCGCCCGGAGCGGTGCGCGCGCGCTGATCCGAGAAATCCCGCTCTAGATCGGATATACAGAGCTGGTGTTGGCGATCCCGCTCGCAGTCTGCGCGGCGCTCTGCAACGCCCTCACCACGATCTTCCAACGCCTCGGCGTGGAGACGGCCCCTGAAAACGCCGAACGCGGCCTCAAGCTGCTGCGCCATGTCATGCGCCGGCCCATCTGGTACCTCGGGCTGGTGGCGATGGTGGGCTCGTTCGGCTTCCAGGCCACCGCTCTCGGTTTTGGCGGGCTGACCGTCGTCCAGCCCCTCATGGTCTCCGAGCTCGTCTTCCTAGTCCTCATACTGCGCGTCTGGTTCGGCACGCCGCTCGGCTGGCGCGAGGCGAGCGGGACGGTGCTCACAGTGGCCGGCCTCGCGAGCTTCCTCGCGATGACAAACGCGGGCGGGGGGACCACGTTCCCTACGACGAGCGGCTGGATCATCGTGATCTGCGCCTGCGCCGGTGGGGTCGGTATCTGCGTCGCGTGCACCGGGCTCAGCTCGTCACGCCCGTGGCGCTCGGCGTGGTTCGGGTCCGCGGCGGCGATCTCCTTCTCGCTCAGCGCCGCGTTCACGAAGGCAACGACGATCCTGTTCGCGAACGGGTTCTGGCAGATATTCACGTACTGGGAGCCCTACGCGATCGTCGTGGCGGGCCTGGCCGGCCTCATCTTGACCCAGGACGCCTTCCGGGCCGGGCCGATCACGGCCTCCCAGGCGACCTTGACCATCGTCGACCCGATCGTGAGCATCGTCATCGGTGTGGGCCTGTTCGACGACGAGCTGCGGGGCGGGATAGGCGCTCTCGCTCTCGACGCCACGGCGCTGTTGGTCATGTGCGCCGGGCTGTTCGTGCTCACCCAGTCCCCTTTGATCGCCGGCGCGGTCGCTCACGAGCACCTAGGCAAGTCGCGCGTCGCCCACAGCGCCAACAAGGTCCGGGAGAGGTCCGGTACCGGCCGGTAGGCTCACGTCGGTGGCCACGTACCTGGATCGGATCGCAACGTGGCACCGCGACGTGGCCGCACGCGACCGGCGCGACCTCACCCAGCTCGAGGCGACCGCCCGGGCGGCACCGCCGCCGCGCGACTTCATCGCTGCGCTCCAGCGCCCGGCAGCCGAGAGCGCCACCGGGCGGGCGATGGCTCTCATCGCCGAGATCAAGCGGAGGTCGCCCTCCAAGGGCGACATCGCCCCTGACCTCGACCCGGCTGCGCTCGCCCGCGAGTACGCCGCGGGCGGCGCCTCGTGCCTGTCGGTGCTGACCGACGGCCCCTATTTCGGCGGCGGCCCCGAGGACCTCGCCTTGGCGCGAGCCGCCGTCGAGCTACCGGTGCTGCGCAAAGACTTCACGGTCGCCGCAGCCGACCTCTACGACACTCGGGTCATGGGAGCCGACGCCGTGCTTCTCATCGTCGCTCTCCTCGAACAAGACGAGCTCGCTGAACTCCACGGCCTCGCCCTGGAACTCGGACTGGCGGCCTTGGTCGAGGTCCACGACGAGGACGAGCTCGCGCGGGCGCTTGAGGTAAGGGCACGGCTCGTGGGCGTGAACCAACGCGATCTGCACAGCTTCGAGGTGGACCGCGCCCGGGCGGCGCGCGTAGCGGGACACATCCCTTCGGGCGTGGTGAAGATCGCCGAGTCTGGCGTCGAGACCGCGGCCGACCTGGCGGGCCTCGCGGAGGCCGGCTTCGACGGCGTCCTCGTCGGCGAGAGCCTCTTGCGCAGCCGCGATCGGCGCGCGGCCGTCGCCGGGCTGTTGGGGCGGGCAGTGCGATGTGGGTGAAGATCTGCGGGATCACGAGCGAAGAAGACGCACTGCTGGCAGTCGCGATGGGGGCGGACGCGGTCGGTTTCGTCTTTGCCCCCTCGCCCCGCCAGATGAGCCCGAACGCCGTCGCCGCTATCACCCGGCGGCTCCCACCTGAGATCTGCACCGTCGGCGTCTTCCGGGACGAGGAGCCACGCCGGGTCGTCGAGATCGTGAACCACGCCAGCCTCGACGCGGCGCAGCTGCATGGTCGGGAGAGCTTTGAGGACTGCGGGTACGTCTCGGTTCGGGTCCCCCTTGTCATAAAGGCCTTCGCGGCCGGCGACGAGCGGCTCGCTCGCGCGAGCGAGTACGGGGCGGACATCGTGCTTCTGGACGCCCCCTCGCCCGGATCAGGCAAGGTCTTCGACTGGCGCCTCGCCGAGGGGGCCCCGAAGGGACGGCGCCTGGTGCTTGCCGGCGGGCTCGATCCTGACAACGTCGCTGACGCCATCCGCACAGTGCACCCGTGGGGCGTCGACGTCTCGACCGGGGTGGAGGCGACCGTGGGGAAGAAGGACCCCCGCAAGGTGCGCGCCTTCGTGCAAGCGGCCCGTGCCGCCGAGCCAGCGCCGTACGACTCCGACGACGAGGGCCCTTACGACTGGCAGGAGGAAGATTGAGCACCACCGGTGAACTGATGCGGGACCCGGGGCGCTCAGGCCGCTACGGCGCTTTCGGCGGGCGCTTCGTGCCCGAGTCGCTCGTCCCGGCCTGCCAGGAACTCGAGGCGGGCTTCGAGTCTGCCTGGGCGGACCCGGCTTTCAGGAGCCGCCTTGACGGGCTCTTGCGGGACTACGTGGGTCGCCCGACGCCCGTGACCGAGTGCAACCGCCTCGGCCAGGTCCTCGGAATCCGGTTGCTGCTAAAGCGCGAGGACCTTGCCCACACCGGGTCGCACAAGATCAACAACGTCCTCGGCCAGGCGCTCCTGGCCGAGCGGATGGGCAAGCACCGCCTCATCGCCGAGACCGGTGCCGGCCAGCACGGTGTCGCCGCCGCCACCGCCGCGGCGCTGTTGGGCCTCGAGTGCCTCGTGTACATGGGCGCGGTCGACGTCGAGCGCCAGGGGCTCAACGTGTTCCGCATGGAGCTCCTCGGTGCGCAGGTGCGCCCGGTCACCTCGGGCAGCAGGACCTTGAAGGACGCCATCAACGAGGCGCTCCGGGACTGGGTGGCGTCGGTGGAGACGACCTATTACTGCATCGGCTCGGTCGTCGGCCCGCACCCGTACCCGCACATCGTACGCGAGCTGCAACGCGTCGTCGGCGACGAGGCCCGCACCCAGTGCCGCGCGCTGCTCGGCGGCTTGGACCCCGACATCGTCGTGGCCTGCGTCGGTGGGGGCTCGAACGCCGCCGGCACCTTCGCAGGCTTCGTCGACACGGCTGCCCGCCTCATCGGGGTGGAGGCCGCAGGGGGCGCAGCGCTCAGCAACGGGATCCCGGGCGTCGTGCACGGGATGCGGTCCCAGTTCCTACAAGACGAGGACGGCCAGATCATCGAGGCAACCTCCATCTCGGCCGGCCTCGACTACCCGGGCGTCGGGCCCGAGCACGCCTACCTCGGTTCAATCGGGAGGGCCGAGTACCCCTCTGCAGACGACGAAGAGGTGCTCTCGGCGTTCCGTGTCCTGGCGGAGACCGAGGGCATCATCGCCGCCCTCGAGCCCGCCCATGCCCTCGCCTGGGTCCTCAGGGAGGCGGGCAAGGCAATACCCAGGGGCTCGACGGTACTCGTGACACTGTCCGGGCGTGGCGACAAGGACGTCGCGCTCGTGAGAGAGCTCCTGGCGTGAGCGCTGGAGTGGTGCTGGGCCACGGCACCTTGGAGACAGCGCTGCGCCGGCGCCGCGATGCGGGCCACAAGCTGCTCATCCCTTATGTGACAGGGGGGCTCGGGCGCGACTGGCTCGAGGTCGTGCGGGCCATCGGGGCGGCCGGAGCAGACGCGATCGAGATCGGGATACCTTTCTCGGACCCGGTGATGGACGGGCCTGTCATCCAACAGGCCTCGCTGCAGGCTCTCGGCTCCGGCGCGACGCCTGCGGGGATCATCTCGGCGCTTGCGGGGGCGGACGCTGGTGTGCCGCTCGCGGTGATGACTTACTACAACATCGTGCTCCGGGCCGGACACCGCCGGATGGCGAGCAGGCTCGCCGATGCAGGCGTGTCCGCGGCGATCGTGCCCGACCTCCCGCTCGAGGAGCTCGACGACTGGGGAGCCGAAGCGGGCGCGGCAGGCGTAGAGACCGTTCTCCTTGTCGCGCCGACCTCTCCCGAGGCCCGCCTGAAGGCGATATGCGCTCGATCGCGGGGCTTTGTCTACGGCGTCGGGGTGATGGGAGTGACGGGGGAGCGCGCCTCGCTCGGAGACGCCGCCCTCAGCGTCGCCGCCCGATGCAAGCACGAGACGGACACCCCAGTTCTCGTCGGCGTCGGGATCTCGACTCCCGAGCAGGCCCGCGAGGTCGTCGCTGTCGCCGACGGTGTAGTGGTCGGGTCGGCTCTCGTCCATCGCCTCCTCGAAGGCACCGGCCCCGAGGGGGCGGCGGCGTTCGTGGCCGAGATAAGGGCCGCGATCGACCACTGATCGAAACCATGGTGGGAATTGTGGTTTGATCATTGCGTGACCGCGGCGGCGCTCGCGACCGACAGGGTCGAGCAAGCTTACGGGCCAGAGCCCGAAACTTGGGCAGTTCTGACCCATGGGCTCACGAAGCGTTTCGGCAACCGCCTGGCTGTTGACGGGCTGGACCTGCGCATTCCCGCAGGATCGATAACAGGTTTCGTCGGTCCGAATGGCGCCGGCAAGACGACAACGATCAGGATGCTGCTCGGCCTGATACGGCCGAGCGCCGGGAGCGGGACGGTATTAGGCGAACCGCTCGGCAACTCACGCCGCTATCTCGGCCGCGTCGGCGCCCTCATCGAAGGGCCGACGTTCTACCCGGCTCTGTCGGGACGCGAGAACCTGGTGGTCCTCGCGCGCCTCGGCGGCCTGCGAAACATGAGCGTGGACGAGGTTCTCGAGCGGGTCGGCCTCGCGGCACGCGGCCTCGACCCGTTCCGCACCTACTCGCTCGGCATGCGCCAGCGCCTCGGCATCGCCGCGGCGTTGTTGCCGGGGCCGGAGCTGCTCGTGCTCGACGAGCCCACCAACGGCCTCGACCCGCATGGGATCGCTGAGATCCGCACCATGCTGCGGTCCTTCGCCGACGACGGCATGACGGTCTTCGTGTCCTCGCACCTGCTGGCGGAGATCCAGCAGATCTGCGAGCACCTCGTCGTCATCGAGACGGGCCGGCTGATCTTCCAGGGCGGAGTCGACGAGCTGCTCGCGGCCCGCGCGCCCGAGCTGATCGTGCGGACCGAGAACCCGGGCGATGCCAGGTACCTGGTGGCGCTCGTGAGAGGGACCGGCCGGAGTGCCCGGACGCTCGGGCGCTACGAGAACTCGACGGTCGAGATCATCGCGGACTGCAGCTTCGCCGCGGACCTGAACCGCCTCGCGATGGCCAATGGCATCACGTTGATCCACCTCTCGGAGCGCCGCTCGACGCTCGAGGAGGCCTTCTTCGAGATCACGCGGACCAGTCCCAACGGGGACGGCGCAAAGGAAGCTGTGGCGCCTTGGGCGAGAGGCGGACTTTGTCCAGAGGGCTCGAAACCCACGAAGGCGCCCCGGAGATGATCTGGCGGTCGTTCGCGAGCGAGTGGGTCAAGATGCGCCGCCGACGGCTCTGGTACGGCAGTTACGGCGCCATAACCGGAGTGGTCCTCATGACGACGATCGTGACGATCGCCGGGGCCCTCAGCCATCCCGGTGCCAGCGGGGCGTTGACCCTGGCCCAGCTTGCCCACGCCTCCGGGCTCAGCCAGGGCCTCACCCAGTCGGGCGTGCTGCTCGGGGCCGTGTCGTTCTCCATCGCTGCCTTCCAGTTCGGCGGGGAATTCTCACACGGCACGCTGCGCAACCTCCTCGTCCGTCAACCGCGCAGGTCGGTGCTGATGGCGGGCAAGAGCCTCGCCGTGCTGACGTTCCTCGTCGGCGCTCTAGCGGTGGCGACGGTCTTCGGCATCTGTGCCGCCTTCGCCATGGCGCATCTGCGCCACGTGCCGACGAGCGCATGGACCTCGGGGGTGGGAATGGGTGACCTCGGGAGCCTTCTCGGAGACCTCGTGATCTCCACTTGCGGGTTCGCGCTCATCGGCATGATCGCCGGGGTGATCCTGCGCTCGTCGGTCATCGCCATCGCGGCGGGTCTTGCCGTCCTGTTGCCGTTCGAGACGATCCTCACCGATGCGGTACCCGGCACCGCCCGCTGGCTGCCCGCCCAGCTGCTCGAGTCCATCGCTCAGGGTGGCTCCAAGGTGGCGCCCTTCGCTCCGGCGGTGATCACCGTCTCCGCATACCTCGCCGGCGCCGTCGCGATCGCGATGGCCGTCTTCGTCCGGCGCGACGTCACCGCCTGAGGCACCTGGTGCCGGCGGTGCCGGCTTTGCAGCAGAACGGATGGCCCTTCGAGAGGCATACGTCTGCATCAAGAACTCACTTTGTCCCCTTGGCCGGTGGGGGGCTGGTGCAGGTCACCCACGATCTGGCGAACCGCTGAGGTGGGCGTTGCAGCTCTGAGGGCCGTAGCGCGAGTGCTTACGGAGCTGAACAACGCGGGTAGGTCGAGTGTTGAAACGTCGGCCTTTCTCGGGACCATACGACTCCTAAGACGCAAAGAGGGCGCCACGGGCGCCACCAGTCTTTGCATAACTAATCGGAAAGCTGTATTCTCATGCTATGAAAGCGGGGATAGCGGGGGCGTCGGGGTACCTTGGGGCGGAGCTGCTCCGCCTGCTCGCGGGGCACCCGGGTCTCGAGGTGGTGGTGGCCCAAGGCGACAGCTCGGCGGGGACCGGGGTGGCCGAGCTGTACCCGAGCCTGGCTCCTGCATACGCCGGCCTGGTTTTTTCTGCTCTTGATCCGGCCGGCTTCGACGGCCTCGACGCCGTGTTCGTCGCCCTCCCGTCCGGCCGGTCGCAGGACGTCGTGCCGGAGCTCGCGGATCGCGTCCCCCTCGTGGTCGACCTGGGCGCCGACTTCCGGCTCAGGGACTCTTCGCTCTACCCGAGTTGGTACGGCTTCGAGCACCGCGCCCCGGAGCTTCTCGGCCGTTTCGTCTATGGGCTCCCGGAATTGTCCCGCCGCGAGCTCGTAGGCGCGCGGCTCGTGGCCGCTCCCGGCTGCTATGTCACAGCGGCGACGATCGCGCTCGAGCCGCTTGTGCGACAGGGCCTGATCGAGCCGACCGGGGTGATCGTGGACGCCGCGAGCGGGACCTCGGGGGCAGGGCGTGTTCCGTCGGCGAGCTTCCACCACCCGGTCGTCAACGAGAGCTTCTCGGCTTACAAGCTGCTCAGCCACCGCCACACCCCGGAGATGGAGCAGGCCATCGGTGCACAGATCCTGTTCACCCCTCACGTCGCGCCGATGACCCGAGGGATACTCGCGACCTGCTACGGCCGCGCCGCCGAAGGCAAAGACGCTTCAAGTGCCCTGGAGGTCCTGCGGGAGGCCTACCGTGACGACCCGTTCGTGCAGGTGAGCGTCGAGCCGAGCTCGACTCGCGACACCTACGGATCGAACACGGTCCGGGTGACCGCCCGCTATGACAAGCGCACCGGTCACGTCGTGGCACTCGCCGCGCTGGACAATCTCGTGAAGGGGGGCGCCGGGCAAGCCGTCCAGGCAGCGAACATCGCCCTCGGTCTCGATGAGACCGTCGGCCTTCCCATGCTCGGGCTCGTGCCGTGACCGTCGTCGTGCCACGCGGCTTTGTCGCCTCGGGTGTCGCGGCGGGCATCAAGCCGGCCCGGCAGCTGGACCTCGCCCTCGTCGCGACCGAAGACGCCCGCGCCGTGCCGACTGGGGCGGTGTTCACCTCGAACCTCTTGGCCGCGGCGCCGGTGCAGGTCTGCCGTGCGCATCTCGCGACGACCGGATCGATGTCGGCCGCGGTCGTGTTGAACAGCGGTTGTGCCAACGCCGCGACCGGCCCACAGGGCCGCGAGGACGCCGAAATGACCTGTGAGCTGATGGCACAGGGCCTCGGGATGCAGCCCGAGCACGTCCTTGTCTGCTCGACAGGGACGATCGGCACGCCCCTCGACGTGAGGAGCATCGAGGCGGCATTGCCGTCGCTGCTGAGCAGGCGCGGCTCTTCGCCCGAGTGCGCAAACGGGGCCGCGAAGGCCATCTTGACGACCGACACGGTGACCAAGCAGGTGGTCGTAGAAAGTGATGGATTCGTTGTGGGCGGAATCGCGAAGGGGGCCGCGATGCTGGCGCCGAACATGGCGACAATGCTTGCCGTGCTCACCACGGACGCCTCGACGTCCCCGCCGGCGCTGCAGGCCGCGCTCGCCGCCGCGGTGGGGCGTTCGTTCAACGAGATGACCGTCGACGGCTGCACGTCCACCAACGACAGCGTGATCATCATGGCGAGCGGCCTCGGGCGCGAGGCAGGACCAGAGGCGCTTGCCGAGGCGCTCGATGCTGCATGTTCGGACCTCGCCGCCCAGATGGTCGCCGACGCCGAGGGCGCCACCAAGCTCGTGCGGGTCCGCGTCGTCGGAGCCGCCGACACCGAGTCCGCGCGCCGCGCCGTCCGCCGGGTGGCCGAAAGCCAGCTTGTCAAGAGCTCGTGGTACGGCGAGGACGCGAACTGGGGGAGGATCGTGAGCGAGCTCGCCTCGGCCGGGACGCCGTTCGACCCCGATCGGGTCTCGGTCGCCTACGGAAAGGTGACGGTCTGTCGCGGCGGTGTCGGCGTCGACCACGACGAGGAGGCGCTCAGGGCCATCCTGGCCGCCCGGCAGATCGAGATAACTTGCGGCCTCGGCCTCGGCATTGGCTCGGCCTCGATACTGAGCGCCGATCTCACTCCCGCCTACGTCGAGCTCAACGCGGGGCGGTCATGAGCGCGCTTGAGCTGCCGGCGCCAGTGAAGGCGGCGGTGCTTTGTGACGCCCTGCCCTACATCAGACGTTTCGCAGGGCGCACCGTCGTGGTCAAGTACGGCGGGAACGCGCTCGCGCCTGCTGCCGGCGCCCAGCAGGCTTGCTCAGAGCCGCCGGGGGACTCTGAAGGGGCCGCCCCGCAGACACACGCGCTGGCGCGCTTTGCAGAGGACGTCGTCCTGCTTCGCTCGATCGGGATCCTGCCTGTGGTTGTTCACGGGGGCGGCCCGCAGATCGGTTCACTCATGGCCCGCCTCGGCAAGGTGCCGGAGTTCCGCGGAGGCCACCGGGTGACCGACTCGGAGACCCTCGACATCGCGCGCATGGTGCTCGTCGGCAAGGTGAACCGCGACATAGTCGGAATGATCAATGTCCACGGCCCGCTTGCCGTGGGGCTGTCGGGGGAGGACGCCGGCCTCATCACGGCGACGCCTCGCGACCCCGAGCTCGGCTATGTCGGCGACGTCCTCGCCGTCGACCCGACCATCCTGCACCGCCTGCTCGCCGAGGGCCTCGTTCCCGTCATCGCCACGATTGGCTCCGACCAGGCCGGCCAGGCCTACAACATCAACGCCGATGTGGTGGCGGGGGCGATCGCCGAGTCTCTCGGGGCCGAGAAGCTGGTCTTCCTCACCGATGTCGAGGGCATCCGCGCTGACGCCGCCGACCCGGCGACACTGCTCCACCGCCTCGGTGCGGCCGAGCTCGACCGGCTGGTTGGGTCCGGCGCCGTGGGAGAGGGCATGGTGCCGAAGGCCACGGCCTGCTCCCATGCTGTCCGGCACGGTGTGAACAGCGCCCACGTGCTCGACGGCCGGGTCGCCCACGCGATCCTGCTCGAGCTTCTCACGAGTGAAGGAGTCGGAACGATGGTGGTCGGGTGAGCTCGACCCCGAGGCCGCCGAAGCTGCGCCGTCAGCATCTTCTCGCCCGAATCCTGGGCGAGAACGCCGTCTCGAGCCAGGACCAGCTCGTGGAGCTGTTAGGGCGCGAGGGGATTGCCGCCACCCAGGCGACGGTCTCGCGCGACCTCGAGGAGCTCGGCGCGGTGAAGGTCAGGGTCCCTGGCGTAGAGGGCCTCGTCTACGCCGTCCCGGAGCTCCCGAAGGACCAGCTCGCCCCACTCGACCACCTGCGCCGCGTGCTCGGCGAATGGGTGGTCGACATCGCCGTCTCGGGCAACATACTCGTGCTACGGACACCACCCGGCTCGGCCCATGTCGTCGCTTCGGCGCTCGACCGAGCCGGCCTCGAGGGCGCGATCGGCACGGTCGCCGGCGACGACACGGTCCTGATCGTGGCGGCGGAGCACGTGGGCGGCGAGGCGCTCGGCGAACGGCTCGAACAGATCACGGGAGCCCGGTCCTGACGGACCGAAGCTACGCTCGCCGGCGGCTCCCCAAGCGACTCCGGCGATTAGCAGAGAGGCAGGAATGAAGTGACAAAGCGAGTAGCGCTTGCCTATTCGGGAGGTCTCGACACCTCTGTCGCGGTCGCATGGTTGGGAATCGAGCATGGCTATGAGACCGTGGCAGTCATCGTCGATGTCGGCCAGGAGGCCGACTTCGACGCTCTCGCCAAGCGGGCCAAGGCGGCCGGCGCCGTCGAGGTGGTGGTCGTCGACGCGCGAAACGAGCTGCTGGCCGACATCGCCATGCCAACGCTGGCCGCGAACGCGCTCTACGAGGGGCGCTACCCGCTCATCTCTGCTCTGTCGCGCCCGGTCATCGTGCGTCATCTCGTCGCGGCTGCTCGTCAGCACGGCGCCACGGCGGTCGCGCACGGTGCCACCGGCAAGGGCAACGACCAGGTCCGTTTCGAAGTGGGGACGAGGGCGCTCGCGCCTGACCTCGAGATCCTGGCGCCGGTGCGCGTCTGGGGGATGACCCGCGAGCAGACGATCGACTACGCCGAAAAGCACAACATCGCCGTCACCGTCAGCAGGGACCGGATCTACTCGATCGACTCCAACCTGTGGGGCCGGGCGATCGAGTGCGGGGTCCTCGAAGACCCGTGGGAGGCGCCGCCCGAAGACGTCTTCGACATGACAGTGCCCACCGCCACCGAGCCCATCGAGGTGACGCTGGGATTCGAGCGCGGTGTTCCTGTCTCCCTCGACGGCAGCCAGCTCGGCCTGGTCGATTTGGTCGAGAAGCTCGGGGCTGTGGCCGGGTCCGTCGGCTTCGGACGTGTCGACATAGTCGAAGGGCGCCGCGTCGGCATCAAGAGCCGCGAGGTCTACGAAGCCCCGGCCGCGCTCGCGCTGATAATGGCGCACGCAGATCTCGAAGGCCTCACTTTGGAACACGATGTGGCGCACGAAAAAGCCCGCCTCGAGCCGCGCTTTGCCGAGCTTGTCTATGACGGAATGTGGTTCTCACCGCTGCGCCAGGCGCTCTCTGCCTTCATGAGCTCGACGCAAAAGTGCGTGACGGGCGAGGTCAGGATCCGCTTTAGTCCCGGTGGAGGTGCCGAAGTCGTCGGTCGCCGCAGCCCGGTCGGGCTTTATGTCTACGACCTCGCCACCTACGACGCCGCGGACGCCTTCAAACACGAGGACGCGGAGGGCTTCGTGCGCCTGTTCGGCCTCGGGATCCAGACTTGGGCGGCCCGCCAGGGAGGCGCCGAGTGACTCTGTGGGCGAACCGGATGGGCACCGCCCCAGCCGACGCCCTGATGGCGTTCACGGCCAGTCTCTCGTTCGACAAGAGGCTGGCCGCCAGTGACGTGAAGGGCTCGATCGCCCATGTCCACGGGCTGTTGAGGGCAAAGATCCTCACCGAGGACGAGGCGACCGCGCTCGTAAGCGCCCTCGAGCAGGCCGGGGAGGAACTGGGGGGCGGAAGCTTCGTCTACCTCGGCACCGACGAGGACATTCACACGGCGATCGAGCGACGCGTCACGGAGCTCGCTCCGGAGGCCGGCGTGAAGCTCCACACCGGCCGGAGCCGGAACGACCAGGTCGCGACAGCTCTCCGATTGTTCGCGCGCTCCGAGCTGGCCGGGGTCGTCACCCGCCTGCTCCAGTTGCAGCGGACCTTGGAGCGGCGTGCAACGGAGGTCGGTGATGCCTACCTGCCCGGCTACACCCATATGCAACGCGCGCAGCCGGTGCTGCTCGCGCACCATCTCCTCGCCCATGGGTGGGCGTTGGCACGCGACATCGACCGGATCTTCGCGACCTGGCGCCGGCTCGACGTCTCGCCTCTCGGCGCGGGCGCGCTCGCGGGGTCGTCGCTCGGCATAGACCCGGACCTCGTGGCCGAGGAGCTTGGCTTCCACGCCCGTTTCGAGAACTCGCTCGACGCCGTGAGCGACCGCGACTTCGTCGCGGAGATCCTGTTCGACCTGGCCCTCGTGGCGATCCATCTCTCCCGTATGGGTGAGGAGATCGTGATCTTTTCGAGCGAGGAGTTCGGTTTCATCCACCTGGACGACGCCTGGGCGACGGGCAGCTCGATGCTGCCCCAGAAGAAGAACCCGGATGTCGCCGAGCTCGCCCGTGGCAAAGCGGGCCGGCTGGTGGGGCACCTGACCGGCTTTCTCACGACGATCAAGGGCCTACCGCTGGCGTACAACAGGGACCTCCAGGAGGACAAGGAGCCGCTCTTTGATTCTCTTGACCAGGTCGTTCTCGCTCTCCTCGGGCTCGATGGCCTCATCGGGACGGCGAGCTTCGACATCGAGCGGATGCAGGCCGCCGCCGCTGGCCAGGGGCTGGCGGCGATCGACCTCGCCGAGTGGCTCGTGGCGGCGGGATTCGCGTTTCGGGACGCTCATGGCATGGTAGGCACGCTCGTACGCGAGTCGATCGAGCGCGGGGTGCCGCTCGGTGAGCTTGTCGAGGCCCACCCGGACTTCGGTGAGCAGGCCCTCGAGGTCCTCGACGCCGCCGCCGCCCTCCGACGCCGCACGACACCGGGCGGCACAGGCCCGGACGCGGTCGCCGTGCAGCTGGAGCGCTTCCGGCGTCGCATCGCCAGTGACGCGGCCCGGCTCGCCGAGCGCGAGGTGTGAGCGCGAAAGCAAAGGATCTCGGCGCAGTGGGCCTGCGCGGCGGCGCGAAACGGCTCCCACGGTCGTTCGCGGAGCGTGACCCGGTCCTGGTGGCGCCGGAGCTGCTGGGCAAGCTCCTGCAGCGCGGGCCCCTATTGGCGCGCATAGTCGAGGTGGAGGCGTACCGAGGCGCGGCGGATGCGGCCTCGCACGCGTTTAGGGGCAAGACGCCACGCAACTCGACGATGTTCGGTCCACCAGGGCATCTGTACGTCTATTTCACCTACGGGATGCACTTTTGCGCGAACGTGGTTTGCTGGCCGGAGGGTGAGGCAGGCGCCGTGCTCTTGCGTGCGCTCGAGCCGTTAAGAGGCCTCGATGAGATGGCTGCCCGTCGCTTCGCGCGCCGAGAACCGGTGTCTGCCCAGCGTGCGGGACTGAATGTGGACCGCCGACCGCCTGCGGTAGCTCCGGCACCGAGCAGCTGGCGTCCCGAGGCGCTCTGTTCGGGGCCGGCCAAGCTCTGCCAGGCCTTCGGCCTCGACCGTGCCGCGGACGGCTTCGACCTGATCAGCGGCAAGGACGGCCTCGACCTGTTGGACGACGGGACGCCGGCGCCTAGCGTGCCCGGCGTAGGGAGGAGGATCGGCCTTGCCCGCAGCTGCCCGGCCCGTGACGAGCCTTGGCGGTGGTGGGTGCCGGGGGAGGCGAATGTGTCAAGACACCCTCGAGACCGCTAACATCTGTTCTGGCAGCAAGACCTGGTGAAATTCCCGGTGGATCTGTCAGCGACACGGTAGGAGCCGCAGGCCCTGGGCGGAGTCCCGGAGCTTGACATAGGTTTCAATCGTGCTACGCTCAAGAGCCGCTCAGAACGGGGTTGACCCGGTCCGAGCGACCTCCAGGCAGGGCCGTATGGCCCGCATCCTGGGAGGGTGACCGTGCGTCTCCGCTCCAAGAGAGCAACGCACGCAAGCGCGGTGGCACCTCCTTCCGAGAGGAAGTGTGCTCCGTCGTCGCTCCTTGACAACGGAATAGGAACAGCCAAAAGCCAGTGCGGGTGGCTGTCGGGACCCTTTGCGGACCGACGGTCACGAAGTCAATGCACTAGAACGGACAACAAGACTGTTCTTGTGCCAGTTGGTACCTCGTTCACCGTATCGAGGTACCAGCTCTCCAGGTCAAAGCGCCGGTCTCACCGGCGTAGAGATCTCGATGGAGAGTTTGATCCTGGCTCAGGACGAACGCTGGCGGCGTGCTTAACACATGCAAGTCGAACGGAGTTCATCCGGTGGCAACACCGGAGAAGACTCAGTGGCGAACGGGTGCGGAACACGTGAGCAACCTGCCCCAAAGACCGGGATAACACCGGACTCAGTGGCGAACGGGTGCGGAACACGTGAGCAACCTGCCCCAAAGACCGGGATAACACCGGGAAACTGGTGCTAATACCGGATACCCCCACGAGCTCGCATGGGCTTGTGAGGAAAGGGTTTCCGCTTTGGGAGGGGCTCGCGGCCTATCAGCTTGTTGGTGAGGTAACGGCTCACCAAGGCGACGACGGGTAGCTGGTCTGAGAGGACGATCAGCCACACTGGGACTGAGACACGGCCCAGACTCCTACGGGAGGCAGCAGTGGGGAATCTTGCGCAATGGGCGAAAGCCTGACGCAGCAACGCC
>JBEKMZ010000006.1:0-91884 GCA_049523315.1 Acidimicrobiales bacterium | reverse complement strand
ACGGCGTGGATCGACCACTGGAACGAGGAACCCAAGCCCTTTGTCTGGCACAAGAGCGCCGACGAGATCCTCGACACTCTCGCGGCCTACTGCGAGCGGATCTCCGACTCAGGTCACTAGGTCACTGCGGCCGGCACGACAGAGCCGGCACGAGGTGAGCTCCGGCGACCAGGGCTATGTTCGGCGGGTACCTTCGAGTCGCGTGATCCGCGCGAACGGGATCCGATGAGCTGGAGAGGACCTGACATGTCAATGCCCTACCGCCGCCTCGGCCGGTCCGGACTGAAAGTGAGCCTGCTGTCGTTCGGCTCGTGGGTCAGCTTCGGCGCTCAAGTGGATGACGACCTCGCGGTGGAATGCCTCGAGGCCGCACGCGATGGAGGCGTCAACTTCTTCGACAACGCCGAGTCCTACGCCGGTGGTGACTCGGAGCGGATCATGGGACGGGCGATCAGGACCCTCGGTTGGCAGCGCCACGAGTTCGTGATCTCGACCAAGTTCTTCTGGGGCATCCACGACGCCCCGAACATGACCAACACCTTGAACCGCAAGTACCTCATGCAAGCCGTGGACGGCTCGCTCGAGCGATTAGGCCTCGAGTTCATAGATCTCATCTTCTGTCACCGTTCCGACCCCGAGACACCTATCGAAGAGACCGTCCAGGCGATGTCGGACATCGTCAGCTCCGGCAAGGCCCTCTACTGGGGCACCTCGGAGTGGGCCGCGGACGAGATCGTCGCCGCGATCGAGATCGCGGAGCGCCACCACCTCCACAAGCCCGTCATGGAGCAACCCCAGTACAACCTCCTCGAGCGAAAGCGCGTCGAGGTCGAGTACGCGAGGGTGATCGCGGACTACGGCATCGGCCTCACAACATGGAGCCCACTCGCGTCCGGGCTGCTCACGGGCAAGTACCTGGACGGCATCCCGGTGGGGTCCCGTGGTTCACTCGCCGGATACGAGTGGCTCCGGCCGCAGTTCGAGAACCCGCGGCGCAACGAGAAGGTCCGGGCGCTCAAGGCGATCGCGGACGATCTCGGCTGCCCGCTTGGCCAGCTCGCAATCGCCTGGTGTGCCTCGAACAAGCATGTCTCGACCGTCATCACCGGCGCGAGCCGCGTCGAGCAGGTGCACGAGAACCTGCGCTCGCTCGAGGTACTCGAGCGCCTTGACGAAGAGGTCATGCGGCGGATCAACGAGGTCGCGACCATCACCTGAGGCTCCCGCTCATAAGCGGTCGATCTCGAGGCGTTTCAGGCCGTGCGCATCGCCCTGCGGAGCAGGGGCGGTTCGTGCAACACCGTTTCGACCCGCACACGGGCGTCGAGAGCGACGGCGCCATCCGCGCTGGCGACGACCGGATTGAGGCTCATCTCGGCCACCTCGGGGATGTCCTCGGCCAGGCGGGCGACGCGCGAGAGCACCTCCCCGAGGCCCGAGAGGTCGACCAGTGCAGAGCCACGGTAACCAGTCAACAACGGCGAGGACCGGAGCCCGCTCACGAGCTCCCGCACGTCTTGTGTCGTCATCGGCACCAAGGACCACATCTGGTCGCGCAACAGCTCGGCTTGCTTGCCGCCGAACCCGAACATCACGAGCGGCCCGAACGACGGGTCCTCCACGAGGCCCACGACCGTCTCGACGCCCTCCGGGCCCATGGGTTGCACGACGAGTGACACCCCGGGACCGAACCTAGTCAAAAGTGCCTCAGCGGCAGCAGCCACCTCATCGGCCGAGCCTAGGTTCACACGGACGCCGCCGACGTCGCTCTTGTGCACGAGAACCGGGGCGTCAAGCTTGAGGGCAACGGGAAAGCCCACCGATCTCGCACCATCGACGGCCTCGGTCGCGCTTGAAACCCGGACCCAGGGCAGGATCGGGATACCGTAGGCCTCCAGCAACTTGAAGGCCGAGGCCGTATCGAGCCACACCGAACGCGCCGTAGTCGCCGCCGGGACAACCTCGAAAGGTCCCGCCTGCCCCGCCAGGGCCTCCGTCACGATCTCGCGGGCGGCGCCGACATCGAGGTCGTCGAAGGACGGAACGATTCCCTCCGACCTGCCTACCCATTCCGCATAGGGCGCAACCCGGGCCAGGGCACGCGCCGCCGACTCGGGGTACGCGAACCAGGGCACGCGCCGCGGACCCGAGCGCAGAGCAGAGAGCGTCCCGTCGGTGACGATGAAATTGGCGAGCACGGGCTTTGTAGCCGACGAGGCGGCCTCGGCTACAGCCTGGGCGATCTCCTCGGCGCCCTCGGGCCCGGGCGGCGTGAAGGTGACGACGAGAGCGTCCACGGCCTCATCCTCGAGAACGATCTCGAGCACACGGCGGTACTCGTTTGCGGTCGCGGAATCCGCCAGATCGATCGGGTTGGAAGTTGCGACACCGCGCGAGACGGCTTCTGCCAGACGCTGTTGGGTGCGGGGCGAGAGCTCGGTAACCTCGAGGCCGTAGCTCTCGCAGGCGTCGGCGGTGAGCACACCGCAGCCCCCGGCATTGCCCACGATCGCCACAGCGCGCCCGGCCGGAAGGGGTTGGCTCGCGAGGAGGCCCGTCACCTGGAGCAACTCCTCCAAGGTGCCAACACGGATGACCCCGGCTTGGCGGAAGAGGGCATCGATCGCCTCGTCCGGGACCGTTCCGGCTCCCTGCGAATAGGCGCCGCGGCGCCCCGATGCGGTGCGGGCGCTCTTCATGGCGACGATCGGCTTCTTGCGCGCGACGCGGCGCGCGATCCGGCTGAACTTGCGCGGGTTTCCGAAAGACTCGAGATAGACAACGATGACGTCGGTCTGGGCGTCCGCCTCCCAGAACCGCAAGAGGTCATTGCCACTCACGTCGGCCTTATTGCCGAGCGAGACGAAGCTCGAGACACCGAGCCCACGGGCCCCCATCTCGCCGAGAAGGGCGATCCCGAGGCCTCCGGACTGCGACGAGAAGGCCACGCGCCCGGGTGGGGGCGGACGCTGCGCGACGCTGGCGTTCATCCGTATCTCGGGACATGTGTTGATCACGCCCATGCATTCGGGGCCGACGAGCCGCATACCGAAGTTCCTCGCCAGTTCGACCAGGTCGCGATCAGAGCTCTCCGACTGCGCCTCGTCGTCGGAAGCGCCCGAGGAGACCACGACGAGACCGCCCACCCCTTTGCTGCCGCACGCCCGCACGACATCGGACAAGAGCCTGCGCGCCACGGTGATCACGGCGAGGTCGATCGGGCCGGGAACATCGCTCAGGCTCGCGTAACTGGACAAGCCGCAGACGGACTCGGCCTGCGGGTCGACCGGGAGCACGGCCCCGGTGTAACCGCCGGAGAGGAGGTTGCGCACGATGTCAGCGCCGACCGAGCCGTCTTGGCTGCCCGCGCTAACGACGGCGATCGACGCCGGGCGCAATATGTGCTCGATGGAGCGCACCGCCGCGGTCCAGTCGCGCCCTTCGACCCGCTCGATGTACTCGGGTCGCGACGCCAGCTCCATCGTCACCCGGATGACCCCCGAGTCCAAGAGGGCGTGCTCGTCGAAACCAACGGAACGGAAGACGTTGATCATCCGGTAGTTCTCCGGGAGGACGTCCGCGACAAAACGGCCTATCCCGCGCTGGACCGCGGCGGACGCCAGGTGTTCGAGCAGCACCGTCCCAAGTCCACGGCCTTGGTGGTCGTCGCGCACGACGAAGGCCACCTCGGCATCATCCATGCCCTGTCCGCTCGCCGCATCTCCGCCGGCTCGCGCACCGGGCGGGCTGTCGGTGCAGCGGTCGTAGCGGGCAACGGCGACGAGCTCCCCGTCGACGACAGCCACGAGGGCCAGCCGGTCGAAGTAGTCGACCGTCACATAGTGCGCGATCTCCTCGTCACCGATGCTCCGGCGCGGGGAGAAGAAGCGGAAGTACACGGTCTCTGTCGACAGCTTGGCGCCGAAAGCTCGAAGTGTCGGCGCGTCCTCGGGCCGGATCGCCCGCAGCCGGGCGCTGCGCCCGTCCAAGAGCAAGACATCGCACTCGAGCTCGGCCGGATAAGTCCCTGCAGCGGCCGGCGCTTCGCCCGGGCTCATGCCGACCGGCCGGGGCACCTCGAGTGCACGGTCAAGTCCAGTCCGAGTCTGCCCGCACTCGTCCTGAGCTCAGCCCGCGAGCGCCTTCACGTCCGCGATCGGTTCCGAGATCGCGGGTGCGCGCAAGTTCACAGCCTCGCCCCACTCGCTGAACGTGGCCGTAATCGTGCGACCGGTACCGCCGGTCGCCTGCGTCGTGCCCTCGACCCGGATCGGGAGCGCGGCTCCCGTGGTCGCCACGTACATGGTCAGCGCCAGACTTCCTGCCTTCGTCGTCTGCGCCGCCCTTACGGAAACGGCCTTGTGCCCGAGCTCGGTGGAAACATCGCCCCGCGTGAGGGTCCCGGTTAGTCTCACGAGCTGTGCCGCCGCGGTCTTGACCGCGAGCGAGGCCGAGAGCGCGGCAAAGTTCGTGTTCGTGGAGGGGACAGCGATCCACTTCCCAGCGAGCGGGCTTGCGTCCGCCTTGCTCATGCCGGTGAAGCCCTCCAGACCGAAGAGGTCTCCTGTGAAATAGGCGGTCTTGTCGGCGAGAAGGAGCGTGACGTGACCGCTCTGGCCGCTCTCGCTGACTGTGATGTGCTGCTCACCGCTCGAGGTGCCCACGTCGCCGACGATGCTCACCTTGCTCTGTGTCGTGGATGCCACCTCCACGAAATGGAACGAGCTCTGGCGCTTGGTCGCCGCCAGCGCGGCCGCGACGATCTGCTTGCCCGTCTTGGACTGGACCCCGTTGAGCCCAGTGGATTGGTTCGGCGAACCGCCGTTGCCCGCCGCGGAACTGGCACAACCGGCGATGAACGCGATCGCGACAGTCAAGGTGACGAGCCGAAGACGAGGACGCATGTCCCGACGCTACCAGCGGGCGCCGACGACGAAGCCTCGGGCGCTCACCGCGAAACGAAGGACCGGGTCAGGGCGTCGCCCGTAGCACCGAGATGTCGCCGCTCACCGTCTTCGCCTGAATCGAGACCTCCCGCACCTCACCCTGCTCGGCGCCAACCGGGCGGGATGATTCGACGTCGATGTCGCTCGCCACGTTCCCGGACAGGGACCCGGCGTCGAAGCGCACGAGCGATCCAGGGACGACTGACACGACGATGTCGCCGCTCACCGCCCGCATTACCAAGTCACCGGCTGCCGCACGCTCGACTCGCTGGTCACCCGAGATGGTCTCGATGTCGGCGCCTTGGAGCACCTCCCCGAGCCGCACTTCGCCGGAGGCGGCGCGGACTCGTGCCGGCCTTTCGACGCGGCCGAGGGCGACATCGCCCGAAGCCGTCGAAACCTTGCCACCTGAAGCCGCGACCCCGATCCTGACATCGCCCGAAGCCGACTGGACGTCGGCCACATCGCCCACTGTGCCGAGGTCCACGCCCCCGCTCGCGGTTCGTATCTTCGCCGCGCCGGTGATCTCCTCGACGGCTATTGCGCCCGAAGCGCTGCGCATGACGGCAACCTTGTACCTTCCACGGGCTGTTATCGAAGCCGAGGCGGTGGAGACGTCGAGCTCGGCGTCGCTCGGGAGCTTCACCAGGACCTGGACTCCGCCGCCGGACCAGAGCTTTGCCAGTCCCCGCGGGTGTGGGATCTCCACGCTCACCTCATAGCCGCGCGCGGATCGACGCTCGCTGATTCGCGCGTCCCTGACGAGCGCGTCCGCGGCCGAATCGAGCGCGACGAGTGTGACCTCGGTCCTCTCGGCGTCGTGAGTCCCGATCTCGACCCCACCCGAGGGGTTTTCCACACGCAGGCTCACAGTGCCGGGCGTCTCGAAGCTGCGTTCCACCGTCACCTCGAGTTGTCCTACGTCCCGCCCCGTGGCGGTAGCGCCGTCGGTCTCGCTCATTGCTGCCCCCTCTCAGGCCCAGCCGTAGCCGCTGAGCCGTTTGTGCGATCGCGTGGGTCTGCCAGCCGAGGCGCTGCGGCCCAGCGCACGGACGATCCAAGTGTTAACCGAGACGCCGTCGCGGGCCGCTGCCTGTTCGACCTCGGCCTTCAACTGCTCGGGAAGCCTGAGGCTGATCCGCGCGGACTGGTTTTCTACCGGTTCAGGATCGGCCGGGCCGCCGGCCTCCTCCACGTAGACGAGGTCGGCTTCCCGCCCTGAGATGCGCAGCTCGACTCTTCCGTTGGGCAGCTGTTCACCCAGCTCCGCCGCCGCCTGGCCGAGGAGGTCAAGGAGCCTGACCGTCGCCGGTCCGACCAGCGCCCCTGCGAGCCGCGAGGCGGCCTCGGCAACGGCCCCTTCACCGAGGCCGGCCAGCTGTGAGAGGTCTTCCTGGAGGCCTTCGATGGTGTTTGACAGCTGCATGATGTCATCATGACATCACTTAGACGCTTAGTCAACCTCCGCAATGCAACGGTTGACGCAGCTTCCGATCCCTTCGACAGAGGTGGTCACGACCTGGCCCGGCGCGAGGAAAACCTGCGGGCTGCGCCCGGCACCGACGCCGGCGGGCGTGCCGGTCGAGACGAGGTCACCGGGATTCAACGTCGCGAACTGGCTGATGTAGCTCACGAGGGCGGCGGGGCCGAATAGGAGGTCGGATGTGCGGCCGCGCTGCATCGTTACACCGTCGACCTCGCAGCGCACCTCCAGATCGGAGGCGTCGTCGAGCTCGTCCCCGCTCACGAGGACGGGCCCGACCGGCGTCGACGCGTCGAAGGCCTTGCCCTGGAGGTACTGCGTCGTTCGGTTCTGCCAGTCGCGCATAGAGACGTCGTTGACGACGGTGAACCCGGCAATGGCGTCGCGCGCCTGTTCCGGCGTGGCCCGTCGCGTGCGACGACCGATGATCACTCCGAGCTCGGCTTCCCAGTCGACAGCCTGACTCACGGAAGGCAGGACGATGTCGTCATGCGCACCACACAGGGTCGAGGCGAACTTCGCGAACAGGGTCGGGTAGGTGGGGGTCTCTCGCGACATCTCGGCGATATGGGCCCGGTAGTTCATCCCGACACAGACGATCTTGCCGGGGGCGGGCACGATCGGAGCGAACGACACCTTGCCGACTGCGAGCTCGTCCGTGGGCTCCAACGCCTCCTCGGCGTCGATGCCCCCTGCGAGCAGGGCACCGAGGTCCCTGGCGCGAAGCACAAGCACGCGGTCACCGGCCAAGCGCGCCGCGCGGGTGCCGTCCGATGTGTGTACCGTCGCGAGTCTCACGCGGGCGGAGCTTACGGTGCACGAGACGCCTACTGCGGCCCGCTTAGCGACGCCGGAAGCCCTCCACGATGAGCTGAGGCTCGGACTTGGTCGCGAGCTCGATCGGCATCCCGCATTCGGGCACGGGAATGGCCTCCGCGACACGCACGACTGCTTCGAAGACCGCTCGCTCACCGTGCGGGTCGTCGACGACGAGCTCGGTCCTGCCCCCTCCGAGATCCGAGCCCCGGCGTGCCATTTCGAAAAGGGGCCATCCGAGCTCCGCGAGCACGGCGCGCTCGAGGGCCTGTATCGCCGGCGAGGCCAATCCGGCACAGCCCCGGTATCTCCCGAGGAGATCGTCGAGCGACCCGAGCTGCCCTACGATCCGGGCGAGGGCCGAGGTGTCGCAGAATGCCCATGCGCTGCCCTGGGGCAGGACGACCGCTGTCGGGGCGAAGCGATGCCCCCCGGTGTGACTCGTCCTCCACACCCGCACGCCGTCTCCGAGCGGGCAGGGGTCGCCCGACAGCTCCTGGGCAAGTGCCGTCCCGAGCGACCCGCAGCACCGGTCCCGCCGTCCGTGTGTGCAAACAAGGACGTCGACGGACTCGGCCGGGCCCGGCGCCTCGTCGAGGATCGCCAGTGCGGCCGCGGCGACCTCGGCGGGCTCGGCAATGAGCTCGGCCCGATCGAAGCGTGCGCCGCCGCTTTCGGGCCAGCTGTAGACAACGACCCGGCTCGCGGCGCCCGCCGAATCCGGGACCAGGCCCTGAAGACGCATCCCGGCATTGCGGGCCGCCTCGGCCACCGGCGCCAGCGACGGGATTTCGGCCAAGTCGCGCGGCCACGGCAGCGGCCATTCGACGAGGAGAAACCCGCGATAACTGCCGGCCGTGCCGATGGGATCAAGGTGCAGCTCACGAGCCCACCTCGAGCACGCCACGCCAGGCCCGAGAGCTCCTGGGATCTCGGGCCCCGTACTTGTGGTCATCGGCGGCACCCTAGCCCCGCACCGCACGAGATCGAGCAGGTGGACCCCGCGTCGAACGAGGTGGGCCGGGGTCCGGATAACCCGGCGCGCCTCGGCGGTGTGCGAGAATTCTTGCCCATGACAGTCGTCCCCCGCAGGCGCGTGCTCAAGGCCGCGGGGCTCGCCGGCCTCGCCGTCTTGGTCCCGCCGGAGCTGCTCGCGGCGTGCAACGCCCCCGAGTCGGGAGCGACCCGCCGATCCTTCCTCGTCTTCGACCCGCACGAGGCAAAGGTCGTCGAAGAGGCGACCGCCCGGCTGATCCCCGGTCCCCACGACGACCCCGAGGAGGCGGGTCACCCGGGGGCACGCGAGGCGAACGTCACGCGCTACATCGACACGATGCTCGGGGCACTCATGGTCGAGCCGCCCAAGGTCTTCGCAGGCGGCCCCTTCTCCGCTCGCGCCGGGTCGCGCGTCGACGACATGGCGAAGTTCTTGCACCTGACCCCAGCCCAGGTGAGCGGCTGGACCCAGAGGCTAACCGGTCTGCGTGAGCAGTACCGCCAGGGCATCAAGTCTCTCGACAAGATCGCCGGGGGGGACTTCACGAGCCTGCGCCCGGACAAGATGGACGCGATCCTCGCCCAGGATCCGGACGGCTTCATGACCCTCCTGTTCGGTCACGCGATCGAGGGCATGTACTCGGTGCCCGAGTACGGCGGCAACGCCGGCCTCGTCGGCTGGCGCGATATCGCGTGGGTGGGCGACCGCCAGCCCACGGGGTTCACCGATGCCCAGGTCACCCTCTCGGACGGTCCCGACGTCTACGTGCCCGACGGCATAGGCGCGCAGCTAATAACGCTGCTGACCACCTCCCCCATATGACAAGGCGCGCCCTCGTGGTCGGAAGCGGTCCCGGCGGCTCGGTCGCGGCGATGGTGCTGGCGAGTGCCGGCTGGGATGTCACAGTCTTCGAGAAGGGGGCCAACTACTTCACCGATCTCAGCTCCGACCTGCCCGGCACGGTGTTCTCGAACGACGAGCTGAAGATGGATAGATCGTTCTCCCTGCCTGACCCGACCGCAGAACCACGTGTGTTCCGCTCGTCCCCAGAGGCGACGCCAATAATCGGCGCGGTCGAGTCCCTTCCCCAGACAGTCGGTGGAGGCACCGTCCACTGGGACGCGAAGACGCCGAGGTACTGGGACATCGACTTCAAGAAGCTCTCCATGCTGGGTCCCGTCCCGGGCGCAGAGATCACCGACTGGCCCTTCGACTACGACGAGATCTCGCCTTACTACGACCGAATAGAGGAGCTCATCGGGGTCGCGGGTGACATAGGGCTCTTCCCCTCCGAGCCGACACTCGCCCATGCCCCCCGCACCCGGCCGCTCCCGATGTCACCGGGGCCGCCCGAGTACTCCTCGCTCGTAGTCTCCGAAGGTTGCCGCAGGGTGGGGTTGCATCCCTTCCTGGCCCCGATGGCCATCAACGGCCGCGAGTACCAGGGGCGCCCCCGGTGCAACAACTGCGGTTTCTGCTCGGGCTACGGATGCCCGATCCTCGCCCGCATCGGCGCGCTCGCGCCCTTGCGCGAGGCCCTCCGGTTCGGTGCTGAGCTGCGCGCCAACTCCATGGTCGTGAAGGTCGAGACGAATGGCCGCAAGGTGACAGGGCTGAGCTGGCTCGATGACCACAATGTGCTCCACACCGAGTCAGCCGACGCCGTCGTCCTGGCGGCCAATGCGATCGAGACGAGCAGGCTGGCGCTGCTCTCCGGGCTGCCAGATCCCTACGGCCTCGCCGGTCGTCGGGTGATGTTCCACTGGTTCTCCGAGGGGTCCGGCATCTTTCTGGGCGAGCGGCTCCACAACTACCGCGGCCGGGACCACACCCACGACATTGACGACTTCGCCGACCCTGACTTTCCCGGCGCCCGGGAGGCGGCAAAGAGAGCTGGCCTGCCCTACTTCCGTGCCGGCAAGGTGGAGCTCGGGGGGACCCAGCTCCCCCTCGACGAGGCGAGCAGCTACCAAGAGGTGCTCCGCCTTCTCGTGCCTCAAAAACCTTTCGGCAGGGACTTCAAGCAGTTGATGCGAACGAGTCTGCTGCGGGACCGGCTCTGTGGGGTCGAACTCATCGGCGAGGACCTCCCTTACGCGACGAACAGGGTCGACCTCGACCCGTCAGTGCGCGACTGGCGCGGCCTCCCAGTGGCACGGATCACCTACGGACCTGGGGCCTCCGAGCTCGCTGCGCAAGCCTTCTACCTGCCCTGGATCGTCAAGCTGCTGAAGGCGGCGGGTGCCGACGTCGCCATCTCGATCGCCGAGATCCCCTCCACCCGCTTCCCCATCGCCCAGGACCAGGTGCCCGCCACCGAGCACGTCATGGGGGGGATGCCCATGGGGACCGACCCGAGGACCAGCGTCACAGACCCCCACGGACGCCACCACCACCTGGACAACCTCTTCGTTTCGGACGGGTCCGTCTTTCCCACCTCGGGCGGCCACAACCCGACTCTCACGATCATGGCGACTGCACTCCGCCAGGCGGCGAGCTGGGCAGGCGCCGCCTGAGCACCCGGGCGCGACATCCTCGCGCGATCCTGTTGCATGACCGACAGCGGGTTCTCCCTCGACAAGACATTCGTCCACCTCGGCCTCGGCGCCTCGGCGATGGCGCTGCCCGATTTCACCTGGGACGAGCAGTGCCTGGATGAGTACACGCGGCGCTTCGCCGCCGACGGTGCCGAAGGCCGGCTCGTCTGCATCACCCCGCAAGAGGAGACCTGGACCGTCTGGGAACGCCATCCCGCCGGTGACGAGCTAGTTGTCCTGCTCTCCGGTCGGGTCGAGGTCACCCAGGACATGGCCGAGGGGCCGCGCACGGTCGAGCTGCGCCCCGGCCTGGCCTTGATCAACCCGAAGGGCATATGGCACACCAGCGACGGGCACGAGCCGGCCACGGCATTGTTCGTCACCCCGGGAGCGGGCACCGAGCACAAGACCCGCTAGAAGGCCGACGGACACGGGTCGGGCACCGCCGGGACGGAGCACACCAAGATCCCTCACGAACACCTGGGCGTAGACTGAGGCCGCGACTATGACCGCCCTCAACCAGGACCTCTCGGGGCCCGATGCCGCAGATCTTTCCGCAGCTTCGCTCGCGATCGCGCGCCGTCTCGTCAACGGCGGGACCCTCTGGTGCGCAGCGCCCGCGTCACCCTCGCGTGCTCTCCGCGCCGTCAGCGCGTTCTCCCCTGACGCTGACGCGGGAACAACCCGTGTCCACGCGAGAACTGTCGAGGGCCCGCTGCTGGGGTCACTGAGGGCGGGCGCGCTCGCCGGCGACGTGCTGGTCCTACTCGCAGGCTCCGCCGAAACGGAGGTCGACGGGCTCAGGCAACGGGCCGCGGCCTGGGGCGTGCTGACCGTGTGGATCGGCGACGGTCCGAGGCCCGCTCCCGGGACGGCGGACTACGTCCTGTGGGCGGACGCCCCCTCAGAGCGCGGCCCGCTCGAGGCCGTCTGCAGTCGGCTCGCCGAGCTCACACTCGATCGCCTCGAGCATCCCGAGGCGATCGAGCCGGAGAGGGCAGCGTGCGGCGAAGAAGTCTGCATCACGTGCTCGGACGAGGGACGCCTCGGCGAGGTGATCGCCCTGGGCACCGATGGGCTGGCGCAAGTCCGCACGGCCGCCGGCCTGGAGACGGTTGACACGACCTTGATCGACGACGCGCGCCCCGGTGACCTGGTGTTGATCCACGCTGGCAGCGCGTTGAGCCTCGTCGCAAAGGAGGCACGGTGACCAGGGACGTGACAGGTCAGGACCCATCGCATGGCGCGTCGGGCGAGACATCGAGCGGACGCGAAGCGGCCGCTCTCGAGCGGATCGAGGCTTTCCGCCGTCGCCGGCCGCGCTTTCGGGACGACTTCATCACGATGGCGCACGGAGCCGGGGGCAAGGCGTCCGCCGCCCTGATCGACGCCGTCTTCCTGGACGCCTTCGGTGGCCTCGACAGACCCCCGCTCACCGACGCCGCCCTGATCGCGCTTCCCCATGGCGAAACCCTCGCCTTCACGACCGACTCGTTCGTTGTCAAGCCGCTTCGCTTTCCGGGCGGGTCGATCGGCCAGCTCGCGGTGCACGGGACGGTCAACGACCTCGCCGTCATGGGCGCCCGCCCGCAGTGGCTCTCTGCCGCATTCGTCATAGAAGAGGGCTTCGCCATCAACAAGCTCCGCGAGGTCGTCGCCGACATGTCAGAAGCCGCCCGTGCGGCCGGCGTTTCCATCGTCACCGGCGACACGAAGGTCGTAGGTCGGGGCGCGGCCGACGGGATGTACGTGACCACGGCAGGGATCGGCCTGATCCCGGCCGGCAGACGGCTCGGGGCCGATCTGATAAAACGCGGTGACCGCATCTTGATCTCGGGCACGATCGCCGATCACGGGATGGCGGTGATGCTCGCGAGAGGCGACCTGGCCCTCGAAGCCGACCTGAGGTCGGACACCGCCCCGGTGAGCGAGCTTGTGGAGGCTTTGTTCGCTGCAGCCCCCTCGACGCGGTGGCTTCGTGACCCCACCCGAGGAGGGGTCGGGACCGTCTGCAACGAACTCGCCCACGACACCGGTCTCGCCGTCGTGCTGGACGAGTCGGCCCTGCCGATCAAGCCTGCGGTCGCCGGCGCCTGCGACCTTCTCGGGATCGATCCCCTCTACGTCGCCAACGAGGGGAAGCTACTGGCAGTCGTGGCGGCGAAAGAGGCCGAGGCAGCTCTCGAGGCGCTGCGCGGCCACCGGCTCGGAGCCGACGCGGCGCTCATCGGGAACATCCGAGAGGAACCGCAGGGCATCGTGGTGCTGCGAACCTCCTTCGGGGGGACACGGATCGTCGACATGCTCGTCGGCGACCCGCTGCCGAGGATCTGCTAGCGACGTGAGCCACTTGCGTCAGCTCACCGAGCGCCGGCGCGTAAGGGTCACCGGGACGGTCCAGGGCGTGGGCTTCCGCCCTTTCGTATTCCGCGAGGCCGTGGCCCTCGGCCTCGTCGGCTTCGTCCTGAACGACTCTGACGGCGTGCTCGTCGAAGTCGAAGGGGAGAGCACCAAGGTTGCCGACCTGTGTCAGCTCTTGAGCAGTGCCCCCCCGCGGCTCGCCCGGGTCACCTCGGTGAGCTGGGACATCCTCGCCCCGACCGGCGGCGACGACTCCTTTCGCATCGTCGAGAGCTCGGTGAGCCGGGTACCCAATTCCGCCGTCAGCGTCGACAGCGCGACCTGCGACGAGTGCCTGTCGGAGGTGGACGACCCCGAGAACCGCCGGCACGGATACCCATTCACGAACTGCACGAATTGCGGGCCGCGCTACACGATCGTCCTCTCCGTGCCCTACGACCGGCCGGCCACGACGATGGCGGGCTTCGCGATGTGCGCCGAGTGTCGGGCCGAGTACGACAACCCGACCGACAGGCGCTTTCACGCCCAGCCCAACGCCTGCGCCGTCTGCGGGCCCCGCATCACCTTTTACGACACCGCCGCCCATCAAATCGCCGATGCCGGCGGCGCCCTAAAAGAGCTCACCCGGGCGCTGCGCTCGGGCGGCATTGTCGCCCTGAAGGGAATCGGCGGCTACCACCTGGCGGTGGACGCAACCAACCACGCCGCCGTGGCCGAGCTGCGGCGGCGCAAGGCCAGGGACGACAAGCCGTTTGCTCTCATGGTTGCCGACATGGACATGGCGAGGTCCTTGTGCTTCCTCGATCCCGTCTCCGAGGCCGCCCTCGGCTCTGTCGCACGGCCGATCGTGCTCGCGCCGCGCAGGCCCGCCGGCCGGGTCGCCGACGACGTTGCTCCCGGATTGGCCGACCTCGGCCTGATGCTGCCCTACACGCCGCTGCACCATCTGATCATGGGCGAGGTGGCCCGGCCCCTCGTCATGAGCAGTGGCAACATCTCCGACGACCCGATCGCGCACCGCGACGACGATGCTTTCTCACGCCTCGGGCCCATGGTTGACGGCGTGCTCGCGCACGACCGCCCCATCCACGTCCGTTGCGACGACTCCGTGGTGAGGGCCTCGGGGCGCCGCCTGCAGATGGTCCGCAGGTCCCGCGGCTACGCGCCGGAGGCCCTGCTGCTGCCGGCCGAAGCGGCCCGCCAAGTGCTTGCCGTCGGCGCCGAGCTCAAGAATACGGTCTCGGTGGCAAAAGAGTTCCAGCTCGTGTGCAGCCAACACATCGGCGACCTCGAGCATCTCGGGACCTTCGAGGCCTTCTTGCAGGCAACCGTGCACCTTTGTCGGCTGTTCGGGGTAGAGCCCGAAGTGGTCGCGCACGACATGCACCCCGAGTACCTCTCCACCAAGTACGCCCTCGAGCTCGACTTCGAACCGTGGCCGGTCCAGCACCACCACGCCCACATCGCCTCGTGCCTTCTCGAGCACCGCCACAGCGGGACCGTCCTTGGCATCGCCTTCGACGGGCTCGGCTACGGCACGGACGCCACCATGTGGGGCGGTGAGTTCCTCGTCGCCGACTTCGACGGCTTCGAGCGAGTGGGCCACCTCCGCCCGGTTGCGATGCCTGGCGGATCGGCGGCCATCCGTGAGCCATGGCGCATGGCCCTGTCCTGGACGGCACTCGCCCTCGGCGAGGAAGCCGCCGCCCGCCTCGGAGGGACGCTCGACAGGCGCTGGAGCCAGGTCCTCGCCCTGGCCGTGGCCGACGGCGGGACGAGGGCGATCCAGACTACGAGCGTCGGCCGTCTTTTCGATGCCGTCGCCGCCCTGTTGGGCCTGCGGCCGCGGGTCACCTACGAGGGCCAGGCCGCGATCGAGCTCGAGATGCTCGCCCGCGCCGTCCCCCGTGAAGCGGCCCCAAGGTACCCGGTGGAGGTCGCCGAAGGCGCCAGCGGCGAGGGCCTCGACATGCTCGACCCTTCACCGCTCATCGCCGCGGTGCTCACAGCTCTGCATGCCGGCGAGGACCGTGCTTTGATCGCGGCGGGGTTCCACGAGGGCCTCGGGCGCGCTGCGGCCGAGCTCGGGGCCAGACTGGCCCGGCGCCAGGGCCTCGACACGGTCGCGTTGAGCGGAGGCGTGTTCCAGAACGTGCGCTTCAGCGACATCGTCGAGGACGCCCTGTTGGCCGAGGGGCTCAATGTCCTCGTGCACGAGTCGGTACCGCCCAACGACGGTGGGATCAGCATCGGTCAGGCGGCCATCGCCGCTCTAGGCACCCGGCACCCCTAGCCGCACCGGGCCGGCAGGCAGTCCGCGCACAGCTTGCAGACGCGGCGAGGCGTCTAAGCGCTGCCCCCCATCGAGACGGCAACCTCTCGGTGCAGGCGACCGAAATTGTAATACGCCGCACAAGCACCTTCGGCGGAGACCATGCACGTCCCGATCGGCGTCTCCGGGGTGCAGGCGGTGCCGAACACCTTGCACTCCCAGGGCTTGAGAGCACCCCGCAGGACCTCGCCGCACTGGCAGGCCTTCGGGTCCTCGACACGAATGCCCGGCACCTCGAAGCGGAGCTCGGCATCCCACTGCGAGAACTCGATCCTCGGCTTCAGGGCGCTATTCGCGATGAAGCCGAGGCCTCGCCACTCGAAGGTCGGCCGGAGCTCGAAGACCTCGTCGAGCATGGCGAGGGCGCGTGGATTGCCGTCCTCGCTCACACAGCGCGTGTACTGGTTCTCGACACAGCATCTGCCCTCAGCGATCTGGGCCATCAGCATCGCGATCGCCTGGAGGATGTCAAGGGGCTCGAATCCGGCGGTGACGAGCGGCTTGTGGTACTCCTCGGCGACGAAGCGGTACGGGCGCTGGCCGATCACCGTCGACACGTGGCCAGGCCCGATGAAACCGTCCAGGCTCAACTCGGGAGACTCGAGGATGGCCCGCAAGGGGGGGCCGATGAGGACGTGGTTCGAGAAGATGCTGAAGTTCACGACCTCGTCGGCCCGCGCCCGCAGCACGGTCGCAGCGGTCGAGGGCGCTGTCGTCTCAAAGCCGACCGCGAAGAACACGACCTGGCGGTCCGGGTTCTCCGTCGCGATCCGAAGGGCGTCGAGGGGCGAGTAGACGACCCTGATATCAGCCCCCTGCGCCTTGGCCCCGAGCAAGCTTCCCACCGAGCCCGGGACGCGCATCATGTCGCCGAACGAGGTGAATATGACGCCCGGGACCTTGGCCAAGGAGATGGCGTCGTCGATCCGGCCCATCGGGATCACGCACACCGGGCACCCGGGGCCGTGCACCAACTCGACCGAGGTCGGGAGCAGGTGCTCGATCCCGTGCCGGTAGATCGTGTGGGTGTGGCCGCCACAGATCTCCATGAACTTGTAGTGCCCGTCACCCGCCAGCTCGGCCACACGGGCCACCAGAGCGCGCGCTGCCGCCGGGTCCCGGTACTCATCGACGAATCGCATGATGCCCTCCCTCGGGCTGGCCGCGCCCGGACGTTGCGCACAGCGCGGCTGTGTAGGCCATGGCCACGGCCTTCCGCTTAGCGTGCGCTAGGCGATCTGCGACGCGATCACCGCCTGCACCTCGTCGGCGTATGCCTGACCCATCTCTTGCAATGTCCGCAGCGCCTCGCTCGCCTCTTCCTCGTCGATCTTCGCCATGGCGAAACCGACGTGGATCAGCACCCAGTCGCCGGGCGCCACGCCTTCGTCCTCGAGCAGAGCGACGTTGATGTTGCGGCGGACTCCCGCCACGTCAACCTTGGCCAGGTGCCGGACCGGGTCGAGAAGTTCGACCACTTCACCGGGAATCCCCAGACACATGGCACTTCCTCCTCCGGACCACCTGCACGACCAGCTGGATACGCTCAACGTCTTCTTCCCCGAGACTACCGGCCACGGAGTCATCAGACGACCCCGGGAGCGCCGGCACGGCCGCCGCCGACAGCTCCTCGACGAGCCCGGGCCGCTGAGTCCCCACGCTAAGAAGCTGACCGGACGCTATCGGTGCCGCTAATGCCCGAAACGCGAGTACCATTCAGGCAGGTGGCCGCCTGATGTTTGGGGGAGAAATGAGCCTAGACAACAGTCTTCACGCCGGACGTGTCGTGGGAGCAAACCGCAGGCGGACAACGCCTGTGGCCGCCGCGGTCCTCATCGTGGGAGCGGCCCTGATCTTGACCTCCGCGGCGATCCATCTTCACCTGTGGGCGACCGGGTACCGGCACGTCGGTACCATCGGCCCGCTCTTTTTCGCCCAAGGTGCCCTCGGGATCGCGCTCTCGTTGCTGATCGCCCTCATAAGGCGCGCCTTCGTCGCGCTCATCGGAGCCCTGTTCCTTCTCGGGACGATCGTCGGGTTGCTGTTGGCCTCCCACGGCGGGCTGTTCGGCTATCGCACGACGATGAGCGCACCTTGGGCCAAGACATCCCTTGTCATCGAGGCGGCTGCCCTCGTGCTGCTCTGCGCGGGGTCTGCCCTCGCCGTATGGGCCGAGAGGGCTCACGTCCGTTACATGCGCTCGCTCAAGTCGACGATGTCCTGATGCTCAGCTGTTCCCACTGATCCGCTCGGGCGCCACCAACACGGCCGTGCGCCCCTCGGCAGCCATGACACGGTCGAACTCGTCCCAATCCTGGTGCGTCCCACCAGCAGCCACGAAGATGGAGCGGATTAGTCTGGCACCCTGAGCGGAGCTGAAAGCCTCGAGCGGGTCGTGCGGCCCTACCAGGCCGACCGGGCCTTCCACCGCCACCCAGTCGGCTCCGTGGCGGAACACGACCGCGGCTCGCCCACTCGCGCGCAGGTACGACAGCTTTCGTGCATCGCCCCGGGCGACGAAACCGATACACGCTTCGCCGGTGACGGGATCCTCGAGGACCCCGGCGTTGACCACCGAGGCGTGGATGGTCCCCTGCGGGCGCAAGGTGGTGGCCACCGCGAGTGAATCGCGCTTGGCGATGCTCCGGACGTGATCGAGATCGTTCGGCATGTCTCCTCCTGTTCCGGTCAATCATGACGCCCCAGGAACCCCCGTCCGGGACCACCGCGAGGCGCGCCGAATCGAGGCGCTGCGGTCTGCAGCCCTGCGCCGGCGCCATTAGGGTCCGGCATTATGACTGCGCAGTGGAACGCGCCAATGGTCGAGCGCACCGAGCCAGAGCGGCTCGCGGGCGAACGGGAGTCGCTCGAACAGTGGCTGGACTACCAGCGCCAGACGCTACTGATGAAGTGCGCCGGCTTGACCGCAGACCAGTTGAAGACACGCGCGGTGCCGCCATCCGCCTTGTCTCTGCTCGGCCTCGTCCGCCACATGACCGAGGTCGAACGTTGGTGGTTCCGCATGCACGCTGCCGACGAGCAGATCGGGTTCGAGTACAGCGACGAGAACGAGACGGCAGACTTTGACGACCTCGACGACGCCGACGCGGAGGCCGACCTCGAGACCTTCCGACGCGAGGTCGAGGCAGCACGGGCAGCGGTACGCGGACGCGCCCTGGACGACGTGGTGGCCAGCCGAGGCCATCACACTGAGAACTCGCGGGACATACGCTGGATATACGTCCACATGATTGAGGAGTACGCCCGGCACAACGGGCACGCCGACCTGCTCCGCGAGTGCATCGACGGGACGGTCGGTGTCTGAGTGACACACCGCCGCAGTGGGCCTTCGAGCTCGAGAGGGCGGCTGGCGCGTCCGGGGGTGGGCGCACTGAGCTGGTGGAAAGGTGCATTAGTCCTAGCCGTCGCCACTCTGCTGACACTTCTGAGCGGCGCCGCTACGGTGGCGGCCGGCTCAGCTGCGACCCATGCGCATGCCCGTGCGGGCTCGGCCCTCGATGTGATCGTGGAACCGTCCAGGCTCGGCTCGGCCACCGGCATGCAGCCCGTCTACTCCTTCGTCCTGTCGGCGAAGAGGTCCGTGGACATGACCATGTACGAGCTTCGAGACACGACGATGGTGGCGGACCTCGTCGCGGACCACAGACGCGGCGTGAAGGTGCGCGTCATCCTCGACACCAACCGCGAGCACAGCGAGAACGAGGCGGCCTTCGACGCCCTCCTGGAAGGCGGCGTGAGCGTCAGGTGGGCGGCCACCGGCTACGAAGCGACACACCAGAAGACCATCACGGTGGACGGCGCCAAATCCCTCATCCTCACGGGCAACCTCACCTCCGAGTACTACACGACGACGCGCGACTTCGGCATCTTCGACTCAAACCACGCCGATGTGGCGGCGATCGAAGACGTCTTCGACGCTGACTTCGCCCATAGGCAGGTGACGGCGTCGGATGGCGCCGACCTGATCTGGAGCCCCGGCTCGCAGGCACAGATGCTAGGGGTGATAAACGGAGCGCGGTACACGCTCTCGATCGAGAACGAGGAGATGGGCTCATCCGCGATCGCAGCGGCCATCGCGGCCGCGGCCGAACGCGGAGTGAAGGTCGAGGTCACCATGACTGCAGACAGTTACTATGACAGCGCCCTCGACGAGATAGTCCGAGCTGGCGGGCGCGTCCACCTCTACGCCGACAGCTACTCGAATCTGTACATCCACGCCAAGATCACGATTTCGGATGCCGGCCGCAGTACCGAGAGGGTCTACGTCGGGAGCATCAACTTCTCGACCGCTTCGATGGAGCGCAACCGCGAGCTAGGCATCATCACTACGACTCCGGCCGTCGTCGGCGAGATCAATGCAGTGGTGACTGCCGACTATTCCGACTGCGCAGCCGACACGGACTGCAGGTCTTACGCCTGAGCACCAACAGGGCCATGATGGAGAAGTGCGTGCGGCGTCCCTTCGGCCGATCGGAGACCATTGGTGAGCTTCGAGGAGCGAGCGGTGGGGGTGCCGCCTGAGCAGGGCGTGACGATCCTCGACGCGCTGATGTCCAATGCGCGACGCCGACCCGGTAGCCCGGCGATGCGGCACCGGCCAGCCGGGGGTGACGAATGGGAGGTCGTCACCTGGGCCGAGTACCTGCTCGCAGCTCGCCAGGTGGCGGGCGGCCTGGCAGAGCTCGGCGTCGTCCCAGGTCAGCGCGCCGCCATCTTGTCGGCCAACAGCGTGCAGTGGCACCTCGCAGATCTCGGGATCCTCCTCAATGGGAGCGTGACGGTGCCCGTCTATCCGACGAGCTCGCCGTCCCAAGTCGCCTACATCCTCGAGCATGCCGAGGCCACGGTCTGCTTCGTGGACAGCCATGCCCAGCTGGGCAAGCTCCTCGAGGTGCACGAAAGGCTGCCGGCCCTTCGCCAGATCATCCTCACCGACGGGACGCGCCGCGCCGGCGACTCGTTCGTCGTCGGTCTCGACGCGCTGCGCAGAGCTGGCGCTGATCGTCTCCGCCGCCTACCGGATGCCGTGGACGAGCGGTCTCGCAACGTCAGGCCCGAGAACATAGCAACCGTCGTGTACACGAGCGGTGCCACCGGCCCCCCGAAAGGCGCGATCCTCACGCACGCCAACATCATGTTCGCGTTGCGAAACGTCACGCCCGTCTACGGTATCGGCGAGGGCGAGCGCCTTTTGTCCTTCCTTCCGCTCAGCCACATCGCCGAACGGATGATGAGCGAGATGATGCCGATCGCAGTCACCGGCGAAACTTGGTTCTCACGCAGCTTGACGACTCTCACCGAGGACCTGCCCGCCTGTCGCCCGACGGTGTTCCTGGCCGTGCCCCGCGTGTGGGAGAAGCTTCGCGAGACCGTGGAGCGACGCCTGCGGGCCGAGCCGGCTCCGTTGCGGTTTGCCGCCGGGAGCTACACGGCCCTCGGGCTTCGCAAAGTGGCCGCCGACCAACAGGGCACGCCGATGGCCAGGGCGGCGCTCAATCTCTACAAGGCTATGGACCTCACGCTCGGTACGAGGACGCGACGGCTGCTCGGCCTCGACAAGGCGCACCTCCTGATTACCGCCGCTGCCCCCACCCATCCCGAGCTGATCAGATGGTTCCACTCCATCGGGTTGCCTCTCCTGCAGCTGTACGGCCAAACGGAGGGTTGCGGGCCGACGGCGGCAAACCGGATCGACAACGTCCGGATCGGGACAGTCGGCACGGCTCTGCCCGGCATGAGCATCACCATCGCCGAGGACGGTGAGATCCTGCTCAAAGGTGGCAACGTCTGTGCCGGGTACCTCAACGACCCCGACGCCACCGCTGAGCTCCTCGATGCCGACGGTTGGATGCACACGGGGGACACGGGCGCGTTCGACGCCGACGGGTCGCTTCGCATACTCGGTCGGAAAAAGGACATCATCATCACCGCCGCCGGGGAGAACATCGCCCCCGAGGGCATCGAGGCCGACCTGAGCAATCACCCGCTCATCTCAGAGGCGATCGTCGTCGGAGAAGGCCGCAGATATCTCGCCGCCCTTGTGACGCTCGATCCCGAGGAGCTGAGCGCCTGGGCGCGGGTGCACCACAAACTGGGCAACCTCGAGGCACTTTCTGGCGAACCCGAACTTCACGCCGAGATCCAGGCGTTCATCGACGGCGTCAACGCGAAGCGGTCTCGGGCGGAGAGCGTCCGCAGGTTCCGCGTGCTGGCCCGTGTGTTCACGACCGAGGACGGCGAGCTCACCCCGACGATGAAGGTCAGGCGGAACGTCGTGTACGACCACCACGCCGACGTGATCGCCGAGCTCTACGCCGCCAGCTGATCGTTTGCCCGCGAAACGGGTGGCTAACCTCTTCGGTGATGCCGGACCACTGCGCGCTCCGGAGACGCGGCCAGTTCCAAGCCCGTACGTCTTTTCTGCTCGGCCTCACCATCCTGCTCGCGGTCGCGGGTGCCCGTGACAACGCCGGCGCGGCTGTCAAGGCAGGCGGCGCATCGCCTTTCCGACCGGGCGCGCATCGGCTCGCGCGTGCTGTGCAGATCATCAAGGACGTCGCCGGCCAACCGATCGCTTTCGGTACTGCGCGTTACTTCGGGGGTGTCCGGCCAACGCAGATGGGCTCCGGGGTCATCGGCATCGCCGCGAGCGGAGATGGGCACGGGTACTGGCTGGCGACCGCTGGCGGCACGGTACTTAGCTTCGGCACCGCTTCCACCTTCAGCTCGGTCACCCCGAAAGCTCACGTCGTGGCCATCGCCGCGACCCGCGGCGCAGGCGGGTACTGGCTGGCCTGCAACACCGGCGCGGTCTACAGCTTTGGAGACGCGGGCTCCCACGGCTCTGTCAACAGGCTCGATCTCAGCACGCCGATCGTCGCCATGGCCGCGATGCCGGACGGTGGGGGTTACTGGCTCGCGGCCCGGGGAGGAAGGGTGTTCGCCTTGGGCGACGCTGGTGTTTATGGGACCGCCACCCCCGAGCTCGCCCGCGACCACATCGTCGCGATGGCGACCACGCCCGACGGGAGAGGCTACTGGCTTGCCGCGTCGGACGGTCGCGTGTTCGCCTTCGGAGACGCCAGGGCCTACGGCTCGGCGGCCGGTGAGCTCGCCACCGCCCGCCTCGTGGCGATGACGGCGACACCGAACGGCCGCGGCTACTGGCTCGCAGCCTCCAACGGCCAGGTGTTCAGCTTCGGTGACGCGCATCCCTACGGCTCGGCCGCCTCGGTTGTCACGACGGCACCTATCGCCGCCATGGCCGTCGTACCGGGTGGCGGTGGCTACTGGCTCCTGCCGACGCGCCTACCCGCTCCGGTAGCGCTCCCGGCTCCCGGACCCGGATTCCTTGCCGGCCACGTCACCTCGATAGGCGACTCGGTGATGCTCGACGCCGCGCCGGCCCTGCAAGCCGACATACCCGGGATAGACGTCGAGGCAGCAGTCAGCCGACAATGGTACGAGGGTGTCGCCCTCGCCCAGCAGCTCAAGTCCGAGGACAGGCTCGGGGCGATCGTGGTCGTGGACCTCGGCACGAACGGGCCCGTGAGCCCGGAGATGTTCACCCAGATGATGGACGTCCTCTCCGGCGCGTCGAGGGTCGTGTTCGTGACGGTCCACCTACCCTCGTACTACTCCTGGTCGCAGTCGGTGAACGCGACCTTGCGACAGTGCGTCGCGCTCTATCCCCGCGACCGCATTGCAGACTTCAACAAGCTCGCCGACGAGCACCCGCAGTGGTTCTACTCAGACGGAGTCCATATGCCGATCGGAGGCTCAGGGGCACAGGCCATGGCGCTTGTCATCAAGGCCCAGATCTGAGCAATCTGCTGCGATGAAGGCTCAAGTGGCCGCCCACGCCTCGGCGACGAGCTCGAGTGAGCGCGCCCGCGCGCCGTATGAGTGAGCGCGGCTCGAGAGCATGATCTCGTCTGCGCCGGTGCGCTTTACCAGCTCTGTGAGTCCCCTTCGAACAGTCTCGGGATCCCCGATCACATGTGTAGCCATGGCCTCCTCCACAAGGGCGCGATCAGCGATGGAGTAAGGGTATTGCGCCCCCTCCTCAGGCGAAGGGAACCGGCCCAGGCGACCGGTCCGCAGCTGGAGTATCGACAGCGCCGAGGAGTTAGCCAGCCATCGGGCTTCATCGTCGCTCGGCGCGCAGAGCACCGACACCGCCACCATGGCCCGGGGCCGGGAAAGGAACGTGGAAGGGGCGAAGCTCCCCCGGTAGAGCCGGAGCGCCTCGTCGACGAGACGCGGCGCGAAATGGTAGGCGAAGGAGTAGGGCAAGCCGAGCATGCCGGCCAGCTCCGCGCCGAAAAGCGACGACCCGAGGAGCCAGACCTCAGGGAGATATCCCGGGCCGGGAACCGCGCCCAGATGGCCGGACGGGTCGTCGGTCTCGGACAGGTAGCCGATCAGCTCGACGACGTCGTCGGCGAAATGCTCAGCGCCGAGGTCGGCCCGACGTCGCAGGGCTCGGGCGGTCCTCGGGTCGGTCCCCGGGGCGCGTCCGAGGCCAAGATCGATGCGGCCGGGGTGGAGGGCCTCGAGCGTGCCGAACTGCTCAGCGACGACAAGCGGCGAGTGGTTGGGCAACATGACCCCTCCCGAACCGATCCTGATCCTGGCGGTCGCCGCGGCAAGGTGGGCAATGAGCACCGCAGGCGCCGAAGCCGCGACCGCGGGCATCGCGTGATGCTCGGCGACCCAAAAGCGCTCGTAGCCGAGACGCTCCGCAGCTTTCGCGAGCTCGGTCGTCTCGGCGAGGGCCTGGGCGGGGCTCGAGCCGGTCGCCACCGTAGCGAGATCGAGAACAGAAAGGGGCACCATTACTGACACAACGGCGCAAAGCGCCTCGGGATTCCCTTCCCCGGCGCGCGACCGGCCTCACGAAGTGGAGTCCCGCCAGGAGCGGACCGCGACAGATTCCATTTCTCAAGGGCTCCGGCGAGCAGGACGCCGCGGCCGGACGAACGCCGATGCCACGCGCCAGCCGAGCATCGTTGCGCCGAGGAAGGCCAACGCCACGAGGATGAATGCGGCGGCGGTCCCCTGACCGGAGACGACCCGTAACGCCATCCCGAGCGCCACGGTCGAGCCCAGCACCACCGACCCACCAAGAAGCGACGAGGGGTCGCGACGCCAGGTGGAAAGCGCCAGCCACCCCGCGGCCAGTCCAGCCACGAACGGCCACGCGGTCGACACGAGCCCGGCGAGGCCGAGGCCGTGAGAGTGGACCGCACGGCCGATCCCCACGAAAACGAACACGGCGACAAGGTCGGCGAGCACCCCTGCCTTGCGCATCAGGCCGTCAACTTACTGCGTTCTCCGCCTGCCCTGCCCCCTCGTCTTGGGCTAGAACGTGGGACCGATGTCCGAGTTCACTCCTCGTCCGAGTAAGGGTCGCAGATACACCCACCAAAGGCCGGTCCGGTTGGGCGACGCTGGGTTGGATAGCGCCTTGCGCCTGGACGGATTGGCCCGCTATCTCCAAGACGTCGCCACCGACGACTGGGCCGAATCAGGCTTTGATCCGCATGCGACCTGGGTCGTCCGCCGAACCGCTGTGCGGGTGGCCGATGGGGGCCGCTGGCCCGAACTGGGAGAACTTGTCACCGTCACGACCTGGTGCGCCGGCACCGGGCCGGCCTGGGCCGAGCGACGTACCGACGTCGAGATCGAAGGCACCTTGGTGATCCAAACGATGGCGTTGTGGGTGTCGCTGGACCGCGCAGGGCGCCCGCTGCGGCTCGGGCAGGGATTCCACTCCATCTGGGGCGAAGCCGCTGGCGGCAGGCGCGTGTCTGGACGCGTGCCGTCCTCGCCGAGCCCGACTTACGCGCAGGCACGACCCTGGCCCATCCGCCGCAGTGACCTTGACGTCCTCGGGCATGTCAACAATGCCGCGGTGTGGGCGGCTGTCGGCGAGGTCGCCGACAAGCCCGTGGCGTCGGCCGCGCTGACTCATCACGGGTCCCTCGAGGGTGGTCAGGTCGCGACGCTGCTCACCGAGCCGGGGCGGGTCTGGCTGGTAGTCGATGACGAGGTGAAGGTGTCGGCGGAGTTCACACCCGCCTGAAAACCGGGCTTTGCGAGCTCGCGCCCCACTAGCGGTCGCGCTTAGGACGTGAGTCGATAGTCCCTGTCAGCGGGCTGACAGGGACTATCACAGCGCCGGGCCACCGATTCGCGACAGACTTACTGACGGTGCACGGCTCCCAGCTTCCCTCGCAAGGCATCAGGGGGTCGTGCACCAAATTGTCGGCGCGAGCGGGGGCCCCCTTTAGTCCGATATTCGGGCGCTGACGCACAGGGCGAGCCCCCCGTCGCGAGCAGGCCCCGCGTGATACAAATCACGGGAAATTGAACGCCAGAGCCGTGGCCGGCCCGCACTAGTGGCGGCCCAGGAGAACCATGGGGGAAGAACGATGGGGATGAGGATCCTGCGACGGGGGCTTCTGATCTCAGCCGCTGTGGCCATGCTCGTAGCCGTGCCGATCGCTGCCTCGCAGGCATCGACGGTCGGCCCGCGCTCCGCGGGCAGCTCGCTCAAGCTCACCGGGCCGAAGACGAACAAGATGGGCGCAGGTTTTGTCTACAAGATCTCGGGCACGGCAAAGGGCGCCGCGAACTTCGTGGTCGCGTGGGAGCAGTTCTACGAGCAATCTGGGTGCGCAAAGACGTACGCCGCCGAGAGTACGCGAGCCTTTCAGCCCTCCTACGCCGTGACGCTCTTTTTGGACGAGGCCGTCTCCCATTCGTTCTCAACCAGGGAGGACTTCTACGCGGAGCACTCCGGCAAGCACGGGATATGCGCCTATCTGATCAACCTTTCGACAGGGGACACATACGCATCCGCGGGCGCCTTCTGGACGAACGGGTAGCGGGGACGGGTCTGAGCTCAACGCCCCCGCCGAGCTTGCGCCTTTCTCGAAGCGGGCCTCAGCCCCCTGCCATCGCCCCGACGACGAAGAAAGGCTCCGCTCCTGTCGCGACCGCCTCAGGGAGCGGAGCATCCGGTGACTCGTGGGAAAGGTCATCCTCGCAGGCAAAGAAGCGCACGAAGGCACGCCGCTTTTGCGTGACAGGATCGCGGACGGTCCCTTTCAGCATCGGGTAGGCCGTCTCGAGGGCGTCGATCACCGAGCGCTGGGTCAGCGGTCCCGCCACCTCGAGCTGCACCTCGCGCCCCACGTTTGCCAGCTCGCGCAGGTGTGCGGGGAGCACCACGCGGATCATGGCAAGGTCTGGACCTCGACCGACAAGACACTGGGGAGGTCCCGGACGATCGGTTCCCAGCTGTCACCAGCATCGGACGAGGCGTAGACCTGCCCACCGGTGGTACCGAAGTACACGCCGCAGGACTCGAGCGAGTCCACTGCCATGGCGTCGCGGTAGACGTTGACATAGCAGTTGGACTGTGGGAGCCCCTTGGTGAGCGGCTCCCACTCGTTGCCCCCGTATCGGCTCCGGTACACGCGCAGCTTGCCCTCGGGCGGGAAGTGCTCGGAGTCGCTCTTTATCGGCACGACATAGATCGTCTCAGGCTCGTGCGCGTGGACGTCGATCGCGAAGCCGAAGTCGGACGGCAGGTCACCGCTGACCTCGGTCCAGGACTCACCGCCGTCATCGCTGCGCATGACGTCCCAGTGTTTTTGCATGTACAGCACCTCGGGGCGCGCGGGGTGCCTGGCGATGTGATGAACACAGTGACCGACCTCCGCGTCCTCGTCCGGAATGGCCCCGGAATGGAGGCCGCGGTTCACGGGCCGCCATGTCTCGCCCCCGTCCTCGCTGCGAAAGACCCCGGCCGCCGAGATGGCGATGACGATCCGTGCCGGGTCGGTCGGATCGAGGATGATCGTGTGAAGGCACATCCCGCCTGCACCCGGCTGCCAGGACGAACCCGAGCCGTGGCCGCGAAGTCCCGCAAGCTCCTGCCAGCTCTGGCCGCCGTCATCGGAGCGAAACAGCGCCGCGTCCTCGACACCAGCGTAGACGGTGTCGGGATCTGTCAGCGACGGTTCGAGATGCCACACGCGGGCGAATTCCCAAGGATGCGGCGTGCCGTCGTACCACTGGTGCGTTCCGGGCACGCCTTCGTACTGGAACTGGTTGCCGACCGGCGCCCAGCTCCCCCCACCGTCGTCGGATCGCTGGATGACCTGACCGAACCAGCCGCTGGACTGCGAGGCATAGACACGGTTCGGCTCGATCGGCGAACCCTTCAGGTGGTAGATCTCCCAGCCCGCGAAATAAGGGCCAGATACTTCCCAGGTCTCGCGTTTACCGTCCGCGCTCAGGACAAAGGCACCCTTACGTGTGCCGACCAGGACTCGTACACCGCTCATGTGGCCCCCTCAGAGATCTTGGCACGCTGCCGCCGTGACTCGACACTAGCGATCCGGTGCGCGCTGTGACCGTTCGGAGTGGTAGACGGATCGATTAGCGCAAACTCATCGCGGCGCGCACACGGCCGTGACACCGCCAGCAGGAGCAACTCTCAAGTGTCCTGGCCCACCGCCATGGTCTCGGCCTGCATCGAGGCAAGACCCCTTTGCAGCTCGGCCGCCACGGCCTCCGCCTCAGTCGCATCGACCCGATCGATCGCATACCCGCTGTGGATCACCAGCCACTCGCCCGCAATAGGTGGCGGTCCGTCGAGAGCGAGCAGTGAAACGCGGCGGCGGCCGCCCTGGACGTCCTCGACCTCGACGGTGCCAGAGCCAACGATCCCGAGCACCCGATGCAGCCGGCTTATGCACATTTGCGAGCCTCCTCGATCAGCTCGACGACCTTGCGCACTGCGAGCGGGACCGAAGCGCTGACGGAGGGGCTGAGTCCCGGCCCCTTCCCAAAGTCTTCGCCTTCGATCCCGACCACGATCACGCGGTCGGGGGCCCGGCCCACCGCCCGCGCCAGGCGCAGAACGCCGGCCAGGCTGATCCCATGGGTGCTGGTCACTCCCGGGCTCTCGACCCGCTCCTCGAGGTTCACGACGCGGACAGCGCCCGGCGTGCCCGCCGCACCGGTTGCGTCGATGACGACTGCCAACTCGGCCCCGTCCCATCGCCCGAGCAACTCGAGCGGGTCGACCTGGGGCCCGACATGGCGCACGCCGGGAAGCTGATCTGCCGCAGCGGCCGCCACGATCTGACCCGCTCCGTCGTCGCGGCGATACTCGTTGCCCAGGCTGGCGATCACGACACGGGAGAGGCCGGGGCCTGCCGGGTGGTTGCTCGGCGGATTGGCTCCGCCGCCGGTCATGAGGACTCCATGGTGACGTCGAGGAAGTGAGCAGCGCAAGAGATGCACGGATCGTGGTTCCGCACCGCTTGCTCGCAACGCCACTGCAGCTCGTCGTCTCCGAGGTCGAGGGACTCTTGGGCCACTTGGCGGAGGTCTGACTCGATCGTGAGCTGGTTCTGGGAGGTGGGGGGCACGATGCGAGCTCGGCGGATCGTCCCCGACTCGTCGATGTCGTAGGTGTGAAAGAGCAGGCCCCGAGGAGCCTCGGTGGCCCCGGCACCCGAGGCGGCCCGCGGCACCACGGTCGCGACCGGCGGGTCAGGCGGAGCGTACGTCTCGACCAGAGACAGTGCCTCGTCGCATGCGAACACGAGCTCGATGGCACGTACGACGATGCTGCGGAACGGGTTCTTGCACACCGGCCCGAGGCCGGCCCCGGCCGCCGCCTCTGCCGCCAGAGGAGGCAACATCGAAGAGTTGAGCGAGTAACGCGCGAGTGGACCGGTCAGGTAGGAGTCACGCCCTCCGAGTCGAGCGTGCAGCGCGGTGGACCGCTCCACGTGCTCTTCCACCACCAGCTCGGCCAGTTGCGCCGGGCTCAGGTCCAGCCCGTCCGAGGACACGGCCCTGCCGGACTCGATCGCGTAGCGACCGGCCTCGCGCAACGCCACGAAGCGGTAGTCGGCCTCGACATCGGGGAACTCGAAGCCCGCGACCCACTCGACGGTCGCCAGTGCCTGGTCGCGTGCCTTGAAGAGGGGCTCTGCCAGTGCCGCCACCGATTCCGGCGACGGGGCCCGGTAGAAGCCGCCGACCCGGACGTTGACTGGGTGCACGGCCCGGCCTCCGACCGTCTCCATGACGAGATTGCCGATCCGCTTGAGGTCAAGGCCACGCTCCACGATCCCCGGCGCCCGCTCGGCGAGCTCGACGGCATCCGCGCAGCCTAGGAAGTCGGGGGCGTGAAGCAGGTAGACGTGCAGGGCATGGCTCTGGATCCACTCGCCGCAGTAGAGGAGCCGACGCAGGGCACGGATCCGTTCGTCGACGTCAACCTCGCAGGCGTCCTCCATGGCGTTGCAAGCGCTCATCTGGTATGCGACCGGGCAGATCCCGCATATGCGGGAGGTAATGTCGGGCGCCTCGGTGAAATGACGGCCCACGAGCATTGCCTCGAAATATCGGGGCGGCTCGAAGATTTCGAGGGCGACGTTAGAAACTATCCCGTCGCGTACTTCCACCCTCAGGGATCCCTCGCCCTCAACGCGCGCCAGCCCTTCGACGCTAATTGTGCGATCGCCACCCGAACCGTGACTCATCAGTCCACCTCTGCTGGATCTCGGACAGGGCTACTTGGTGTGACCGGTGGTGCGCCACCTTGAGCCACTGACTCCGCCAGGAACGCCGGAGCCGCGGCATTGAACGTGCGGAACAGGCGTGAGGTATCTACCGAAGCCAGGCCCTGGCCGCGCAGCCTACCGGCGAGAGATCCGGTATTGGCGGTATCGGTCGGGCCGAAGCAACCGAAGCAGCCCCGGTCGACAGATGGGCACAGGGCGCCGCAACCAGCCCGTGTCACCGGGCCAAGGCAAGGCGTCCCGCCGGAGACCAACAGGCACACGGTGCCGCGCCCTTTGCACTCCTGGCAAACGCTGTGGCCCGGAACTCTCGGGCGGCGTCCGGCAAGAATGGCGGTGAGCACACCGAGAAGCTGGATCTTGTCGATAGGGCATCCGTAAAGCTCGAGGTCCACGGGCACGTGCGCCGAGATCGGAGTGGAGGTGTCCAGGGCCTTGATGTACTCCGGATGGGCGTAGACGACAGAGGCGTAATGGCCCGAAGCAGCGAAGTTGCGGAGCGCCTGGATGCCCCCGGAGTTCGCGCAGGCTCCGATAGTGATCAGGCGACGAGAGACACGGCGCACCTCTTTTATACGCGCGACATCGTCCGCCGTAGTGACCGAGCCCTCGACCAGCGACAGGTCGTAGGGGCCCTTCACCGAGGCCCGCGACATCTCGAGGAAGTGCGAGATCCGGACGGTGCCGGCGAGCTTGAGCAGCTCCTCCTCGCAGTCGAGGATGCTGAGCTGGCAGCCGTCGCAGGAAGCGAACTTCCAGACAGCGACGGTGGGACGTGCAGCGGAGGCGGTCATAGCTCGCTCACAGAGAGTAGGTGCGGCACGGCATTGGAGTAGGTGAGGACCCGCCCTGCCTGGCACAACAGCAGCGGGCCGAGCTGGCAGTGACCGCAAAGACCTATGCCGCACTGCATGTTGCGCTCGAGTGAGATCCGGATGTTCTCGGGCTGTAGCCCCTTGTCCAAAAGGGCCCTAGCGCTGAAGCGCATCATTATCTCCGGCCCGCAGACCAATGCGGACGTTCCCGCGTCGAACTCCAACGGCGTGAGGAGCGTCGTCACGACACCGACAGGGCCCGACCAGCTCTGGTCGGCGAGGTCCACGATGACGTGAACCTCGGCGCCCTGCTCACGCCAGCGCCATATGTCGCGGCTGAAGATGATCTGATCCGGCGTTCTCGCCCCTATCAGAACCGCGACGCGCCCGACCGGCCCGCTCACGCCCCTGCGTGCTCTTGCCGCGCGTTGTGCGGTCATGGCGTCGAGGAGGGCGAAAATAGCTCCGCGAAGCGGGGCCAACCCTATGCCGCCTGCGATGATCACGACATCTTGGCCCGCGAGATCCTCGATGCCCCAGTCCGAGCCGAACGGCCCACGGACACCTATCACCGAGCCCAACGGGGCGCTGCACAAGGCATGGGTCACGGTGCCGACGTCACGAACCGTGTGCTCGACGCGCCCGGGAGTGCCGGGGGCGCTGCTCACCGAGATGGCAGCCTCACCCACGCCGAACGCGGTGAGCATGTTGAACTGGCCGACACGGAACGCGCGTGGTTGAAGGCCCGCCGGCTCCAGCGAGAGGGTGAAAACTCCGTCGGCCTCCTCGTGCTTGGCCACAACGCGGTACGGCTCAGGAACAAAGGCCGACCCAGGTGCCGCCACCGGCTCGGCGATCGGCTCCATGGTCCGAAGGCGCTCGGCTTGGCGCCTGGCATCGGTGACCCTGCCGACCCTGTCTCCACGGTGGAGAACCGAGAGGCGCATCCGGGCGGCCTGGAGACGGTGAAGCATTACAGCTGCGAATTTCTTCGTCAGCTCGTAGCCCAGGGCGGGATCGGACTCCACCTTTCCGCGAAGACAGATGGCGTCCACCGCGATGGCCTCGACAGGCTCGGTCGCACGAGCGTCGAACTGCCAGCGATACGGGGGAAAAAGCCACGACCACCCGATCTCGGTCCCAGGGCCGAGGGTCTCGAGCACGAGCGGCGGGCGCCCGGGAGCACGGGTCTCCAAGCTCACCTGACCCCGACGGATCAGGTAGAAGACATCTGCGGCGTCACCCTCGAGCAGGAGGTACTCCCCTGCCCTCACCGTGACGTTACGAGCGCACCCGCGCACGAGCGCCGCCATGTCCTCCGGCAGGTCGGCGAACAACGGATGGTCGCCTACCAGAGCAGCGATGTTCTCAGGCATCCGCAGACCTCTCAGACGGTGACATCTCCACGTCTTCCGGCGGGACCTCTTCCGACGAGCTGGGCGGCGCAGCGCCCGCCTCGAACAGAGCCGGGCCGCCTTGTCTCCCGGCGCCGTCGCTGGCCCGAATGGCCGCCGCCTCTTGGGTGATGTCGATCCCCACCGGGCACCATGTGATGCAGCGTCCGCAGCCGACGCATCCCGAGGTGCCGAACTGGTCCCACCAAGTCGAGAGCTTGTGGCTCATCCATTGTCGGTAGAGCGACCGTCTCGAAACCCGCACCGGGCCGGAGTAGAGGTAGGAGTGAGCGAGCTCGAAACACGACGCCCACGAGCGCCCGCGCGCGATGCTGCCATCTAAGTCCGTGGAGTCCCAGACCGTCGAGCAGAAGCAGGTCGGACATACGAGCGTGCAGTTGCCGCAGGCCAGGCAGCGCTCGGCGACCTCGTCCCAGCGGGGGTGCTCGAGATTGCGGGCCAAAAGGCCGGGCAGGCCCTCGGTGTCCAGGTGCCGCTGCATGGACTCGACAGCCGCCGCTAGAACGGTTCTGCGGTCCTCTAGGTCCTCGTTCGTCGCCGACGCCGTGGCAAGCAGGGAGAGGACCTCAGCTCCTCGCTCCGAGCCGACCCTGACGACGAAGTGCTGACCACCTTTTTCGATCTCGCTCAGTGCGAGGTCGAAGCCCTTCTCGACACCAGGCCCGGTTCTCATCGAGGTGCAAAAGCAGGTCGCCGCCGGAACGCCACACTCGGCCACGACCACAAAGGCTCCGTCTCGGCGCGCAGCGTAGCGCGGGTCGGCGACCTCATTATTCCTCATGACACGGTCGAGGACGTCGAGGGATGCAAGCTCACACGGGCGGGCACCTATGACCGCGATTGGCGCTGTCGGGGGCTCCGGCTGGACGAAGGTCACCTCGTCGCCTTCCACGGTGGCTCGCCAAAGCTCCTGGGTTGGCGGGAACAATTCCGCCTTCCATGAGCCTGGCCCGACAGCCCAGGAGAAGACCGACTGGTCGTCTCCCTTCGTGAGCCTGTAGTGACCTGGGGCCTGTTCGTCGCGGTAGCCGACCGGCAGATCCACCACGCCGGCCACCGGCCCCGGCTTGATCGCCCCGTCCTGGACTACGGGCCCCATGGTGTCGTACCCCAGGGCACCCAGAATCCTGATCAGAGCGTCGAGACCGCGAGGATCAATTACCGCGGCGTCGCCGATGCGCATATAAGTAGGCTAGGCCGCTGGTTCAGGCGTGCTAGGGCCGGAAGTCACTTCGTGTCTGGCCCACCGGCAATTCTTCGGCCGACACCGATGGCCGGCCCGTTCAGCAGGACTTATGGTGCGAAATGTCGCGCCCGCAGAGATGAGCTCACGAGTGCTCGAGGAGCCAGGCGTGTACCTCTGGCACTCGGTCGACCAACAGCGTCAGATGACCGTCCGAGTCGCTGAAATGTGCCTCGACGCCCGGGATATGCTCCGCTAGCCAGTGGCCGTGTTGGAGCGGCACGAACATGTCCTGGGCTCCGTGCCAGAGCTGGACGGGGACATCAATGGTCTCGAGTGCGAACCCCCACGGAGCTACTTCGGCGACCCCGTCGTCCCACCAGCCCTGATCCCCAGGCGCCAGACCCTCTTGCAGGTGGGCGACAAGGAAGCTGGCAAGCTCACCGCTGAGCACGGCCGCGTCGGCCGGCGACACCAGGGTGGACCACGCCTCTGCAAGTGTCTCCGGGGTCACCTTCAAGATCTCATCCCGATCCTCCGCACTCTTGGTCCGGGCCGCCACCGGGTCCTCGAGGTAGAGCTTGAAGCCTTCGACGTTGTCTTGGCCCATGCCCCTGAACCAGTCGAGCCCGGGCGCGTCGTAGGGCGCTACTGAAGCCAACGTGGCCACGGCGTTCACGAGATCCGGCAGGAGGGCGGCGCAGGCCAGTGTGTGTGGTCCGCCGCCCGAGTAACCCCAGATCGCTAGCCTGTCGATCCCGAGCGCTCCGGCGATGGCCCGGACATCTGCCGCGCAGTCTGCGACGCTGCGACCGGGCTGCGGAGTGGATCCGCCGTAGCCGGGGCGGTCGTAACTGATGAGTCTAGTTTCGCGACTCTCGGCGTCCCTGAGCCAGGAGTCGGACAGGAGCCGGGAGTTGGGGGTCCCACCGTGCACGAGCACTGGCCGGCCCGAGGGATCCCCGCCCGTCAGGACCCGGAGGTCACGGCCGTCCGGAGTTTGAATTGTCGTGCTGTAGGTTTCCATGCAGCGAGAACCTACCGACGACCACGAGAAGGCCAGACCACCTGGCGACTCGCTGCTCGCCCTGGCTCAAAAGGCGGGAGGGTCGCTTGCGGGGAACGACTCTCGACCCGCCTCGTCAACTAGTTCGTCCGACCTGCTCACCCGGATGCCTCCGGAGCGCCGCGCCCATTCGTCCACGAGCAGCCCGAACAGGACCTCGTCCACGAATTCCCCGGTCACCCATGCCGCTTTGCGAAGCACGCCCTCGCGCGTGAACCCGGCATGTTCGGCAGTGCGGAGCATGGCGTCGTTGTCGCTCAATGTCTCGATTGCAAGGCGGTGCAAACCTCGGACCTTGAAGCCGTACTCACAGAGGACTCGCACCGTGTCGAGCGCGAGCCCTCGACCACGAAAGGCCGGCCGCAGGGATATCCCGATGTGAGCACTGCGGTTGTAGTGATCGATCATGTGCAACACGGCCGCGCCGGCGAGCGGGTTGTTCTCGGAGAGCTCGACCACGGAGAAAGCGACGAAGTCATCGGTCGGGTCCGACATCGCGAAAGGGGACATCGCAGAGCTCGCAGACAGCGGGCGCCACGCTCGGGTATCGGTCCGCGCCCTCGTCATGACGTCGTCGTAGAGCTCGGCGTGCAGCACTTCCACGTCCGATTCTGCCCGTGCCCTGAGTAGGACCTTCTCGCCGCGCAGCATGTGTCGTTGCTACCCGATCGCTGGCTGCCGATCAAGCCGGTCGAGGATTCGGACCGTTAGCCGACACGAGCGGAGAACACTCTGGCTAAGGGCAAAGGGGTGCCTTCCCAGCCGGCACCGCACAGTTACGCTGGGCGGTGCCAAGCGGGGACCGTGCCACGCCGGGCGAAAACGATGACAGCCATGGGTGGAGCCGAGGTCCTAATGCCGAACGAACGCGGATGACCCGGCGAGTCGAGGACGAAAAGAGGCTCGCAGCAGAGGCCGCGGCCGAACTCGTCGAGGACGGCATGACAGTCGGGCTTGGGACCGGGTCGACCGTCGCCTACCTTCTGCCGGCGCTTGCACGTCGCAATTTGTCGCTGCGTTGTGTCGCCACGTCGCCACGCACAGAAGAAAGGGCCCGCTTGCTCGGGATCTCGGTCGGGCCATTGGCCGGGATCGACCATTTGGACATCGCCATCGACGGCGCAGACCAGATCGCCCCTGACGGGTGGCTGGTGAAGGGAGGGGGCGGCGCCCACACGCGCGAAAAGCTCGTGGCCGTGAGCGCTGAGCGCTTCGTGATCATTGCCGATTCGACCAAGCCTGTCGACCGCATCCACCCTCCTATCCCGCTCGAACTGCTCTTTTTCGGGCTGACCTCCACATTGCGGAGACTGACCCCCACCACCTTGCGCGACACCCCGGCCAGCCCAGACGGCGGGATCATCGCGGACTTCACAGGCGACATCGGCGACCCCTTGGTGCTTGCCGATCGGCTCAGTGGCACACCCGGGGTCGTCGAGCACGGGCTCTTCGGTCCCGAATTGGTCCAGAGCATCTTGATCGGGGTCGGCGGCGACGTCGTGGTGAAAACGATTCGCAAGCCGCTCTGAGACCCGATCAGCATCGTCGGATCGTCCGACCGTGCAGGCCATCGCGGCCGTCGCGTGAGCATCCCGCGAGCGATCAGGCTGTGCCGCCTCGTCGCGGGCCTCAGGCCGACCGGGATCTCCGACGAGCCCACCCCCCATGCACTCTGGGAGTTTAGATTGACTAGATCTAAGAATGGAACTATTCTGATCTCGTGGAGCCGTGGTCGCATCTTCGCGGCGAGCTGCAGGCCGTCGGGCTCCGGGTCACGGCGCAACGGCTGGCCGTCTTCGCCGTTTTGCGTGGCAAAAGCCAGCATCTGCGGGCGGACGAGATCATCGAGGCAACGCACGACCGGCTGCAGACGGTGTCGACGCAGGCCGTCTATTCAGCCCTTTCCGCCCTCTGTGGCGCCGGGCTCGTTCGACGGATCGAGCCGGCCGGGAGCGTCGCGTTGTACGAGGCGCGAGTGGCGGACAACCATCACCATCTCGTCTGCCGCATGTGCGGGGCGGTAGCAGATGTCGACTGCGCTGTGGGAGCCGCTCCCTGCCTGGACCCCGCGTCGACCGGCGGCTTTGTGATCGACGAAGCCGAGGTGACTTACTGGGGCCTCTGCCCCGCTTGCCAACACAAGGCCGCACCATTCCGACCCGAAACTCAAGGAGACTGACCATGGCCGATCGACGCATCCTCACAACCGAGTCCGGCACCCCCGTCGCTGACAACCAGAATTCGCAGACGGCCGGGGTTGGCGGGCCGGTCCTGCTACAGGATCAACACCTCATCGAGAAGCTCGCACGATTCAACCGTGAGCGCATTCCGGAACGGATCGTGCATGCTCGGGGCGCGGGCGCTCACGGACACTTCGAAGTGACAGCCGACGTCTCCAAGTGGACACGAGCTCGGTTCCTTTCCCAAGTCGGAAAGCGCACCGAGGTGTTCGTGCGCTTCTCGACAGTGGCCGGCAGCCGGGGAGCCCCCGAGGCTGTACGCGATCCGCGCGGCTTCGCGGTCAAGTTCTACACAGAAGACGGCAACTATGACCTGACGGGGAACAACACCCCGATCTTCTTTATCCGGGATCCGCTCAAGTTCCCCGACTTTATCCACTCCCAAAAGCCCGATCCGTACACAAACCGCCAAGAGCCAGACAATGTATGGGACTTCTTCTCCCTTTCGCCGGAGGCGACACACATGTTCACATGGCTCTTCGGCGACCGCGGCATCCCGGCGAGCTACCGGCACATGAATGGCTACGGGTCCCACACTTTCCAGTGGGTCAACGCCGCCGGAGAGCAGTCCTTCGTCAAGTACCACTTCAAGACCGACCAGGGCATCGAGTGCCTCACCAGCGGGGAGGCCGCACGCATCGCAGGAGCAAACCCGGAGTCTCACACTACTGATTTGATGGATGCCATCGACCGAGGCGAGTTCCCGAGCTGGACCCTGAGGATGCAGATTATGCCGGCGTCTGATGCAGCCGGGTACCGCCTGAACCCGTTCGACCTCACCAAGGTGTGGCCACACGCCGACTACCCGCTGATCGAGATCGGGAGGCTGGTTCTCGACCGCAACCCCGACAACTACTTTGCCGAGGTCGAGCAGGCCGCGTTCGATCCCGGTCACTTCGTGCCGGGCATCGGGCCGTCGCCGGACAAGATGCTGCAAGGACGCCTCTTCGCCTACGGCGATGCTCACCGCTATCGCCTCGGCATCAACCACACTCAGCTGCCGATCAACCGTCCGCGGGCAACACAGGCCGAAAGCTACGGGCGTGACGGGGCAATGCGCTTTGACGCCGGCTACGGACGTGAGAAGAACTATGAACCGAACAGCTTCGGTGGCCCTGTTGAAACCGGCGACCCGCTCTACGGCTCCCTCCCTGGAGGGCCCTCCGGCACATTTGGCTGGGACCATCACGACGGCGACAACTTCTCACAGGCCGGCTCTTTGTACCGGCTCTTGACCGAAGACGCCAAGGAGCGCCTCATCGACAACATCGCCTACGGGCTGGCCCAGGTCACAAGAGACGAGATCGTCGAGCGATCCATCGCCAGCTTCCGCCAGGCCGACCCCGACTACGGCACACGCATCGAAGCAGCGGTCAAGGAGCACCGCCAGTAGGTAGGCCCTTCGCTGGGCGACTCCGCAGGAAACGGGTTGCTGCCGTCGCGCCTCGAACAGGAAAGCCTTTCTCCTGTCGAACATATCGCCGGTGCTCTCGCTGGATGGCTAAACGAAGACCCGCGCAAACGCCGAACAAGGTTTCGGCCGATCGGTGTCGTCCTCTTCTATGTCATCGCGGGTGTCACTCTCGTCGTCGTCGCGGGTCTCATACAGGGTTTCTACGTCGCCGGAAGCCAGGACCTGGACTCTGCTTGCCGCCACCTCGAACTGGGCTCAACTACCAGTTGCCTCGCCCTTCTTCGGTCGTCGCTGCTGGGTTGGTCCCAAAGCGCAAACCTGTGCGACGAGTTGGAAGAATGCCTGCTACAAGATGAGACCGAGCGCGCCGCGGCAGTAGGCGATCGCGTCGCTTATGACACCGAACAGCGAGATGCGTTGCGACATGAGCTGAACCAATCGCGCATCGAGATCGCCTGCATCGGGTTCTTGGCAGTCCTGACCGCAGCAGCGGCCGTCGCCGAGTGCACCGGTGAGCTGCGTTTTGGACAGAGCTTCTTCGGGCGTTCGGTCTGGTACAGCTATGTCTTTCTTGCCGGCAGTTCTTATCCCGGCGCTGGCGCCATGGAACTACCAAATAGGCCCGGGCACGGGGTGCCCAACTGCTCGGAGCGGCAATCCGGCCGCGTAGGTTGACCAAGCCCACGCCGCCCCGGGTGGGTCGTAATCGAACGCCCCACTTTTCACGATGCGTCGTGCTCGAAACCGCGGCCGCGCCGCGTGCCCTCCTAGGTTGCGCAGCGACTCGAACATAGACCCGAATGGGAGCTGCAGGGGAACGGTGCTCACACGACTCGGCTCTGGCGACCCACTGGGAAGCCTCGATCCGGCTGCACTGTCATCGGCTCAGGTCGACGGGTTTGCCTTCGAATGCCTCGATAGCGTCGGCAGCCCGGTGCAAGAGGTCGTGAGAGAGCTCCGACAGGGCACGAGAAGCAGCTAGTTCCTCTCCAATCGCAGGCACGTCGGGGTCGAGTGGCTTCCGGCGCGCCCGACCCCAGCCCCTCAGGTCGTGCGGCCCTCCGCGCAGGCGTGCGTCCGCCCTCGTAGTGGTCTCGTCCTCCGTGAAGACGATCTCTATGGTCCAGACAAGGTTCTCAGCCATGTCTTCCACCTCCCACTGCTTGCCCCAGTGTTTGCGGTGCCTCTTCGCGTCAGTCCCGACGCTTCATGAGTTCATTCTGCGCTGATGATGACCTCGGTGCCAGGGCCACGAACGAGAAAACGCCGACAGCATTACGAGGCTGTTGGAGATTGAGCACATAGCGCCCATCCACTGGCGCGGCGAGGCGCCTAGGGCGCCCGTCAGTTTTCCGGTGACGAATGCCGAGTTTGAGATCGATCTCCGGGTCGTGAACGGGACCAGCCCATCGCTGCGACGTCGTAGTCAATCGAGTGGCAGGGTTGTAGCTTTCATCTCAAGGGGGAGCGACCTCGCTGGCCGAAGGGTTGGCGGGGTCGCTTCGCGCCATGTGACCGGCCGGCTGGGAAAGGAGAAAGCAGCCGGCCGGGCACCGATGGCCGCGAGTTCAGCCTGCGACGGGAAGTGGAACCGCTCCACGCCCCGGTTGAAATACTGCACCTGGTGCACGGCTCCCAGTTTCCCTCGCAAGGCATCAGGGGGTCGTGTACCCCTAATTCATCGGACTGTGACTCTGCCAGCTTGAGCCGTCGGTCTCGAAGGCAGTGGAACATGACTGAGCTCCGACAGGTAGCTGACCCGCCACATCGGCCTGCCGGGACACCGTGCTTAGTACGGCCTATGGATCTAGCGGTCCGACCCCACAACTCTGCTAAGCGACGCAAGAACTCGCGCTGTGGACCTACCAATCGCGGCGACGGCATTGCCGCCGCGTTGTCGATTCACGCGCGGAACCCAGATGAGCATCGAGGCCTCGAGAAGCCCTTATGGCCATGCCCGTGTAGGTCACGCAGCCGAGATCGGCGGAATCTGAGCAGCCCCAACGGGATTCGAACCCGTGTCTCCACCTTGAGAGGGTGGTGTCCTAGGCCTCTAGACGATGGGGCCATGCGTGACGCGGGACGCTCGAGGACCGCCTCGCGTTCGCAGGGCTCCGCCTGACGGGACCGCCGGCGAAGCGTGTTCATGATAGTCGCAGCTCGCCAGCCCGCCTGCCGGCGGCGAACGGGAACGCTCGGCCCCGACAGCGCCTTGGATTATGGCGGGCGCGACACCGGGTTCGGCCAGCCACGCTCCTCGGAACGCGTCCCGCCCTGGTTGGAGGCAAACTGGCGAGATGGATCGCTCAACCACCTTGGACGCCGTCGACCTCGAATCCAGCCGCTTTCTTGTAGCCGTCTCCAGCGGTGCGGCCTCGCTCGACGCACCTGTGGCGAGCTGCCCGGGATGGGACGTGGCACAGCTCTTGGATCATCTTGGGGTCATTTACAGCCGCGCGGCACTGATCGTCTCGTCCCGACTGATGGCTCCCCCGGACCGCGGCGAGTTGCCAACTGTCCCGGACGGTGAGGCCCGCGTGGGGTGGTTCGCCGAGCAACGAGCGGCCATGCTCGCAGCCCTCGAGGCCGCCGATGACGAAACGCTTGTCTGGAACTGGACCGGACAGAACCCTGGCCCGGTCCGCTTCTGGGCGCGCCGCATGACCCACGAGACGCTCGTACACCGTGTTGACGCCGAGCTGGCCCAGGGGTTCCAGCCCGCCCAGGCGATGCCCGAGGTCGCGGCCGATACGGTCACGGAGTTCTTCGAGCTGTTCTTGCCGCGGTTCGAGCCCAAGCTCGTCGAATCATGGGCGGATGCCTCCATGCACCTGCACGCCACCGACGTTCTCGGGGCGGAGTGGACGCTCCAGAGCGGACACGGGGGTTCGGCGTTGACTCGTGACCACGCGAAAGCCGACGTAGCGCTGCGGGGCAGCGCCTTCGAGCTCGCCTGCTGGATCTGGGGGCGCCTTTCAGCCGAACGGCTGGAGACCTTCGGCGATCTCCGGGTCGCGGCCCGGTTCCAAGAAGTCGCCCGCATCTGAGTTCAAGCCGTGAAGCCCGGTCGCGAAACGAGCGGCCTTCCGGCCGCTCGAAGCTCGGGGGGGAGGACTCGAACCCCCAATTACAGGGCCAGAACCTGCCGTGTTGCCGATTACACCACCCCCGAATGGGCGGCGTCATCGTAACAGGCGCGACCCTGTGGCCCACCAAACCCCGACCGGGTCCCCGGCATCTTCCGTCCCAGAAAAGACCCCTACCCCCCGGAAGAGGGCCGTGGCGATGTGCCCAGGCGAGCGATTGCCGAGTCGAGGCGTTCCAGCGTCCGGCCGCGGCCGAGCACTTCGAGAGACTCGAACAACGGCAGGCCGACGCTGCTGCCGAGCGCGGCGACGCGGATCGGAGCTTGCACCTTGCCGAGCTTGCGTCCCCTCTTGTCACCGAGCTCTGAGATCTCGCTCCGGAGCGACTCGGCGTCGAAGGCACAGCCCTGCAGCCGTTCGCGCGCCTCCACAAGTATCGAGCCCGCGTCTGGGTCCCGGGCGATCGCCTTTTGGAATGAGTCGTCCTCGATGACGAATTCTGAGCAGAACAGGAACTCGACTAGAGCCGCCGCCTCCGACAAGGTGCCGGCCCGTTCTTGCACGAGTGGGGCGAGCCTCGCGAACTGCGGAGAGGCGAAATCGGCAGCCACTTCCACAACGGCATCCGCCTCGGCCCATCTACGGCATCGGTCGACGAACTCGCCGACCGGGAGGGCGCGCAGGTAGACACCGTTGAAGTGGAGGAGCTTCTGCTGATCGAAGAAGGCTGGTGAGTGGTTGACGTTACCAAGATCGAACCCGGACACGAGCTCGTCCAGGCTGAACAGTTCGCGCCCGTCGCCCGGGCTCCATCCGAGCAGGGCGAGGTAGTTCACCATTGCCTCTGGGAGGAAGCCTTGCGCCCTGTAGTCCTCGATTGCCACCCGGTCGCGTCGCTTCGATATCTTCTGCCGCTTCTCGTTCACCAGCACAGGTAGGTGGGCGTAGGAGGGCAGCGGCAGCTCGGCAGTCCCGAGGGCCTCCCACAAGAGCACCGCCTTGGGAGTCGTAGGGAGGTGCTCCTCGGCCCGGATGACGTGGCTGATTCGCATCTCGCGGTCATCGACGACACCGGCGAGAACGAACAGCGGGTCCCCATTCGACTTCGCCACGACGAAGTCCTCGATGGTCACGTTGGCAAAGCGCACCTCTCCGCGGATCAGGTCATCGACGAGCGTGACGCCCTCGCGGGGGACCCTGAAACGCAGGGCACGACCGATCTGGCGCTCGAGGCCACGGTCACGGCAGAAGCCGTCGTAGCCCGGCGTCGCGTTTTGCTTGGTCCGCTCGAGCACCATCTCGCGGGTGCAATCGCAGGCGTACAGGTGACCGGTCGACCAGAGAGCGTCGAGTGCCGCTTGGTAGTGCTCCTTGCGAAGGGACTGACGGTAGGGGCCTTCGTCCCAGTCGATCCCGAGCCAGGCCAGGGCCGATCCGATCCCGTCGACCCACTCCTCCTTGTTGCGCTCCGAGTCTGTGTCCTCGATGCGCAGGATGAAAGCGCCGTGGTGGCGCCGGGCGAAGCACCAATTATAGAGCGCCGTGCGGGCGCCTCCGACGTGGAAGTAACCCGTCGGGGAAGGTGCGATTCGGACACGGACCGCCCTGCTCGTCTCCGCTACGGCCGGCTCGCTCGTCATCGGGCGAGGCTACCGGGCGGGAGGGCCATTCAGCTCAGTCCTCGACGACAGAGATCGCCTGCCTGGGACATGACGCCACCGCTTGCATGACCTTCTCGCGGTACTGCTCGGACGGCTGCTCGTTGAGCAAGTAGAGGAAGTTGTCGTCCCGAACCTCGAAGACCTCGGGCAGGATGTCCGTGCAAACGGCGTTGGACTCGCAAAGGTCGTAGTCGACCACGACTCGCATAATGACCTCCTCAGGGCCTAAGAGCGGCGTCCCGTGCAGGCACCGGGCCTATCCGCTCGGGGTTGGAGCTTGCTCACCTGCGCCACGGTAGCCCGGAAGTTCTGGCGCCTCTCGCCTCGCGTCAGACCCTCGGCACTTCCTGCCAGCGGCCGAAGACCGAGGCCAGAGCACCCATGATCTCGCCGACGGTGGCGTAGGCACGGACCGCTTCTCCCACCGCGTCCATCAGATTGCGCGTCGGGTCGCGTGCGTCCTCGCGCACCGCCGCGAGGGCCACCTCGACGGCGTCGGCCGAACGCGACTGGCGAACATCGAAAAGGCGCTTGAGCTGGAGCTCCTCGACTTCCGCGCCGATGCGGAGGGTCGGCGGAGGGTCCTCCTCGTTGCCTTCCCCGTATGCGTTCACGCCGACGACGACGCGCCGGCCGGCGCTCACCTTGCGCTCGAAGGCGTAGGCGGCCTCGGCTATTGCGTCCTGGAAGTAGCCCTGGTCGATGCCGCAGTAGACCCCTTCGAGGATCGAGCCCGCACCGAGCTCGTCCAGGTAGGCGAACACACTCTCGGCCTGGCGCTCGAGCTCGTCGGTGAGCTCTTCGACGAACCAGGACCCGCCGAGCGGGTCGGCGACGTTCGCCACTCCCGTCTCGTGCGCGAGGACCTGCTGGGTCCGCAACGCGATCCGGGCCGCCCGCTCGGTCGGCAGCGCCAGCACCTCGTCCATTGAATTGGTGTGCAGGCTCTGCGTCCCGCCGAGCACGCCGGCGAGGGCCTCGATGGCGGTTCGGACGATGTTCACCTCGGGCTGCTGGGCGGTGAGAGAGACACCGGCCGTCTGGGTGTGAAAGCGCAGCTGAGTGGAGCGGTCCAGCCGGGCACCGTAGCGCTCGCGCATCCAGCGAGCCCAGATTCGCCGTGCGGCACGGTACTTGGCGATCTCCTCGAAGAAGTCGATGTGGGCGTTGAAAAAAAAGCTCAGCCCCGGGGCGAACTCGTCGACCTTCTGGCCGGCGGCAAGGGCGGCCTCGACATAGGCAAAGCCGTTCGCGAGCGTGAAGGCAAGCTCCTGGGCCGCGGTCGAGCCCGCCTCGCGGATGTGGTAGCCGGAGATCGAGACAGGGTGGAACTGCGGCATCTCCGAGGAGCAGTAGCGGATCATGTCGGTGACGATGCGCATCGACGGGCGCGGGGGGAATACGTATTCCTTCTGTGCCTGGTACTCCTTCAAGATGTCGTTCTGGATCGTCCCCCCGAGGAGCGCGCGGGCAACGCCGGACTCTGTGGCCGCGGCCACGTACATCGCGAGCAGGATCGCCGCGGGCGAGTTGATCGTCATCGAGGTCGTGACGGCGGCTAGGTCGATGCCGTCGAAAAGATCCCTCACATCGGCGAGGGTGTCCACCGCGACGCCGCAACGGCCTACCTCGCCGTCAGCCAGGACGTCATCGGAGTCGCGGCCCATAAGGGTCGGCAGGTCGAACGCCACCGAGAGGCCGTCGCCGCCGGAGCGCAGCAGCTCGCGAAAGCGAATGTTCGTGTCGACAGCGGTCCCGAACCCGGCGAACATGCGCATGGTCCAGAGCTTCGAGCGGTACATCGAGGCGTACGGGCCGCGCGTATAGGGATACAGGCCAGGCAACGGCGAGCCTGGTGGGCCGTAGACAGGCTCGAGCGGCAGGCCCGACAAGGTCTCGAACTCGGCGTCTCGCAACGGCGCTGACTCGTAGAGCTCCCGCCAGGTGGCGTCCCCGCCGCTTTCGTCCACGGCCACCGATTCTAGGTGGCGCCCGTCGCGCTCAACCGGGAGGTCAGGGGCCGGACACCTCGGCCTGGCGTTCGAACCAGCGCCGAAGCCCGGCGGCATTGGAATGGACGCCTCCTAGCGCCTCGGCCGCGCTGCGCTGTTCGGGTAAAAAACCCTCCGACAGCTGTGGAAAGCGCCTCTCCAGCGCCTCGACTATGTCACTGCCGGACCGCCATGCCGCCTCGGCCTCCTCGGCCCAGGACCTCAGGGTGGCCTGCGCCTCATCGAGCAGCTCCTGAGGGTCAACGGGCACGAGCCCGTAGTGCGCGAGGGCGATCCCGCTCGGGCGCGCGTCGGAAAAGCGCCTGAGCGAGGCAAGCGCCAAGTGGAGATCGAAGTCCGGCGGAGGCGTAGCTGGGCGGAGAACGCCACCGTCGGGTAGCCGCACACCGACTGCGTCTCCAGCAAAAAGCAGGCCGCTGTCGCTATCAAGGAGACCGAGGTGATGCTTGGCGTGGCCAGGCGAGTCGATCGCTCTAAGGCACCTGCCCGCGCCGAGGTCGATCTCCTCTCCGTCCCCGAGGACCTGAACCCGTTCGGCTGGTGTCGGGTCGAGCCGGCCGAAGAGCGAGTCGAGAAGCGGCCCGTAGACCATGGCCGCGGACTGGACGAGACGAGTCGGGTCGACAAGGTGCCGAGCGCCCTTCTCGTGCACGTACACCTTCGCCTGAGGAAAGGCGCGCGCGACGTCGCCGACCCCGCCCGCGTGGTCGAGGTGGATGTGAGTCACCACAACGCCTGCGAGGTCCCCTGCTGCGAGGCCGAGCTCGTCGAGGGAGGCGAGCAGCACCCCCACTGAGCTCTGGCTCCCGGTTTCCACGAGGACCGGAAATGGGCCTTCGATCAGGTATCCGGCGGTGATCCGCTGCCAGCCTCCGAGGAGGGTGTCGATCTCCACGACACCGGGGGCGAGATTGGAGGTGGGCATGATGGCGGGACCCTCTCGGGGTGCGCGCCGGCCCCCATCGTCGATTTTAGGCGCGCACGGTCCAGGTGCTAGACCGATTCTTTATGAGATTGGGAATACCGAGCGAGACCACGCCCGGCGAGCGCCGCGTGGCCCTCGTCCCGAGCGTCGTCCCAAGGATCACCGCTCTAGGCGCGGAGGTCGCGATGCAGACCGGTGCGGGTACCGCCTCGCTGTTCGCCGACGAGGCCTACACCGCAGCGGGCGTCACATTGGTGGACGGTCCGACACTGTTCGGCACCTCCGCCTTCATCTGCAAGGTGCAGCCGCCCACGCTGGAAGAGGTGGCCCTCATGAAAGAGGGCACCGGCATCGTCAGCTACCTGCAGCCGGCAGCTGACCTCGCCTTGATCCGTGCATTGGTGGACCGCCGGATCTCCGCCTTCAGCCTGGACCTGCTCCCTCGCATCAGCCGGTCCCAGTCGATGGACGTCCTGTCCTCCCAGGCACTTGTCTCCGGGTATCGCGCCGTCCTATTGGCGGCCGAGCAGCTCCCGAAATTCTTCCCGCTCTACATGACCGCAGCCGGCACCGTTCCCCCGGCCAAGGTGCTAGTCCTCGGCGCCGGAGTCGCCGGGTTGCAGGCGATCGCGACCGCACGCCGCCTCGGCGCAACGGTGCGCGCCTACGACGTGCGCACGGCGGCCCGCACGGAGGTCAAGAGTCTCGGGGCCGTCTTCGTGGAGCTCGAGCTCGAGGCCCAAGAGGGCGAAGGTGGTTACGCCCGCGAGCAGTCCGAGGACTTCCTGCGCCGCCAACGTGAGCTCATCGGCAAGGAGGTCGCGGCGGCAGATGTAGTCATCACGACCGCTGCCATCCCGGGCCGCAAGGCTCCGGTGCTCGTGACCGAGGAGATGGTCCGCAAGATGGCTCTCGGCAGCGTCATTGTCGACCTTGCCGCCGAGTCGGGCGGCAACTGCGAGCTCAGCCAACCGGGAGAGACCGTCGAGGTCGGCGGCGTCGCGATCATCGGGGCGAAGAACCTCCCGAGCTCGATGCCGCTACACGCGAGCTTCCTCTACGCGAGGAACATCGCCGAGTTCGTGGGACTCGTCGTAAAAGAAGGGAACTTCGACCCGAACTTCGACGACGAGATCATCGCCGGAACCTGCGTCACTCATGAAGGTGAGGTCCGCCACGGGCCCACTCGCGACCTGCTCGAAGGAGGGACGCAATGAACGGCGGGGACATCCTCTCGCTCATCACCGTGTTCGTGCTTGCGGCGTTCGTGGGCTTCGAGGTGATCGCCAAGGTGCCGAGCACCCTGCACACGCCGTTGATGTCAGGCACGAACGCCATCCACGGCGTCGTGCTCGTCGGCGCCATGCTCATCCTCGGCACGGCGAGCGGTGCCACGCAGATGACGCTCGGCTTCATCGCCGTCGTGCTGGCCACCTTGAACGTCGTCGGCGGCTTCGTGGTCACCGACCGCATGCTCGAGATGTTCAAGGTGCGAAAGCCGCCAAAAGCCACCGCTGAGTCGTCAGGCGCCGTCGCGTCCAGCACGGAGGCAGGCCAGAAGTGAGCCTCGGAACAGGCATACGCCTGGCTGATCTGATCGCTGCAATCTGCTTCATCCTCGCCCTTAGGGGTCTCACGGGCCCGAAGACAGCCCGCTACGGCAATCTTCTCGGCGCCGGCGGCATGACCCTTGCCGTCGGGATCACGTTCGCCACGAACGGGCTGACCCATTTCCTGCTCATCGCCGGCGCGATGGTCATCGGGGTTGCCGTGGCGGTTCCTGCCGCTCGCCTTGTGAAGATGACGGCGATGCCGCAGATGGTGGCGGCATTCAACGGGGTCGGTGGGGGCGCAGCCGCCCTGATCGCGCTCGCCACCTTCCTCAGGGCCCCAGTCGGATCGCTGGCCGTTTACCAAGTGGTCGAGGTCCTCTTGGGCGTGACCATCGGCTGCGTCTCGTTCTCGGGCAGCTGTATCGCCTTCGCGAAGCTCCAAGAGCTCATGACTGGACGAGCCATCACCTACCCGGGCCAGCAGGTCTGGAACGGCTTGGTGGGTGCCGCCATCGTCGGGCTCGCCATCGCGGTCTGCGTCGACCAGGTTCACTGGATCGTCGCGGTCATCCTCGCGCTGGCGCTCGCCTTCGGCGTCGCATTCGTCCTGCCCGTGGGCGGGGCAGACGTGCCTGTCCTCATCTCGTTGCTGAACTCGTTCACCGGCCTCGCGGTGGCGGCGAGCGGTTTCGTCCTGCATTCTGTCGTGCTCGTCGTCGCAGGGACCCTCGTCGGCGCCTCGGGCACCCTGCTGACCCAGATGATGAGCCGAGCAATGGGGCGGTCGCTCCCGAACATCTTGTTCAGTGCGTTCGGTTCCGTCATCACGGCCACCGGCGGCGCAGAGGGCGACACGACCCGATCCGTCCGGTCCGCTAGCGCAGAAGACGTCGCCATCCTGCTCTCATACGCGAACAAAGTGATCGTGGTCCCCGGCTACGGCCTCGCCGTCGCCCAGGCCCAGCACACGCTCCGGGAGCTGGCTGACCTGCTCGAGGCACGTGGCATCGAGGTCATCTACGCCATTCACCCGGTCGCGGGGCGCATGCCGGGCCATATGAACGTCCTCTTGGCCGAAGCCAACGTCCCCTACGAGCAGCTAAAGGAGATGGACGAGGCGAACCCCGAGTTCCAGTCCGCGGATGTGGCGCTCGTGGTCGGCGCCAACGACGTCGTCAACCCGGCCGCAAAGAACAACCCCGACAGCCCGATCTACGGCATGCCGATCCTCGCTGTCGACGAGGCGCGCAACATCGTGTTCATGAAGCGCTCGATGCGCCCCGGCTTCGCCGGTATCGACAACGAGCTCCTCTTCGACCCGAAGACAACGCTCCTGTTCGGTGACGCCAAGGACTCGCTGACAAAGGTCGTGGCGGCAGTCAAGGCGATGTGATCCGGGGCGAGCCGGTGTCGCCCACACCGCCGCCACACCCAGTCCGGCTCGCCTTCGCCCGCCGCAAAAGGCCGGAACACGGCGAAAGATCTGCCTTCCTGCTCAAATAGGGACGTGGAACCCGATAGCGATCGCGAGGACGGCGGGCGCTTTAGACGGTCGACGGAGCGGGCAGTCGCCGAGGCGCTCGTCCGGGCCGCCCGCTCCCAAGGTGTCACCGACCCCAGGGTGCTGGACGCGCTGCGCGCAGTCCCCCGCGCCGGGTTCGTGCCCGAGCAGATGCGCGCCGAGGTCGGCTACGACTACGCGATCCCGATCGGTCGGGCCCAGACGACCTCCCAGCCGTCCCTGATCGCGCTCATGATCGAGGCCCTGGAGCTCGGACCTGACGACACCGTCCTGGAGATCGGGACCGGGTTCGGCTACGAGGCTGCTCTGCTGGCCAAGATCGCCCGTCGCGTCTACAGCGTCGAGCGGATCCCCGAGCTCGCCGAGGCGGCCCGCCTCAATCTGCAAAATGCGGGCATCTCGAACGCCGAGGTCGTGACCGGCGACGGCACGCTCGGCCTTCCTGGTTCCGCGCCCTTCGCCGGCATTGTGGTCGCGGCCGCTTTCTTCAGCGTCCCGGACCCACTCGCCGCTCAGCTCAGCCCCAGGGGCAGGCTCGTCATGCCCGTCGGCAACGGCGGTGGTGACCTCGTGAAGGTCTTCGAGAGGCACGACAACGACCTCGTGGAACAGCGCGTGCTGTGCGGGGCCCGCTTCGTGCCGCTGCTGGGCGTGAACGGCTTCGAGGTCCCTCGGAGCCGCTAGTTCTGGGCTGGCCTCGCCTCGTCCGCCACGCGGGCGAAGACGAGAAGACCCTGGTTAGTCGGCCGAGTCGACAGCACGATTACGTCGACGTCGGACTGGCCGACCAGCTCCTCGGCGTCGTTGACAACGACCATGTCGCCGGCCGGCAGGAAGCCGATCGCCTGCTGAGGCTGGCGGCCGGCCCGCACGAGGTCGATCTTCAGGTGCTCACCTGGGACGTGGTCCGGCGACAGCTCGTTCGCCAGGCGGCGAAGGTCGAGCACGCGCGCACCCGCCTCCTCCCGGCGCCTGGTTAGCTCAGCCGAGCAGGTGACAACCCTCGCGTTAAGGCGGTCTGCGAGTACGACGACCTTGTCCTCGATCGAGTCCGCCCCGGGGACGTCGCTTTGCACGAAGGTTACCTTCACGCCGAGGCTGCGCAGCTCATCGATCGCCTCGAGACCTCGACGCGCCCTGCGCGAAGCCACGGGGTCCGGCCCGTCGGCCAAGGTCGCGAGCTCGTCGGCCACCGGCTCGGGGATCAGCAGCTCCGGGCCGAAAAGGCCGAGCCTTCCCATTACGAGGAACGACCGGTCCATGAGCGCCGAAGTGTCCACGAGGTCACCCCCCTCGGCGAGGTCCTGGCGGACGAGCCGGCGCGTGACCCCGAGCGCATCGGCTAGCTGGCGGCCCTTGCTCATCCCCAAGCGCAGCCCGAGCGTGGCTAGCGCCCAAGCCACCGCAGCGGCGATGAGGAAGTCGAATCCCTCGTGTACGAAGACGAACAGCGGGATGCAGACAACGACACCTATCAGGAAGCTCAGGCTGCCGAGAAGCATTCCCGAGAGAAGCTCCGGAGCCGGAACATCGCGAAGTGACCGGGTAGCCCGCCTCATCCCGCCGGTCAGCATCCTGCCGAGGACGCCGCCGAGCACGTAGCCGACACCGACACCGATGCCCGCCGCGACGGTCAGCTCCTTGGCGGTGGTGTGGTGCTGGTGGTTTCCGATCGCGAGGCCCACGAGGGCGCCGCACACTGCGACGAACAGACGGAAGACCTCAACGAAAACCATTTGGCAAGAGCGTAGGAGCATTCAGCCTCCCTGAGCACACTGGACCAGCTCCCAGGGCCACGCGGGGCGGCGCCAAGTCCGATCGAGGGACAACTACGCTCGCCCTGTCATGGCCTCACCGCGGCGCCCGACCGCCGCTCGCCTCGCCTTCGGAGTTGTCGCGACGCTGCTCGGCGCGTTCGGTTGTGCCGCCTGCAACGGCGGTGTCAGCCCGGCCACATCACAGGCCCCAACCGCGGCCGAGCGGCTTGTCCCTTCCGAACAAGCCGCAGTCGCCAAGGCCGAGGCTGAGGTCGCGGTGCGGTTGCCAGCCAAGACGGGCCAGCCCGCCCCGACACTGCCTCCAGGGGCCTTCCCAAAGCCCTTGCGGGCACATCAGGTGGTCGGCTTCTTGCCGTACTGGGAGGTGGGCGGCTTCACTCCTGACTACACGGCACTCACGACCCTCGTCTACTGGTCGGTCAACCTCGAGGCCTCCGGCTCGATCTCCCGAAGCGGACAGGGCTTTACGACACTCACGAGCGATGCCTTGAGCTCGGACACGGCGCAGGCCCACGCGGCGCGCGACCGTGTGCTGCTCACCGTCTTCTCCGAGAACGCGTCGGTAATCAACTCTGTGTCCAAGCATCCTTCGAGCGCCGGGAGGCGCCTTGCAGACAGCCTCGCGCCGCTGCTCTCCGCGGGGGCCTTCGACGGGGTCGACCTCGACATCGAGGGCGACAGCACGGCCGACCGACCCGGCTTCGTCAAGTTCGTGGCAGTTTTCGCGAGAGCCCTCGGCACCCTCGGGCCGAACTGGTCGACGATGCTCGACGCCTACCCCACCTCCGCTTTCGACCCGCTCGGCTTCTTCGACGTCAAGGCCCTCATGCGCTACGTCGACGAGCTGTTCGTGATGGCCTACGACATGCAGGACCCTGGTATCGCGTCGGCGACGGCGCCATTGACCAATGCCGACTTGAACGATGCGGCGACGCTCGCCCAGTACGCGTCCGTGGTGCCTGCCAGCCGGATCATCCTCGGCATCCCTCTTTATGGCTACGACTTCCCGGCCTCGAACAGATACGACGGTGCCACGGCGACGGGAAACCCGGTGGCGGTCACGTACTCACAGATCGTGGCGGCGGGACGCCCGTCCGTTTGGGACCCGTTGACCGAGACGCCCTACACGGTCTTTCGCCGCAACAACAGCTGGCACCAGACCTGGTTCGACGACCCGGTCTCGATCGCCCTCAAGTCGGCGCTCGCGGCCCGCTTCGGTTGCGCCGGCGTAGGCGTCTGGGAGCTCGGGATGGCCGGTGACAACGCCTCGGTCACCGCGGCGCTCTTGGGCGGCAGCGCCCCGGTGAAGCTCCCGCTCGTCGTGAAGCGGCCGGCCGTCGCTCCTTGATGGACTCGCCGGACCGGCGCGAAGGGCCGTAGGCCCCTTTGTCAGCTCTCTTCGCCGGCCTCGGCGGTGATCGTCGCGATACGACGTACGAGGCGGGACTTGCGCCGCGACGCCTGGTTGGCGTGGATTACGCCCTTGGCGGCAGCCTTGTCGATGCGCTTTACCGCCTGGAGGAGGCGCTCAGCCGAGTCCTCCGCTCCCGTCTCGGCAGCGATCAGGGCGTTCTTCGTGCGCGTCTTGAGCTCCGAACGCACGGCCTTGTTGGAGAGGCGATGACGCTCGTTCTGACGATTCCGCTTGATCTGACTCTTGATGTTGGCCATTGGTTCCTCGACGCGTACGGACTAAGGCTCGAAGCCTCCGGGAGCACCGAGGTTACCAGCAACCCGGGGACACGAGCACACCGTGGTCGAGGTGGCACGATGGACACGTGGTCGCCCCTGAGGTCATTCGCAATTTCTCCATAATCAGTCATGTCGACCACGGCAAGTCGACCTTGTCGGACCGGATCCTCGAGCTGACCTATGCCGTCGACCCCCGCGACATGCGGGCCCAGTACCTGGACTCGATGGAGCTCGAACGCGAGCGCGGGATCACCATTAAGGCACAGAACGTCCGCGTCCACTGGCGGGACCACATCCTCCAGCTGATCGACACGCCCGGGCACGTGGACTTCGGCTACGAGGTCTCGCGCAGCCTTGCCGCCTGCGAGGGGGTCGTGCTCCTCGTCGACGCGTCGCAGGGCATCGAGGCACAGACGCTCGCCAATTGCTACCTTGCCCTCGAGCACGACCTCGAGATCGTCGCCGCGCTCAACAAGATCGACCTGCCCGCGGCCGATCCCGATCGCTACGCGGACGAGATCGAGCGCGTGCTTGGGCTTCCCGCCGAACAGATCCTTCGCATCTCGGCCAAGACGGGCGCCGGCGTCCCCGAGCTGCTCGACGAGGTCGTCCGCCGGATCCCGGCCCCCGAGGGCAACCCGGAGGACCGGCTGCGTGCACTTCTCTTCGACTCGTATTACGACCAGTACCGGGGTGTGGTGAGCGCCGTGCGGGTCGTGGACGGGACGCTTCGCTCCGGAGCCAAGCTCCGCTTCTTGCAGACGTGGGCCACCCACGAGGTCGAGGAGGTGGGCCTCCGCACGCCGGCGCAGGTCCCTGTCGACGAGCTCGGCCCCGGCGAGGTCGGTTACCTCATCGCCGGCATCAAGGACGTCGGAGAGGCACGCGTCGGCGAAACGGTGACCGAGGCGTCGCGCCCGGCGACAAAACCGCTCGAGGGCTACCAGAACCCGAAGCCCATGGTCTTCTGCGGCATCTACCCGATAGACGGCGACGAGTTCCCGGACCTGCGCGACGCCCTCGAAAAGCTGAAACTGAACGACGCCAGCGTGACCTACGAGCCCGAGACCAGCGCAGCGCTCGGTTTCGGCTTCCGCTGCGGCTTCCTCGGCCTGTTGCATATGGACATCGTCCGCGAGCGACTCGAGCGCGAGTTCGGGCTGTCGCTAATCGCCACTGCTCCGTCGGTCGAGTACCTCGCCCATCTCACCAACGGCGAGACCATGACGGTCGACAACCCCTCGGACATGCCCGAGCCGCAGTTCATCGACCACATCGACGAGCCCTTGCTGAAGCTCACGATCATCACCCCGGCCGAGTACACCGGCACGATCATGGACCTGTGCCAGACGCGCCGGGGCCGGATGCACGAGATGCAGTACCTCTCCCCCGACCGGGTCGAGCTCATCTACGAGCTGCCTCTCGCCGAGGTCGTGCTCGACTTCTTCGACGTGCTGAAGAGCCGGACCAAGGGCTATGCGAGCCTCGACTACGAGCCGGCGGGGATGCAGACCGACAACCTCGTCAAGGTCGATGTCCTCCTCGCCGGCCAGCACGTCGACGCCTTCTCCACCATCGTGCACCGCTCGAAGGCTGACGACTACGGGCGCAAGATGACCGCCAAGCTGCGCGAGCTGATCCCCCGCCAGCTGTTCGACGTGCCCATCCAGGCGGCGATCGGGGGACGGATCGTCGCCCGCGAGACCGTGAAGGCCAAGCGCAAGGACGTCCTCGCCAAGTGCTACGGCGGCGACATCACCCGAAAACGCAAGCTGCTCGAGAAGCAGAAGGAGGGAAAGAAACGGATGAAGTCGATCGGGCGCGTCGAGATCCCGCAGGAAGCCTTCATCAGCGCCCTGACGCTGGAGGAGTGACGACTCCGCCCGGACGGCCGGCGTGCCCCGGTCAGGCGGCGTCCGCGCCGAGGCGGCTGGGACGGCGTTGCCGTGCCATCAGGCACCCCAAGTAGAATCCCGTCAAGGAGCCTGTTGAGATGCCCACCCGAAGCGATAGCGAGCAACTAGACGAGCGCAAGGCGGCGATATTGAAGTCCGTCGTGACCGGCTACGTCGAGACGGCCCAGCCCGTGGGATCCTCGCAGGTCGCTCGGGACCCGGTCATCGAGGTCTCGTCGGCGACGATCCGGGCGGACATGGCGGCGCTGGAGCGGGAGGGGTACCTGACCCACCCGCACACGAGCGCCGGGCGCATCCCGACCGACAAGGGCTACAGGTTCTTCGTCGACCATCTCGGCAACCCCCACCCGCTCGCCCAGGCCGAGCACGAGAAGGTGCAGGTCTTCTTCTCAAAAGCTCACGGTGAGCTCGAGCGGATCCTCCAGGACACCTCCCGGCTGCTCGCCCAGCTGACTGACTGCGCTGCGGTGGTCGTGAGCCCGGCTCATGAAGCGCTCGTGGTCCGCTCGGCGCTCTTGGCGCGCCTTTCTGAGCACACCGCCATGGCCGTGGCTGTCCTGTCGAACGGCGTCGTGGAAAAGCGCAGCATCAGCCTCCCCGACGGAGTGCCCGACGCCACCTTGTCGGCAGCGAGCATTGCCTTGCAGCAACGGCTCTCGGGCGGCTCGCTCTGGCTCATCCGACCAGAGATGCCAAGCGGTGACGCGCAGGTCGACGAGCTCGTGCGCTCGTGTGTGAGCGCCCTCCAGGACGGGAGCACGGCCGGGAGCACCGACCAGGTCTTCGTGGGAGGGGCCGCGTTCATGGCCGAGCGTTTCGACGCCATCGAGCAGGTACGGGCGGTGCTCGGGATCCTCGAGCAGTCCTATGTCGTCGTGACGCTGATCCGCGACGTGCTCGCCCAGGGGGAGTCCGTCTCCATCGGCTCGGAGCACGCCACTGTCGAGTCCCTCGCCGAGTGCTCGCTCGTCGTGGCGCCCTACGAGTCGGAGGGCGTTGCCCTCGGGACCATCGGGGTCCTCGGCCCGACCCGGATGGACTACGAGCACGCGCTCGCCGCAGTCGCCGTCGTGGGCCAACGTCTCTCCCGAGAGCTGCGCGGCGGCTAGCGGTGGCGATGACCCAGGATTTCTACGAGCTGCTCGGCGTTCCCCGCTCGGCCACCGAGGACGAGCTCAAGCGGGCTTACCGCCGCCTCGCGCGCGAGCTGCACCCCGATGCGAAGCCCGGCGACGCGGAGGCCGAGGCCCGCTTCAAACAGGTCACCGTCGCCTACGAGACATTGCGCGACCCCGAACGCCGGCGCCGCTACGACCTGTTCGGGCCCGACGCCGTGAGGGGCACGGGTGCCGGAGCCGCGCCCGGCGATTTCGGCTTCGCGGGCGGCCTCGGGGACCTGTTCGACGCGTTCTTCAGCCAGGGTTTCACGACCGGGCCGCGCGGGGGGCGACGCCAGGGCGCCGATGCCGAGATCGTGCTGCAGATCACGCTCGCCGAGGCCGTCTTCGGCACCCGGCGCGAGGTCGACCTGAAGGCTCCCATGACCTGCACCACATGCGCCGGCAGCGGAGCCCGCGAGGGAACGAGCGCCTCCACGTGCCCGGACTGCCGCGGTACCGGCCAGATCCAGCGCGTCCGCCAGTCGATCCTCGGCCAGATGATGACCGCTACCCAATGCGGTCGCTGCAGCGGGCTCGGCAAGATCGTCAGCTCCCCCTGCCCCGATTGTCGGGGCGAGGGCCGCCGGCTCGAGGACAGGACCCTGACCGTCGAGATTCCGCCCGGTGTCGACGACGGGGCGACCCTTCGCATAACCGGTGCAGGGGCAGCTGCGCTGCGCGGCGGCACGCCCGGAGACTTGTACGTGCACCTTCGCGTCGAGCCAGACGCCCGCTTCGAACGCTCGGGAACGGACCTGGTGACAACGATGCACCTGTCGGTCGCTCAGGCCGCCCTCGGCACAGAAGTCGAGATGGACACCCTGGATGGGCCCTATCTCTTAGCGGTCCCGGCAGGCGTGCAGACCGGCCGCGTCTTAAAGGTCGCCGGCCATGGAGTCCCGCGCCTTCGTGGTGGCAGGAGAGGGGACCTTCTCGTGAGCGTCTTCGTGGACACGCCCCTGAAGCTGTCAAAGGAAGAAGACGAGCTCTTGCGCAAGCTTGCGACGCTGCGCGGCGAGCAGGTGCAACCGCCCGACCCGGGCCTGTTGTCCCGGATCCGCTCCGCCTTCGGCTGAGCGTGCCCTGCGCCCCCGACGCGGAGCTCCGGGCCGCCGCAGCGCTGGTCTTCGTGGAGGATCTTGCCTTCCCCGAGCTCGACGCCGGAGACGGCCATCACCTCGGCGAGGTACTGCGCCTCAAGCCCGGCGAACCGGTCGGGGCCGCGGACGGGACCGGGTCCTGGAGGATCTGCGCCTTCACGGGACAATTCGCCCGCCGGCGGAGGGGACCGGCGCGCACGCAAGCGCCCGCGGCCTTCGGGCTCGAGGCGATCGGGCCGGTCCACAGGGCAGAGCCGCTGTCCCCGCTGGTCGAGATCGCCTTCTCGTGGGCCAAGGCGGAGCGGACCGAGTGGGCGGTCGCCAAGCTCGTCGAGCTGGGCGTCGACGTCCTGACGCCGCTCGTAGCCGACCGGACCGTCGTGCGCCCCGACCGGGAGGGAACCGCCCGGCGAACCGAACGACTCCGAAGGATCGTTCGCGAGTCGGCGATGCAGTCCAGGCGTCCCTTCCTCCCTCGCATCGGCGACAACCAGAGCGTGGACGAGATCGCGGCCCGGGTGACGCGCAGCGCCGTCGCGCTAGCAGAGCCGGGCGGCGGCCTTTTGTCGCTCAAGACCCCGGTCGTCCTCGTCGGCCCCGAGGGCGGCTGGTCGCCCCGGGAGCTGTCCCTCGTCGACACCAAGGTGTCCCTTGGAGATGGCGTCCTGCGGGTCGAGACCGCCGCGCTCGCGGCGGGTGCTCTGCTCGGCGCGCTACGCAGCACGGCCCTGGCGCCCTTGCGCTGAGCCGATCGGCCTGTCAGTCACCCGGTCGTCCTCGGCGACGCGAAGTCCCAGTTCAAGACGTTGTGAACGCCCCCAGGGGGCGTCCGGTGACCCCCCGTGCTTGCGGGAGGCAGCCACAAAGAGCAAGACTTGGGGCTTGGGCCCAGCTCCGGCGGCATGCCGGGCAGGCCCGGTGCTCTGGCAGAGCCGAGGCGGTGGCCCGATTCGGGTCGGCGTTGCCCGAGCGCGGAGCGCGTTCTTGTGGAGCGGAGAGTGACCTGAATGACCCCGAGCCAGACTTCCGAAGGTGAGGACCCCCAATACGCGGTCGCCGTGGGTGCTCGCCTCCGCGCTGTCAGGCGCCAGAAGCGACTCTCGCTCCAGGCGGTGGAAAAGGCGTCGCGCCTGGAGTTCAAAGCCTCCGTACTCGGTGCCTACGAGCGCGGCGAGCGCACCATCTCGGTGCCGCGCCTACAGCGCTTGGCGAGGCTGTACCGCGTGCCAGTCGACCAGCTGCTCCCGCCTGACGGGAGCGAGCCACCGAGCCCGCGGCCGGGCCAGGCTTTCCACGCCACCAACGGCGAGCGCCCCGATCCGGAGGGCAAGCCCTTCAAGGTCGTAGTCGACCTCCTGCGCCTCTCGGAGGTGCAAGGCCCCGAGCGCGAGCTGCTCCGGCGCTTCCTCGCCTCGGTGCAGGTGCAGCGCCAGGACTTCAACGGCGAGGTCCTCACGATCCGGTCGGAGGACCTTCGCGTCATGGCCTCCATGCTCGGACAGAATCTCGCGACCCTTCTGAAAAGGTTGGAGGAGCTCGGCGTCCTGCGTGAGTGAGCCCGGCGCGCTCAGCCGGGCCGGCCTCGGTGTCTACGTGCACGTGCCGTTCTGCGCGCGGCGCTGCGACTATTGCGCATTCGCGACCTGGACCGGCCTCGAGCATCTCGCCTCGGCCTACGTAGACGCTTGCGTGAGCGAGCTGGTGCGTGCCTACGCGGAGGGCCTCGGCCCGGCCGTCACGGTCTTTTTCGGGGGAGGGACCCCCTCGCGACTTGGCGGGGAGGAGCTCGCCCGGCTCCTCGGTGCCATAGCCCGCAGCGAGGGGGCCGAGGTGACCGTCGAGTGCAATCCAGAGGACGTCAACGTCGAGCTCCTCGAGACTTACGCCGCCGCGGGCGTGAACCGCATCTCGCTCGGAGTACAGTCCCTCGCCCCGCATGTCCTCGCCAGCCTCGGTCGCCGCCACAGCCGCGAGGCAGTCCCGGCGGCGGTGGCTGCCATCGGGGAGGTCGGCTTCGGCTCTTTCAGCGTCGACCTCATCTACGGGGCGGCGGCGGAGACCGACGCGGACTGGGCCGCGACCATCGAGAAGGTGCTCTCCCTCGAGCCCTCGCCACCGCACCTGAGCGCGTACGCGCTCGGGGTCGAGCCCGGCACGCCGCTTTGGCGGGACCCCGGCCGCCACCCCGACGACGACGTCCAGGCCCGGCGCTACGAGATGGCCGACGCGCTCTTCGAGGCGGCGGGCCTTTTCTGGTACGAGATCTCGAATTGGGCCCGACCAGGCCACGAGTGCCACCACAACCAGAACTACTGGCGCCAGGGCGAGTACCTCGGAATCGGCTGCGCCGCGCACAGCCATCTCGACGGGCGCCGCTTTTGGAACATCCGTACCCCGCAGCGCTACATGGCGGCGATCGCCTCCGGGGCCTCGCCGGTCGCGGGTGAGGAGCGCCTCACGCCCGACGCGCGGCGCCTTGAGGCCCTCGAGCTCGCGATCCGCACCCGCGACGGCGTCGAGGCGGCCGCTCTTAGCGAGGAGGTTGAAGCCGTCGGCCTCGTCGCGATCAGCCACGGCCGGGCGGTGCTCACCCTTCGCGGGCGCCTCTTGGCGAACGAGGTCGCGTGCCGGCTGCGCGCACCCTCGCTTAGCGCCGTATAGGACCGCTGCATATAGGACCGCTCCCGAGGGGCCCTCGTTAGGCTCTAGCGGTGGCCGACTGCCTGTTCTGCTCGATCGTAAAGAGGGAGTCCCCCGCGACCGAGGTGTTCTCGACCGACCTCGTCTACGCCTTCAAGGACCTGCGTCCCGTGGCGCCAACCCATGTGCTCGTCGTCCCCAAGGAGCACATAGTCGACGCCGCCGACATCGGCGCCGGCCACGGGCAGGTCCTCGTCGAGATGTTCGACGTCGCCCGTCGCGTCGCCGCGGCCGAGGGCCTCGCGGCGCGCGGCTCGCGTCTTGTGCTCAACGTCGGCCCGGACTCGGGTAACAGCGTCGCCCACCTTCACCTGCACGTCCTCGGTGGCCGCCGCTTCGCCTGGCCGCCGGGCTGAACTCCCGGGCGGGTTCGAGGCCGGGCCGCCCGAGAGCCCCGACCCCGCCGAAGAACGCGGACGCCGTATCGGCCGGGCGAGGCCGAGGTGCCTGGTACCCTTCTCGCGAGAGCCAAGTGTCGTCCACCCAGGTCAAGATCCTCGTCCCCGGGAACCACCTCATGGTGGGCCTGCTGGGCCAACGTGACGAGCTGTTGCGCACCGTCGAAGCCGCCTTCGACGACACGCGCATCCACGTGCGCGGCAACGAGATCACCGTCGAAGGCCCCGAGGCCGAGCGCGTTGGGCACCTGTTCGAGGAGCTCGTCTCCCTGCTCGAGCAGGGCCACTGGCTGGACCCGACCAACCTCGGGCACACCATCGAGATGGTCAAAGACGACGTCCGCCCCTCGGAGATACTCAACGCCGAGGCCGGCCGTTCCGCCCGCGGCCGCAAAGTCCACCCGAAGACGGCCGGCCAGAAGCGCTACGTCGACGCCATCGCAGCCAACACCATCACCTTCGGCATCGGGCCGGCGGGCACGGGCAAGTCCTATCTCGCCGTCGCTCTTGCCGTGCAAGCTCTCCAGGCCAAAGACGTGGCGCGCATCATCTTGACTCGGCCCGCGGTCGAGGCCGGGGAGAGGCTCGGCTTCCTACCCGGCGATCTCATGGCCAAGGTCGACCCCTACCTGCGCCCCCTCTACGACGCCCTCTACGACATGTTGGAGCCGGAGGGTACCCAGCGGCTCCTCGAACGCGGCGCGATCGAGGTCGCACCCCTCGCGTTCATGCGGGGCCGGACGTTGAACGGCAGCTTCGTCATCCTCGACGAGGCTCAGAACACGACCCCCGAGCAGATGAAGATGTTCCTCACCCGGATCGGCTTTGGAACCAAGGTCGTCGTCACCGGGGACGTGACCCAGATCGACATCCCCGGTGGCCGTTCCGGGCTGTTGGAGCTCGAGGAGCTGCTCGGCGAGATCGACGGGATCTGCTTCATCAAGCTCGGGCAGGCCGACGTCGTCCGCCACCGCATAGTCCGCGAGATCGTCACCGCCTACGAACGCTCCAGCGCGGCCCGCAGCATCGGAGCCGGGGCGGCCCGTACCCCCCTGTCCGGCGCGGACGGCCCGGAGGCTCGCGGACCCGAGGCCGGCAACGGTAGCCACGAGGCCGTACCGTCGGCTGCCCAGCGGATGTCTCCCACGCGGCCGCCGCGGTGAGCGCCCAGGTCTTCGCGGCCGACGAGCAGTCCGACAGACCCGTCGACCTCCCGCGCTGGGTGGCACTCGCCGACGGGGTGCTCGCTGACCGGGGGATCTCCGACGGTGCCGAGCTCTCGCTCATGTTCGTCGACGAGACGGCCATCGCCGCGCTCAACGAGCGCTTCTTGGGGCGCAAGGGCCCGACCGACGTCCTCTCGTTCCCGATCGAGGACGAGCTCATCGGCCCGGGGCACGTCCCCGACCCGGAGGCGAGCGGGCCCGGGCGCGGCCCGTTGGAGCTGGAGGACATCCCGCTTTTGATCGGCGACGTCGTCATCTGCCCCGAGATCGCCTCGCGCCAGGCCCCCGGGCATGCGGGCACCTACGAGGACGAGCTCGCCCTGCTCATCGTCCACGGCATCTTGCACCTGCTCGGCATGGACCACGAGGATGACACCGAGGCCGCCGCGATGGAGGCGCTCGAACAGCAGCTCCTCGCCGCCCACCACCGCGGGGCGGCCACGAGCCCGTGAACCTCCTGGTGGCGTCCATGGTGCTTGCCACTTCGCGCAGCTTCACCGGTGCCGACGGCGGCCTCCTCGTGGCGGTATTCGTCCTCATCGCGGGCTCCGCTGTCCTCTCGCTCGCCGAGACGGGCCTCACCCGGACCTCCCGGGCCAGGGCCAAGTCGCTCGAGGACGCCAGCCAGCGAGGGGCGAGATCGCTGCGGCGCCTCGTCGAGGACCCGGAGGCGTTCCTGGCCCCGATCCTGCTCCTCGTGCTTCTCTGCCAGCTCGTGGCGGCGACGCTCGTCGGCGTGGTCGCGGCGCAGGTGTTCGGCCCGATCGGCGTCGCCGTCGCGACCGCGTTCGAAGTCGTCGTGATCTTCGTCTTCTCCGAGGCCGTGCCCAAGCAATGGGCCGTCCGCCACTCGGACCGGGCTGCCCTGCTAGCCGCGCCGCTCGTGACGACCCTTGTCCGGTTCCCGCCCACGCGGGTCGTCTCCGGTGCGCTCATCGGTCTCGCCCGCATCATCACCCCGGGGGGGCGTGGCGCCAGGACCGAGGCGGACGTGACCGAGTCCGAGCTCTTGGCCTTTGCCGACGTCGCCGCCTTGGACGAGGCCATCGAGAGCGACGAGCGCGTGCTCATCCATTCGATCATCGAGTTCGGCGACACCGTCGTGCGGGAGGTCATGGTGCCCCGCCCCGACGTCGTGGCGGTGGAGGAGTCGCTCGAGACCGGTGCCGTCCTAGAGCGTGCCATCGAGGCCGGATTCAGCCGCATCCCGGTCTTCAACCAGAGCCTCGACGACGTCGTCGGGATCGCGTTCACCAAGGACCTGATACGCGCCGCGCGCAGCGGCAAGGAGCACTCACCGGTGAGCGAGGTGTGCAGGCCGGCGAACTACGTACCCGAGACAAAGCGTGTCGCCCCGCTGATGCGCGAGATGCAAGCGGGCCAGTTCCACCTCGCCGTTGTCATAGACGAGTACGGCGGAACGGCCGGGGTCGTGACGCTCGAGGACCTGATCGAGGAGCTCGTCGGCGAGATCGTCGACGAGTTCGACGTCGACGAGCCCCTCATAGTGCCCCTCGGCGGGGGCCAGTTCAGGGTCTCGAGCAAGATGGCAGTCGACGAGGTCAACGAGATCCTCGGCGCTGAGCTGCCCGCCGGGGACTGGGACACGATCGGCGGCCTCGTGCTCGCGGTCAGCGGGCACGTCCCCGCAGAAGGCGAATCGATCGAGGTGGACGGCCACCTCCTCGTCGCCGAGAAGCTCCAGGGCCGGCGCATCGGCAGCGTCCGGATCCTCCGCCTCGAAGGCCCGCCCCTGCACGCGGGACCGAAGAACCCCGACGAGGAGTGGCTCGCCGAGCGCGCGCAGCGCTCCGCGGAACGCGAGGAGCGCTTTGGCACGCGCTCGGAGCGGGAGGCAGTTGCCGAGCCGTCGGACAACGATGACCCAGCCGCGCGACTCGGGGGCGAGAGCCGGCGATGACGGCTGAAGCAGAGAACGCCGAAGCAGGGTTCCGATCCGGCTTTGTCGCCCTCGTCGGCCGACCGAACGTGGGCAAGTCGACCCTGCTCAACCAGATCCTCGGCCGGAAGGTCGCCATCACCTCGGCGACTCCCAACACCACCCGGACACGCATCCGCGGCGTTCTCGACCGTCCTGACGGCCAGATCGTCTTCACGGACACCCCCGGGCTGCACAGGCCACGCACCGCCCTCGGCGACCGCCTCAACGAGACTGCCGCGTCCACGTTCGAGGACGTCGACTGTTGCGTGCTGTTGCTCGAGGCCGACGCCGCGATCGGGCCCGGCGACCGCTATATCGCCGCGCGGCTGCGCCCCGACACGGTCATAGCCCTGAACAAGATCGACCGCGTCGACGGCACCAAGGTCCTCCAGCACCTGGCTCTCGCCGCGAGCGGGCTCGGCCTCGGCGACGCCGAGTACTTCCCGCTCTCGGCAAGAACAGGGGAGGGCGTCGCAGCCCTCGTCGAGCACCTCGCCCGCCGGATGCCTGAGGGGCCCCGCTACTTCCCGGCTGGCATGGTGAGCGACGTGCCCGAGGCGTTCTTCGTCGCCGAGCTAGTGCGCGAGCAGCTCTTGAAACACGCCGAGGAGGAGCTCCCCCACTCGATCGCGTGCCGCGTGACCGAATGGGAGTGGCCTCGGATCCGTTGCGAGATCCTCGTCGAGCGCGAGTCGCAAAAGGGCATCGTCATTGGCAAACGTGGACGGGTACTCAAAGCCGCCGGCACGGCCGTGCGCCAACAGCTCGAGCCCGGCGCCTATCTCGAGCTGTTCGTGAAAGTCGAAAAGGGCTGGCAGCGCCACCCGGAGATGATCGAGCGCCTCGGCTATTGAGCCCGGCCTCGAGCGCTAACGCCGGGCCCCCGTGAACAGCACCGCCGCACGCTCGCCCGGGCCGATCTGGCCCTGCCGGCAGAGCTTCACCAACCCGGCGAGCCCGGCGGAGCCGGTCGGGTCGACGGCGATGCCGGTGGCCTCGGCCCCGAGGGAGTTGGCGTAGGCGATCTCGTCCTCGTCGACGACGATCGCCTGGCCCCCGGTCCCGAGCATCGCCTCCACGAGCGCGACCCAGTCGTAGGTCTCGTCGTCGAGGATGCCGTGCGCCAAGCTATGGGGCACCGTCTCCCACGGCCACATGAACTCCGAGCGGTGCGTGGCCGCGTAGCGGACCGCCGAGCGGACGTCCTCGGGCGCCCGGCCAGCCGGGAGCCGTGCCTCGACCTTCTCGAGCGCCCGGGCGAGAGGCCAGGCACCGGCCGTCTGAACGGTGTGCACGCGGGGCATGGCCGGGAGCACGTCGAGAGCCGTGGACTCGTAAAGCGCCTGGGCTACGGAGCTGGCGAGGGCGCCGCCCCCGACCTGGATGACCACGTGGTCGAGACGACCGGTCCCCGCCAGAGCTGTGGCCATCTCGTAGCCGAGCGTTTCCCCACCTTCGATGGCGAGGCCGTTCTCGTTGCCCTGGCAAGTGAACGGCAGGGCACCGTCGGCAATCGCAGCCTGCAGGCGGTGGTAGGTCGGGTCTCCGGCGACGCCCTCCTGGCGCTCGCAGACGGTGATCTCGGCCCCGAGCGCCCGCAAGCGCTCGACGACGGCGGGCTCGGCGTCGGTCGGGACGAAGACCAGCAAGCGCCGGCGTCCGGCGGCAGCGACCACCGCCGCCGCCAGGGCCGCGTTCCCGCAGCTGGCGATCGCGAGCGGTGGGGGCGGTCCCACGGTCATCCCGAGGCGCTCGACGACCTCGAGATGCACGAGGAGTCCGAACAGATGGCGGGCCTTGTGCGATCCGGCGACGTTGCCCGTCTCGTCTTTCACCCAGACCGATGCGCCGGTCCCGAGACGGCCGGAGAGCTCCGGCGCGGGCGCGAACGGCGTCACGACGAAACCGTGGCCGTCCACGCTGGCCACCTCGCCGTCGAGGTCGCGCACGAGCTCGACGAAGGCCCCATCGCTCATGCCGTGCGCCGCCGCGAGGTGATAGGCGTGAAGCATCCCGCGCCATCGCACGAACGGGTTCGGCTCGAAGTCCCCGAGAGCCAACTCCACCCTGCTCAGATCGAGGACGCGGCGCAGGACATGGTCACCGCCGTCACCGGCGTGCGGGCAGCGGAAGGGGTAGGGCTCAGAAGCCTCGACGACCGTGCCGCAGCCGCCACAGATCATCGAGCTGGCGAGCGCGGAGGCGGGCAGGAATGTTCCCTCTCCTTGTTGGAGGTGTGGGAGTGGATTGTGGCCCTGGCGTTGCTCATTTGATGGCTCCATAGCGGGCAGGAGTCTACGCGGCCTCCCGGGCCCGTCCCGGATGCCCTGCCCAGGGCGTGGTGCCGCGGCGCCCGGCCGGGCAAGCTTTAGGACGCCGGCAGGGCGCTTGCGGCTTCGGCGTGTATCCCGCGAAGGAAGGCCTCGGCTTCGGCACGGTCCCTCGTGCGCCGCATGGGCGGGAGCGCCCTGACCAACGCCGGGCCGTAGGAGGCCGTCGCGAGGCGCGGGTCGAGCACTGCGACCACTCCCCTGTCGGTCGCGGTCCTGATGAGGCGGCCCGCCCCCTGGGCGAGGAGCGTTGCCGCCCGTGGCAGGTCGACTACCTGGAAGCCGGCCCGGCCAGCCGCCTCGCGACGGGCCGCCATCAACGAGTCGTCCGGGCGTGGGAACGGGATCCGGTCGATCACGACGAGCGTGAGGGCCGGCCCGGGAACATCCACGCCCTGCCAGAAGCTCATCGTCGCGAACAAGCACGCGGCCGACTGGGAGCTGAGCGCCTCGAGCAGAACGGCCTTGGGGAGCTCTCCTTGTACGAGGACGGGCCAGGGCAGCCTGGCTGCCAGTACCTCGGCCGCATCGGTCATGGCGCGTCGGCTCGTGAAAAGGGCTAGGGTCCGCCCGCCCGCTGCGAGCACGAGCGCCTCGATCTCGTCGTGGATGGCGGCCTCTGCCTCCGGGCGGCGCCGATCAGGCAGCGAAACCGCGCAATACAGCAGCCCGTGCGCCTTGTAGGCGAACGGGCTGCCCACGTCGAGCTCCTCGGTGTTCTCCTTCGGGGCGCCTATCCGTGCGGCGAGTCCGCGCGGCAAGGTCGCGCTCGTCATCACTACAGGCATCTCGGAGAACACCTGAGCGGACATGGTCTCGCGCACATCCAGCGGCGCCGAGCGCATCGCCGGGCGGGCGCCTCCGCTCACCCAGACGACCTCGTCGCTGCCAGCCGCCAGGCAAGCCGCCAGCTCCTCACGGCAACGTTCGACCCCGAGCAAGGCGCGCAGGCAGCGTTGGGCGGCGTCCCGGCCTCCCCCTCCCGGGCTAGTGCCAACTTGGGCGGACCCGCCGGCAGCGCTTTCCGACCCGTCCGCGGCCCGGCGCAGCTCGACACCGAGACGTTCGAGTCGTTCGATGGTGAGCGTCACCTGTTCGGCGATCTCCGGGCCAAGCCCAGGCGGCAGTCGCAGATCCTCGGCTCCTCCGAACAGCTCCTCGAAACCGGTCGCGGCGGCCATCACGGCTTCGACCGCCCTTGCGGCGGCGGCATCCTCACCGCGCTGAGCCCGGCGCCCGGCGCCCACGAGTGCGGCCCTTGCCGTCGCGGCGATGGCGCGCAGGCGCCCGGGACCCACCTCCACGCCGAGGGAAGCGGCAAGGATGTCCTCGAGCTCGTGCGCCTCGTCGATGACGAGCGCATCGTGCTCGGGAAGCACCTCACCGCCAGTGCGAAGGTGCGCGCCCAGGAGATGAAGATTGACGATCACGATGTCCGCCGCGGCCGCCTTCGCCCGGGCTGTTTCGGCGAAGCACTCGGCGCCCGACGAGCAGCGGCGTGCGCCCGGGCACTCGTCCGCGGTGACGCTCAGGCTCGACCACGCCTGGGGTGAGGGCTCGAAGTCAAGCTCCGCCCGGTCCCCGCTCGAGGTCGACTCGGCCCAGGCCACAAGTCGCCGGACCTCCTCGCCCACGCGGCGGGCTCGCGCCGAGCCTCGCGGCTTGTTGCCTTCGGCCACCCCCGCCACCGCGCCGGGCGGGCGCGTGGATTGTTCCACCCCCGCCGGCTCGACCTCGCCCGGCGCGTCCAGGCGCTGTTGCTCGCCGAGGCGCTCGAGCTCGTGGAGGCGCTGGCGGCACAGGTAATTCGAGCGCCCTTTCAGCACCGCCCAACGCACCGGGCGGCCGAGGCCGCCCGCGACGAGGGGGAGGTCCTTGTTGGCGAGCTGGTCCTGCAGGGCCTTGGTCGCGGTGGCCACTACGACGTGCTTGGACGAGGCGACCGCAGGGACCAGGTAGGCAAGCGACTTGCCTGTCCCCGTCCCGGCGGCCACTGCGAGGTTGCCTCCGCTCGCGAACGCCCTCGCGACCGCCTCGGCCATCTCGAGCTGCCCGGGCCGCGCCTCACCGACCGGAAGTGTCGCCACCACCTGTCGCAAGAGCTCGGCGACTTCAGGTTCGGCCACGTGCGGACGCTACAGGAACCTTGCGCGTTCGGACCCCAGTCTTAGGACCTCGCCCGACCCCGAACCACGCTGCCGGCGAGGAACGCGATGACGATCAGCGGCAGGACCACGACTGCGACGCCGTCGCGGTGGCGAAGCGCCAGGGCGGCGCCGACGAAAACAAGAGTCCCGACGAACAGCTCGGGCGCGTCACCAATGAGGAAGTCCCGCCAGAACTTGACGAAGGCCTCGAGCGCGCGGAGGACCGTCGTCATGACGGCTCGCCGCTCCCGACTGCTAGCGCCTCGCGAGCGGGCCCGATCCTGCGCATCGCCAGGGAAAGGAGCGCCGCGGTCGTCGCGAACACAGCGACGAGCACCAGGATCATGAGATCGCTTCCTGGCCAGTGGATCCCGGCTCCCTCGCCGACCCAGAACACTCCGAAGCTTGTGAGCATGATCCCGACGCCGAGCTTCAGCCAGTTCTCGGGCACTTCGGACAGCTGGCGTGCCACGAGGAACCCGATCACCGAGACGACGAGCGCGGCCGCGGCGGCGGCGCACGAGGCAAGGGCCAGATGACCCGAGCTCGCCCCGAGCGTGATCACTATGAGCACGACCTCCATGCCCTCGAGGAAGACGCCCTTGAACGCGACAGTGAAGCCGGTGGCGTCGCGGGCCCCGTCGCGCCAGGAGGCGGTGGTGCCGCGTTCAGCCGGCGCGAGTGCCCCGCCCGCTGCAGCTGGGCTAGCCGAGAGCTCGGCGACCGTTCTCGCGAAGATCGCGTCTTCGTCGTGCAGGGCCTTGTGGCCGCTCGCCCGCAGCACGGCTTTGCGCAACCAGTCGAGACCGAGAACGAGCAGGAGGGCACCTATTACCACGCGCAGGATGTCGATCGGCACGAGCCTCGCGAGCGGGACCCCGACGGCCGCGACGAGCGCCGCCAGGACGACCACGGCGGCGACGCTGCCCTCGATCGCCGAGCGCCATCCACGGGTGACTCCGGCCGCGGTCACGATCGTCAACGCCTCGACCATCTCGACCGCGCTCGCGCCGAAGACGGCGAGCGCGAGCACCACCGTCGAGCTCGTCACCTCACATCACTTCGACACGTGTCGAGGCCGCGACGCTGGCATCGGAGGCTTGGCGACGGCAGGCCTCGATCGCTCCCAGCACCTCGCGGCGCGGGCCACAGACGGCCAGTCGTTCGAGGTTGCGCAGGTGAGAGACTCTGCCGACCTTCCGTCCGGCCAGGTCGTGAATGCCGATCTGGGCGCCCACATAGCGCTTCGAGTCGAACTCGAGCAGCTCGACATGCCCACGACATGCGCACATCTCGACGAGCTCGTCGCGCCCGAGCCACGACTCGTCGTTGCAGGAGACCACGACCACGGTCGCCTCGATGTTCGTGACGATGTCAGCGAGGGCGAGTGGCATCGTCAGGCGTGAGTTGAACTCGCTGCGCGTGTTCGCGCTCTTGGAGTCGGCACGCTTACATGCGATCCCGTAGTGGTCCGGCGAGTCCCAGCGGATGAGTGTCTCCCAGACGTGGTAGTTGGTGAAATAGCGGTGCTGGTTGTATGGCGGGTCGAGATACGCGAAGTCGACTGGTCCGATCGACGCCACGGCCTCGCGGGCGTCGGCGCGCAATGCCCGGCCCGGGCCGGCCACCAGCTCCGGCATCCTGAGCGACAGGGGCTGGAGAGCCCGCGGCGCCCATTGCTTGAGATAGGCCATCTGCAAGCCGGTCGTAGAGTCCACACGGTCGGCCGCCTCGAGCAGGCTGGTCAACAGCACCGGGTAGAGCGGGCTCTGGCGGTGATGCTCTTCGATCGCGTCCCGTATCGCGTCGACGCGCGCACCGTTCTCGGGCCGCAGATAGCGGGACCGCTCGCAGAAGACCTCCGTGAAATAGCCCTTCCGGCCCTCCAGGCCGTTGAGCTCTCCGATCACCTCTTCGAGCCCGCTCCGGTCGACAGACGCCGCGTCGGTGCCGATGTAGCACTGGGCGAGCACCTCTGAGTAGGTGGCGGTGTCGACTGCGGTGACGAAGGCGCCCTGGCGCTTGAGCTCCTGGGCGACCCGAGTCGTCCCCGTAAACAGGTCGGCGGCGGTCCTGGCGCCGCAGCCTGAGGCGAGCGCCGAGATCGCCTGCACGAGGCGTCGTTTCGAGCCCAGGTACTTGATCACGCGCCCGAAGCCGCCGGAGAGGTCTTCACGGCTCCAAGGTACCTTCGCCCTCTTCTGTGACGGTCACAACCTCTGGGTAGTGTTCGCTCGTGCTTCACCTGTCCAGTGCCAGCCGGGCGAGGCCTCTGGCCTCCGTGTTGGCCGAGGTGCTGGCGGAGCCGCTCGTCGACCCGATGACGCCCGAGTGGGTCGCGGTGCCCACCTTGGCCATGCGCCGCTGGCTCGCCCTCGAGCTCGCCCGGACCCTCGGCGCCTCCGGCCCCGAGGCCGGCGACGGGGTCGCCGCCAACATCTCGTTCAACTTCCCCGGGACCTTGAGTGAGACTGTGCTCAAGGCCGGTCGCGCCGGGGAGTCGGATCCCTGGCGGGTCGACTCTCTCGTGTGGGCAGTCCTCGAGGTCCTGCGCTCGCGGCGTTCCGACGAGGGACTGGGCCCACTCACCGAGCTCGCCCCGGGCGCGACCTGGTTTGGGCGAGCGCGTCGCCTCGCCGACCTGTTCGACCGCTACTCGGTGCGCCGGCCCGATCTCGTGCTGCAGTGGGCGGCCGGCCGCGACCTCGACGGCACGGGCAGGCCGCTAGCCGCCCACGACGGCTGGCAGCCCCATCTCTGGCGCCTGGTGCGCGCCAGCGTCGCAGCGCCGAGCCCCCCCGAGCGAATGCCGGGTCTGCTAGAGGACCTGCGGAGCGGGGCGCTCGTCCTCGACCTGCCGCCTCGGCTGGAGATATTCGGCGTCACGACCCTTCCGAGCGGGGCGCCGTTCATAGAGCTGATCGAGGCTGTGGCGGTGCGGCGTGAACTGCACCTGTTGCTGCTCGACCCGTCCCCGGTCACGACCTCACGGGTACGACAGGCGACGCTCGCGAGGCCCCGGGCGCTGACCCAGCTGCGAGCGGAGGACGACTCCGACGCCAAGATGCGCTGTGTCAACCATCCCCTCCTACGCTCCTGGGGCCGCCCGTACCGAGAGCGCACCGTGCTGCTCGCCTCCGCCGAGGCGCGGGGCCTGCCGGCTCCCGTCTCTCTCGACCCAGATGATGACCGCGCCCCGCCGCGCAGCTTGCTGGGCCGCCTGCAGCATGACATTCGCCACGGGAACGAGCCGGCCGGGGACTTCGAGCTCGAAGCTGGCGACCGCTCGATCCAGGTCCACTCATGCCACGGGCAGGCCCGCCAGGTCCAGGTGCTGCGCGACGCGATCTTGCACCTGCTCGCGGACGACCCGACGCTTCGTGAGGAGGACATCGTCGTTCTCTCCCCCGCCATCGACCAGTTCGCGCCGCTAGTCGAGGCGGGCTTCGGGACCTCCGCCGATGATGCCGTGGGCAGCGTGGATGACCGCACACCCCGGCTCTTTTACCGCATCGCGGACCGGTCGCTTCGCGAGTCCTACCCGCTCCCTGTGGCCCTCGACTCGTTGCTGGCGCTGATCTCGGGCCGTTTCACCGCCTCCGAGGTGCTGGAGTTCGTCTCCGTGCCGGCGGTCCGTATGCGCTTCAACCTCGACGAGGACGCGGTTCGTCTGGTCGCGGACTGGATCACACGTGCCAACTTCCGCTGGGGCCTCGACGGTCCCCAACGCGTCGGTTGGGGGCTTCCGGCCGAGTTCGACGCCAACACCTTGCGCGCCGCTGTCGACCGTGTCCTCATGGGGGTGGCGGTGAGCGACGACGACGTCGGCCTCGCCCCCGGCGCCATCGCGCCGCTCGGGGTTGAGAGCTCTGACATACCCGTCGCAGGGCGCTTCGCCGATCTCGTCGCAGCTCTCGGCGCCCTGGCCAGCGACATGAGGCGTCCCCGGGCGGTGGCCGCGTGGTGCGAGGCGCTCGCTGACGCGATCGGGCAGTTCCTCGAGGTCGAGGACTCCCAGCAGTGGCAGCTCGAGCAATTGCGGCGGATCGTGGCCGAGATCGGCGACCAGGCCGTCGTGGGCGAGCGAGCGGCGACGGTCGAGCTCTCGCTCGCAGATGTCCGCCGCCTGCTCGCGGATCGCCTCGGAGCCGCGCCGCTCCGGTCCGAGTTCTTCCGCGGTGGCGTCACGGTGAGCTCGCTGACGCCGCTGCGCTGGCTCCCTTTCCGCGTCGTCTGCCTGCTCGGCCTCGACGAGACCGGCACGGGCGGCGCCGGCGCCGTGGACGGCGACGACCTTGCCGCCCTCGCACCCCTCCTCGGCGATCGGGACCCGCGCTCAGAGGTCCGCCAGGCGCTCCTCGAAGCAGTGCTCGCGGCCGGTGACAACCTCGTCATCACGCGTACGGGTCACAACGTCCGCACCAACTTGGCGGTGCCGAGCGCGACGGTGCTCGCAGAGCTGCGCGACGCGATAACGGCGACGCTGGCGCCGGCCTGCCAGAACGCGTACCGGGACCGGATCGAGACCGTCCACCCCTGCCAGCCGTTCGACGAGCGCTGTTTCCGGCCGGGGGCGCTCGGCCGATCGGGGCCCTGGAGCTTCGACGCGGGCGCCTACGACGGTGCCGTCGCCCGCACGCGGCGCACCTGGGAGCACAAGGCACTGTTCGAGGGCGTCTTGACGGTGAGGGACAGCCAGCCCGTGATCACCCTCGCCGAGCTGAAGAGGTTCCTCAACCACCCGGTGAGAGCCTTCTGGCGCCAGCGCCTGCAGATCCACCTCCTCGGCGAGGACACCGAGGTGTCCGACGATCTCGTCACCGCGCTCGATCCCCTGCAACGCTGGGCTGTCGGAGATCGGCTCCTTTCGGCTCGCCTCGCCGGTCACGACACCGCCGAATGGGAGCGTCACGAGCGTGCCCTCGGACTGCTCCCGCCGGGCGAGCTCGGAGGGTCCGAGCTGAGCGAGATCGAACAGATCGTCGAATCGCTGCTCGGCGCCGCGCGCGAGATCGGCGTCGACCCGTCGGGCGACGACCGCCTTCAAGTCGATCTCGCCTTGGCCGACGACACGCGCCTCGTAGAGACGATCCCGCGTCGCTGCGCAGGCGAGCGCCCGGGCCCAGCCCTAATCACCTTCAGCAAGGTCGGCCCCAAGCGTCGCCTGTCGGCGTGGATAGATCTCATGGCCCTCGCGGCGACCGATCCCGCCACCGACTGGCGCAGCATCGTGCTCGGCAGCCCCGAGGAAAAGGGCGGGCGCTGCACGATCGAGCTCGTCGGGCGCGGGAAGACCCCGCCTGCCCGTCGAGAGTTGGCCCTGCAAGGCCTCGAAGTCGCCGTCGACTGCTACCGGCGCGCGATGCGCGAGCCCATCCCCCTGTTCGCGAACCTGTCCTACAAGCTCCACTTCCACAGGGCCAAGGCGGCCGACTGGCACTCGAGGGGCCTGGGCGAGGGGGAAGACGAGGCGAACCGCCTCGCCTTCGGCGAGCTGGGGTTCAAGGAACTTTGCGCCCTGCCCGCACGCGACGACGACCCTCCCGGGCCCTCGCCCGGGAGAGCCGCCCGATACGCCGACTACCTGTGGGGGGCGGTCGAGGCGAGCTGCGATGAGGTGATCCCATGAGCTCATCGTCGGTCTTCTCACCGGTCGGGGCGCTCCCGACCGGCCGCGTCGCGATCGAGGCGAGCGCCGGGACAGGCAAGACCTACACGCTTGCAAGCCTCGTGGTGCGATACGTGGCGGAGGCACAGGTCCCGGTCGACAAACTCCTCATCGTCACATTCACCCGCGCTGCTGCTGCCGAGCTGCGTGACCGCGTCCGCGCGCGTCTCACCGAGGCCGTCGCTGCGCTGCGGGCCGCCGACGAGGCGGATCCCGGCGACGAGGTCCTCGCCCTCGTTGCAAGGACCGATCGCCCGCGCCGCCTCGAGCGCCTAGAGCGCGCCGTCATCGATTTCGACGCCGCCACGATCACGACCATTCACGGCTTTGCTCAACAGGTCTTGTCCACCTTAGGCTCGGCCGCTCCCGGCGACATCGACGCGACGCTCCTCGACAACACGGGCGAGCTGCTCCAGTCGGTCTGCGCAGACGTGCTCGCGGCCGAGTCCTTCGCCGAGCCACTCCTCGACGAGCCGCTACCCACGCTGAAGGAGCTCTCCGACATCGCCGCCAAGGTGCTCGGGAACCCGGGGATCATCCTCGTCCCGGACGGAGCCGACACCGAGGCGCTCCCGGCGGCGGCTCGCCTGCGCCGGCTTGTGGACCGCGCTGTTGACGAGGTGCGCGGCCGGCGGCGGGCGGCGGGCACGCTCTCGTTCGACGATCTGTTGACCCAGCTCCGCGATGCGCTGGACCAACGCGAGGCTGCCGTCGCCGCCCTGCGCCGGCGGTTCCAGGTCGCGCTCATCGACGAGTTCCAGGACACCGACCCGGTGCAATGGGCGATCTTCTCCAAGCTGTTCGGGGTGGCCGGCGACGGCTCGGCGCTCGTAATGGTCGCGGACCCCAAGCAGGCGATCTACGCCTTCCGGGGCGCCAACGTCCACACCTACCTCGAGGCCGCCCACCGCCATGGAACCGCGCGCTCGACGCTCGGGACGAACTGGCGCTGCGACGGCGCGCTCGTGCGGGCCCTCGAGCGCGTCTTTAGCGGCGCCACTTTCGGCGACCCGAGGATCGGCTTCGCGACCGTGGAGGCGTCACAAGCGCACCGCGATCTTCGATTGCGGGCCGGCGACGGCACCGCACTGCCGGCCCTCTGTGTCCGCCTGGCCGTCGGTGACGACATCGCCCGCACCGCCCTCGGCCAGACCCAGGTCGACGCCGCCCAAGAGGCGATCGCCCGCGACCTCGCTCAGAGGGTCCACGAGCTATTGGACACGGCCTGGCTCCCGCCCCGAGACGGTGAGCCGAAGCGTCGCCTCAGGCCCCGCGACATCGCCGTGCTCGTCGGCCAGCACGCCGAGTCCGAAATCGTGCAGGCGGCTCTGCGCCGAAGGGGCATCCCCGCCGTGACGACGCGGGCTGACAGCGTCTTCGACTCGCCCGCTGCTACCCAGTGGCGGTGGCTCCTTGCTGCCCTTGCCCTGCCGAGTGACTCCCCGCGGGCACGAACCACCGCCTTAGGCTGGTTTTTCGGATGGTCGGTGGCCAAGCTCGACGACGCGGACGACGCCGAGCTCGGCCGGGTGCAGAGCCAGCTCGCCGAGTGGTCCGAGACGCTCTCGAGCCATGGGAGCCTAGAGCTCTGCGCGCGGATCTGGGCCGAGAGCGGCGTCAGGGCGAGGGTGCTGGCTTCGGCGGACGGGGACCGCGACCTCACCGACCTCGACCACATCGCCGGGCTGGTGCAGGCGGCCACTGCCGGGCGCCGTCCGAGTGCCGCCGGGCTGCTGGCGCTCCTCGAAGAGCTCAAAGCCGCCGTCCCAGACGACCCGGAGAACGACGTGACCGCGCGCCAGGTCGAGTCAGAGGCCGAAGCGGTGCAGATCATGACCATCTACGTCGCCAAGGGCCTCGAGTTCCCAGTCGTGTGCGTCCCGACGATGTGGCGCCAGAGCCACGCAGTTGCCCGAGAGGTCGTCTACCAGGACCCGGCGACGGGTCTGCGTACCTACGACATCGCCAACGCAAAAAAATGGCCGACGGCCCAAGCCAGCGCCGCCCGCAGGGCGCTTGCGGATGCCGAGGCCCTCGGGGAGAACCTCCGGCTGCTCTATGTGGCCCTAACCCGCGCAGAGCACCAGAGCCTGCTTTGGTGGACCCCTGCCTACAAGAGCGAGATCACCGGGCTCGCCCGGGTCCTTTTCGCCAGGACGGGTGCTGAGATAGACCCGGAGCTCTTCGTCCAGGACCGTGTCGTGCTGCCGGCCGACGGTGACGCCGTCCAGGTTCTCGAGCCCGCCTTCGCCCCTGCCGGCGACGCCGTGGCACTGTGCGTGACGGACGCGGCCGACGGCCGTTTGGAGCGGTGGGTGGACCACGACACGCGGCCCGCCGTGCAGGCACTCGAGCTCGCGCGGTTGGAACTCGTCCCCGACCGGTCCAACCGGCGGTGGTCGTTCAGTGCCATCAGCAGCCGGGGCCGCGACGCCGAGGTTGACCCCGGGGACGAAACTCTCGGCGACTTCGGTGCCGCCGACGAGCCGGCCGGGGGACCCGCGACGGCCGAGACCGCAATCCCAAACGGTGCTCCAGTCACCTCCGACCTGCCACTCGGGACGGTTCCAGGGGGCGCCCGGTTCGGCACGCTCGTCCACGAGGTGCTCGAGCGCGCCGACTTCGAGGCGAGTGATCTCGAGACCGAGCTGCGCACCCACATCGACGACAGGCTCCGCTGGAACCCCTGGCCGGTCAGCTCCGCGACCCTCGTGTCGGGCCTGCGCGCCGCGATCGAGACCCCGCTCGGCCAGCTCTTCGACGGGCGACGGCTGCGCGACCTCGCCCGCAGCGAGCGCCTCGGTGAGCTGAGCTTCGATCTCCGCCTCGGTGTGAAAGGGCGCGACCCGACAGACAGCGACGTCGGTGCGCTCGTCGTGGCCCATCTGCCCGAGGACGATCCCCTCCGGCCCTGGGCCGAGCGCCTCGCGTCCGGGTTGTTCTCCGTCCGGCTCGCCGGGCACCTGACCGGCTCGATCGACATGGTCGTGCACGTCTGCCCCGGAGGAGATAGCAGCGCTCCCGAGCGCTTTGTCGTCGTGGACTACAAGACCAACGTGCTCGCCGATCTCGGGTGTCTGCCACAGGCGCTCGACTACCACCCGGCTCGCCTGGCCGCGGCGATGGCCGAGCACCACTACCCCTTGCAGGCCCTGCTCTACTCGGTCGCGTTACACCGCTACTTGCGCTGGAGGATCCCTGCCTACGAGCCGGAGGTCCACCTCGGCGGCGCCGCCTACCTGTTCGTGCGCGGTATGGCGGGTGCCACCTCGCCCATGGTCGCCGGACACCCCCAGGGCGTGTTCGACTGGCGTGTCCCGGCTGCGCTCGTCTCAGACCTCAGCGATCTCCTCGCCGGCGCCGAGATGGCGATGTGAAGGGCCAGAGCACGCTGGCGGGCGACGCCGTCGCCTCCCTGGCCCCGTTTGTCGAGGTCGGATTGCTCGACGCGTCTGCTCTCCACCTGGCCGCCCTGATCGCCCGGACCGTCGGGGGTGTCGATCCGGAGGTGCTGCTCGGCGCGGCCCTTGCCGCGCGGGCACCGCGCCTCGGGCACGTGTGCGTCGTCATTAGGGACATCGCCAGGTCCGTCGTACTCGACGACGCCGGGGGCGAGCCGGCCCAGCCGCTCCCTTGGCCGGAGCCCGAGCGCTGGGCGCGCCAGCTGGCGGCTAGCCCGGCCGTGCGCGACACGAATGACCCCCGTGGCGAGGTGGTCCTGCCGCTCGTCTGGGACGGGACACGGCTGTACCTTGAGCGCTACTGGCGCTTCGAAGAGGGCGTTGCGACGGACCTGCTAAGCCGCGCCGAGGGCGACCGCGGCCTCGCTGGCGCGCGAGGCGGCCTCGTCGAGATCCTCGACGGGCTCTTTGGATCCGACGGGGCCCGCGGGGTGGACAGGCCAGAGCCACGACAACGCGAGGCGGCCGTAAAGGCTCTCGGCCAACGGATAACCGTCATCGCCGGCGGCCCGGGCACAGGCAAGACGCTCACAGTCTCCCGTCTCCTCGGCGCCGCCTACACGGCCTCGCTCGGCGCCGGGCACCGGCTCGACGTCGCGCTTGCTGCGCCGACGGGCAAGGCCGCCGCCCGAATGGCGGCCGCGGTGCAGGACGCGGCGGCAACCCTCGAGCTGCGGCCGGAGGTCGCCGATGCCCTGCGCGCGACGGAGGCGAAGACGCTGCACAGGCTCCTTGGAATCGCCATGTCGGGGACCGTCCGCTTCGACCGCGCCAACCGGTTGCCCCACGACCTCGTCGTCGTCGACGAGACGTCGATGGTGTCACTGCCTCTCATCGCCCGCCTCCTCGACGCCGTCCGCGAGGACGCAAGCGTCGTCCTCGTGGGCGACCCGTTCCAGCTCGCCAGCGTCGAGGCCGGGGCCGTCCTCGGCGAGATCGTCGGCCCTGCGGCGTTCGGGCCCGCCGCGGGTCCCCTCGCGGACCACGTCGTCATGCTCGAGCACAACTACCGTTTCGGCCCAGACTCGCAGATCACCGCCCTCGCCGACGCGATCCGTGCCGGCGAGGCTGACGACGCCTTGGACATCCTGCGCGGGCAGCGCTCCGGGGAGCTGACGTGGCTCGAGGTCACAGACGGTGACGACGCCGGCCGCGCCCGCCTGATCGAGGAGGCGGCGGACAACGCCGTCGAGGTAGTCCGGGCTGCAATGGACGGTGACGCCGTGAGGGGGCTCGGCCTGGCTTCCGAGCTCAAGGTCCTTTGTGCCACCCGGTTCGGGCTGCTCGGCGTCTCCGGGTGGACCGCGGCCATCGCGAGCCTCCTCCAGCAGAAGCTGCCGCATGCGGGCATCGGAGGGCAACGCTACGTGGGCCGGCCGGTCATCGTCACGCGCAACGACTACCTCAACCGGGTCTTCAACGGCGATGTGGGTCTCGTGGTCGCAAGCCCGGCGGGTCCAGCAGCCGCCTTTTTGGACCCGAGCGGCGAGATCCGCCTGCTCGCCATTTCGCAGCTCGGCGATCTCGACACTTGGTGGGCGACGACGATCCACAAGAGCCAGGGCTCCGAGTTCGAAAGGGTAATCGTCTCACTGCCGCCGGCGCCGTCGCCGATCCTCACCCGGGAGCTGCTCTATACAGCCGTGACGCGCGCCAAGAGCCAAGTCACCTTGGTGGCCGAGGAGGAGTCTCTGCGCGCCGCGATCGGCCACCCGGTGGCGAGAGCCTCGGGACTCCGTTCGCGGCTGTGGCCAGAACCGCAGAACGCCGGTTCCGCCAAGCCCGCGACGCTCGGGCGCGGGCCCAAAGAGCCCGAACAGCTTCGCTTCGAGGTGTGAGCGCGCCGCGGCCGTCGCCGTCGAACGAGCCCGGTCCTCGGGCTCCCGCCCCGTCGCCGAATCGACCGGCGAGCGGACCGGGGGGCGGAGTGGTCGTGAGGCGGTCCTGCACTGCAATACTCAGCTCGTGAGAGTGCCTGCATCGGTTGGACTTGGCGGAACACTTCGGATCGGCGACGTCGTCGAGATCGCCAGAGGCGCTCCGGCGTCGCTGAGCGAGGAGGTCCTGGCGAGGGTGGACGCCTCCCGGGCTGTCGTCCTGGCTGCCCTCGAGGCGGGAGCGGTCGTCTACGGGGTGACGACCGGCTTCGGCGCGCTTGCGGACGTACACCTCACCCCGGAGCACTCCACGGCCCTCCAGCACGGGCTCTTGCGCTCGCACGCGGTGGCGGTCGGCAATGAGCTGCCCCGAGAGGAGGTCAGGGCAATGTTGGCCCTGCGGGCCCATGTCCTCGCCCTCGGCCGCTCGGGTGTCAGGCGCGAGGTCGTGGCGCGCTTTGTCGAGATGCTCGCGAGAGACATCTTGCCGATCGTGCCCGAGCAAGGCTCACTTGGTGCCTCTGGCGACCTCGCGCCGCTCGCGCACCTGGCCCTGCCGGTCATAGGCGAGGGCGAGGTCCACTTCGGCGGCGAACGGCTCCCTGCTATCGAAGCCCTCCGTCGTTGCGGCCTCGAGCCCCTCGTCCTCGAGGCCAAGGAGGGTCTCGCCCTCATCAACGGCACACAGGGCATGACCGCCATCGGCGTGCTCGCCGCCTCGAGGGCCGCCCAGCTCGCCAAGGTCGCCGACATCGCGGCGGCCCTCACCATCGAGGCGATCCTCGGGACCGACAGGGCCTTTGACGCCCGCGTCGTTGGGCTCCGCCCGCACCCCGGTCAGCTCGCCTCGGCCCGTAACCTCATGCGCCTCCTCTCGGGCAGCGAGATCCTCTCCTCGCACCGAAAGAGCGACCACATCGTCCAAGACGCCTACTCGATCCGTTGCGCTCCTCAGGTCCACGGTGCTTTTCGCGACGTCGCGCGCCACAGCTCGGAGACCCTCGAGATCGAGCTCGCCTCGGTCTCGGACAATCCGGTTGTGCTGGCCGAGACGGGTGAGATCCTCTCTGGCGGGAACTTCCACGGCCAGCCGGTCGCGCTCGCCTGCGACTCGCTCGCCGCTGGGACCGTCGGGCTCGCATCCATATCCGAGCGCAGGTTATTTCGGCTCTTGGACCCGAAGACCTCGAACGGACTCCCGCCCTTCCTCGTCGGCGAGGCCGGTGTCAACTCGGGGTTCATGGTGTGCCAGTACACGGCGGCGTCGCTCGTCTCGGAGATGAAGACGCTCGCCCACCCGGCCGCCGTCGACTCGATCACGTCCTCGGCGGGCCAGGAGGACCACGTGAGCATGGGGATGATCTCGGCCCGCCATGCGCGCGACTGCCTGCGAAATGCCGAGGCGGCGGTCGCGATGGAGGTGCTCGCCGCCGCCCAGGCCTGCGAGCTGCGTTCCCCGCTGCTTCCGGCGGCGGCCGGCCAGGCGGCCATCGCCTCACTGCGCAAGGTAGTGCCTACGCTCCTGCACGACCGGGCCCTCAAGCCGGACGTCGACGCTACGATCGCCCTCGTCGGCTCCGGAGAGCTCGTCGCGGCCGTGGAAGCAGAGATCGGGCCGCTGGAATAGGCCCACCGGACACGCGCCGGGGCGTCGGGGATCGCCGCCGGGCGAGTTTTGAACGAGCTGGACAGAGGTTCTCCAGGAACCCGGAGTAACTTCGGCGCGATGGCAGTCGAGAACATCGATCCAAGCCGGATCCCCAAGCACGTGGCCTGCGTCATGGACGGCAACGGTCGCTGGGCGCGCCAACGTGGGCTGCCCAGGACAGAGGGCCACGCGGCTGGTGAGGAGGCGATGTTCGACACCGTGGAGGGAGCGCTCGACATCGGGCTCGGCTGGCTGACGATGTTCGCCTTCTCGACGGAGAATTGGCGCCGCCCTCCCGATGAGGTGCGGTACCTGATGAATTTCAACGAGGGGATCCTCACGCGCCACCGCGACGACCTGAACGGCAAGGGCGTGCGGATCCGTTTCGCTGGTCGGCGGGACTGGCGCGTCCCGCGTCGAATCATCCGCCACATGGACGAGTCGATGGCGCTCACGGCGGCCAACCGTCGGCTGACGCTCACGATCTGCTTCAACTACGGCGGCAGGGCGGAGATAGTCGACGCCGTCCGTCAGCTCGTCGCCGACGGCGTCCTGGCCGAGAAGATCGACGAGAAGGCCATTCGCTCCCGCCTGTACTGGCCGGATATGCCGGACCCCGACGTCGTGATCAGGACCTCGGGTGAGTTCCGCATCTCGAACTTCCTGCTTTGGGAGCTCCCCTACTCCGAGCTGGTCTTCACCGACGTCTTGTGGCCGGACTTCCGGCGCAGGAACCTCTTCGACGCCGTCGGGGAGTACCAACGCCGGGACCGCCGCTACGGCGGGGTGCAGCGGTGAACGAACAAGCGCGCGAGCCGTTCCGGATCCGCGACCACATCGGGATCATCTCGGGGCTCTTCCTCGGGCTGATCGCGTTCCTCTTCGTCGTGTTCCTCGCGGTCATCGGAGATGAGCCGGCGATCACGCTCCTCGTCGTGGTCGTCGTGGGAGTGGCCCTCATCGGCGTTGGAGCCCGGATGAGGGCCTGAGGCCGAGATGGCCACCTATCGCGACGAGGGTGTGGTGCTTCGGACGATCAAGCTCGGGGAGGCCGACCGGATCGTGACTTTCGCCACGCCGGAGCACGGCAAGGTCCGTGCGGTCGCCAAGGGCATCCGCAAACCCAGGAGCCGGCTCGCCGGCCGCCTCGAGCCCCTGACGCACGTGAACATGATGTGCTGGCGCGGGCGGGACCTCGACGTGGTGAACCAGGTCGAGGCGATCCAGCATTTCAAGGCGATCCGTGAGGACCTCGACCGGGTCCCGATCGCGCTGACGATGCTCGAGGTCGTAGACCACGTCGCACTCGAGAGACAGGCCATGGCGGAGCTGTTTCGCATGCTCGTGGGGGCACTGCAGACACTGGAGGAGCGCCCCTCGCCCGCGCTCTTGGGGGCCTTTTTGTGGAAGCTCCTCTCCCTCGAGGGGGTCGGCCCCTCGCTCGATCAGTGCGCCAGGTGCGGCGCCGAAGTCGAGCTCGTGGCCTTCGACGCCGGCGAGGGCGGGTTCTTGTGCCGGACCTGCCGCCGCGGCCAGGCAGTCGGGCCCGAGACGGTGAGCCTCATACGCCAGGTGCTCAACGGGGGTCTTCGCGCGGCGCTGGAGCTGGCACCGGGCCGGGCGACGGCCGAATCCGAGCGCCTCGCCATGATCGCCACCGAGTACCACCTCGACCGGAGGGTCCGCTCGGCTCACCGGGGGGCGGAGATCACCACGGCTGGGTCGCGCGGGGAGCGACCGGACACGAGCGAGCCGGACGTCGCGCACGGCGGGGACGATCCCCCCGGGGCGGGCGAGCAGGCGACGGTGCCCGACGAGGTTCGCCTTGAGGGGACCGGCCTTCCGCCCCTCGCGTCCTGAAGGGCCGCGATCCCGGCGGTTTCCCGCGCGGCGCCGGCCGGCGCAGGGCTATCGCCGCCCGCAGGTAACCTGCCGCCATGACGACCCCCCCTGAGCCCGCGGCCGACCTCGGGTTGTTCGACGCCGTCGTCAATCTGTGCAAGCGGCGAGGCTTCGTCTTCCCTTCGGCCGAGATCTACGGCGGCATCCGCTCGACCTACGACTACGGCCCCCTCGGGGCCCTCATGCTGCGCAACATCCGTGAGGCTTGGTGGCGGGCGATGATCCAAGAGCGCGACGACGTCGTGCCCCTCGACGCCGCAATCTTGACCAACCCCAAAGTCTGGGAGGCATCAGGCCACCTGGCGACCTTCACCGACCCTCTCGTCGACTGCCGCAAGTGCAAGGAGCGCTGGCGGGCGGATCAGATCGAGGACACGTGCCCGAACTGCGGCTCGTCAGACTTGACAGAGGCACGGCCCTTCAACCTTATGTTCAAGACCTTCGTCGGCCCCGTCGAGGAGGAGTCCTCAATCGCTTACCTGCGGCCCGAGACGGCCCAAGGCATGTTCGTGAACTTCCTCAACGTCGAGACGACGATGAGGCGCAAGCCGCCGTTCGGGATCGCCCAGATAGGCCGGGCGTTCCGCAACGAGATCACGCCCGGCAACTTCGTCTTCCGCACTCGCGAGTTCGAGATGATGGAGCTCGAGTTCTTCGTCCCCCCCGCCGACAGCCCGCGCTGGCAGCAGTACTGGTGCGAGGAACGCCTTTCCTGGTACCAGCGTTACGGGATCGCGGCCGAGAAGCTGCGCTTGCGGCCGCACGACCCTGAGGAGCTCTCGCACTACTCCTCGGGCACGACCGACGTCGAGTTCCTCTTTCCCTGGGGCTGGGGCGAGCTCGAGGGAATCGCGAACCGGACCGACTTCGACCTGCGCGCCCACCAGGAGCACTCCGGGACCTCCCTCGAGCACTTCGATCAGGCGAGCGGCGAGCGATACCTACCTCATGTAGTCGAGCCTGCGGCCGGGGCAACGCGAGCGATGATGGCTTTCCTCTTGGCGGCTTATGACGAGGACGAGATCGGGGGCGAGCGCCGCGCCGTGCTCCGGCTTCACCCCAAGATCGCCCCCTACCAAGTGGCCGTGCTCCCGCTGTCTAAGAAGGACACCTTGTCCCCGCTCGCGCGAGACGTGCTCCACGAGCTTCAGCGGCACCTCATGTGCGAGTACGACGAGACCCAGTCGATCGGCCGGCGCTACCGGCGCCAGGACGAGATCGGGACGCCCTATTGCGTGACGGTCGACTTCGACAGCCTCGAGGACCAGCAGGTGACGGTGCGCGAGCGTGACTCAACCGAGCAGACGCGCCTGCCGATCGACGAGCTCGTCAGCCACCTGCTTGGCCGGCTCGACATCTGAGCGGGCGTGCGGCAGGTTCGCGTACCGCTGCGAGAGCTTGTCAAACGGCCGTTTTGAGACATCACGCCGCTGGCGTTTAGGCTCCTTGCACCGACAATTTCCAGGAGGCCTTCCATGGGCTACGTCTTCGACTTCGACCACGAGCACCCTCGTGCTCCCATGGAGCTCAAGGACCTTCTCGGTGGGAAGGGCGCGAACCTGGCCGAGATGACTTCGGTGCTCGGCCTGCCCGTCCCGCACGGCTTTACGATCTCGACCGACGCCTGCCGCGCCTACATGGGCGCGGGCTGGCCGGAAGGGCTCGACAACGAGGTCGCAGCGCACCTCGCCAGGCTCGAAGAGCGCATGGGCCGGCGTCTCGGTGACGCCGATGACCCTCTGCTCGTCTCTGTGCGCTCCGGGGCGAAGTTCTCGATGCCGGGCATGATGGACACCGTCTTGAACCTCGGCCTCAACGACCGATCGGTCGAGGGTCTCGCGAAGCAGACAAGTGACGAGCGCTTCGCCTTCGACTCTTACCGGCGTTTCGTGCAGATGTACGGCCGCATCGTCCTCGGCGTCTCCGGCGAGAAGCTGGACGGCCCGCTCGAGGCCCTAAAGGAGCGCACGGGCGCCTCCGACGCCGAACTGGCGTCTGCCGACCTGCAGGCCCTCGTCGGCGAGCTGAAGGCCGTCGTAGAGCAGGAGACCGGCCACGCCTTCCCGCAGCAGCCGATCGACCAGCTCCGGGGTGCCATCGAGGCCGTCTTCGCTTCCTGGAACGGAGCGAGGGCAGTCGCCTACCGCCAGCGCGAGCACATCCCGGACGACCTCGGAACGGCCGTGAACGTGCAGGCGATGGTGTTCGGCAACCGAGACGACAAGTCCGGTACCGGAGTCGGCTTCACACGTGACCCGGCGACAGGGGCCAAGGGCGCCTACGGGGACTTCCTCGTCAACGCCCAGGGCGAGGACGTCGTCGCCGGCATCCGCAACACCGAGCCACTGGCAGCCCTCGAGACCGAGTTCCCCACGATCTACACCGAGCTGATGGAGATCTTCGCCAAGCTCGAGGCGCACTACCGCGACATGTGCGACACCGAGTTCACGATCGAGCAGGGCAAGTTGTGGATGCTCCAGACCCGCGTCGGCAAGCGCACCGGCCGGGCCTCGCTCCGCATGGCGGTCGACATGGTCGACGACGCGGCGATCCGCCTCACCCACGCCGAGGCCCTGCAGCGCATCACCCCGGATCACATCGAGGCGGTGTTGCACCCGCAGTTCGCCGACCACAAGGCGCCGGTCATCGCCAAGGGTCTCGCCGCTTCGCCCGGAGCGGCTGTCGGTGCCGTCTGCTTCACCGCCGATGACGCCGCGGCCGCGGCCGCGAGGGGCGAGCACGTGATCCTCGTGCGCAACGAGACCTCGCCCGAGGACGTGCACGGCATGCTCGCCGCTGAGGGGATCCTGACGGCCAGGGGTGGCCTCGTGAGCCATGCTGCGGTCGTCGCCCGCGGATGGGGCAAGCCGGCTGTCGTCGGTGCCGAAGCCCTCCGGATCAGCGCCACTGACAAGCTCTTCCGGGTTGGCGACACCATCGTGCGTGAGGGCGAGGTCATCTCCATCGACGGCTCGGAGGGCACAGTCGTCGTCGGTGCCGTTGAGCTCATCGCAGCTGAGGCACCGCCTGAGCTGACCAAGCTGCTCAGCTGGGCCGACGATGTCCGTGCAGGACGGCTCGGGGTTCGCGCCAACGCGGATACCGGAGACGACGCCGCCAATGCCCGCAATCTCGGCGCAGAAGGTATCGGGTTGTGCCGCACCGAGCACATGTTCTTCGGCGACGATCGCCTCCCGATCATGCGCCGCATGATCCTCGCCTCGAACGAGGAAGAGGAGACAGCCGCCCTCGAGGAACTGCGGGTGGCGCAAAAGGCGGACTTCCTCGGGATCCTCGAGGCCATGGATGGCCTGCCGGTCATCGTCCGCGGGCTTGACCCGCCCCTGCACGAGTTCCTCCCCGACATCGAGTCGCTCCTCGTCAAGCAGGTGACTGAGGGCCTCACCGACGAGGAGCAGAAGCTCTTCGACGCCGCCAAGTCGTGGCGTGAGGCGAACCCGATGATCGGCGTCCGTGGCGTCCGCCTCGGCGTGCTCAAGCCCGGCCTTTACGCGATGCAGGTGCGTGCTCTCATGGAGGCCGCCTACGAGCGGGCCGCGGCGGGCGGGCACCCGGTCGTCGAGATCATGATCCCGCTCACGGTCTCGGCCGAGGAGATGGAGCTCGCACGCTCATGGGTCGTCCAAGCACTCCAGGACGCCGCCGCCTCTGGCGACGCAGCCGACCGGATCGAGGTCGCCATCGGGACGATGATCGAGACGCCGCGCGCGGCGCTGTTGGCAGACCAGATCGCCCGGTACGCCGACTTCTTCTCCTTCGGGACCAACGACCTCACCCAGATGACCTTCGGCTTCAGCCGCGACGACGTCGAGGGCAGGATGATGGCCGCCTACCTGAGCCAAGGGCTCTTGAAGGCGAACCCATTCGAGAACGTCGACACCGAGGGCGTCGGAGAGCTCGTCCGCATAGCGGTCGAGCGCGGGCGCGCCGCTCGCCCGGGAATAAAGATCGGCGTCTGCGGCGAGCACGGAGGCGACCCCGCCTCCATCGACTTCTTCGCCCGGGCAGGTCTCGACTACGTCAGCTGCTCGCCTTTCCGGGTGCCGATCGCCCGGCTGGCAGCTGCGCACGCCGTCCTGGCTATCGACGCCGAGAAGCCAAAGCCGGCCTCCGCCTAGCACGAGGCCGACCACAACACGAAGAACGCGGGGCGCAGGACGCGCCCGCGCGCGTCGCGGTACCGTCCAGGCAATGGCGATTCCCGACGAGGACGTGGCCGCGGTCCGCTCCGCCACCGACGTCTTGGCTCTCATTGGCGAGTACACGCCTCTAAAACGGGTCGGGCGCCGCTACGTCGGCCTGTGCCCGTTTCATGCCGAAAAGACCGGGTCGTTCTCGGTCAATGCCGAAGAGGGCCTCTACTACTGCTTCGGCTGCCAGGCTTCCGGAGACGCCATCACCTTCCTGCGCACGATCGAGGGCTGCGACTTCGTCGAAGCGGTCGAGCGCCTCGCGGCGCGTTCTGGCATAGCCATCCGCCACGAGAACGCCGGCAAGCAAGGGCAGGACCGTGAGGGGCGCCAGGCCCTGCTCGAGGTGATGGAACGGGCTGTCGCGTTCTACCACGAGGAGATGCTGAGCCGCCCGGACGCCAAGCGTGCCCGCCAGTACCTGCGCTCGCGAGGCTACGAAGGGGCGACAGTGCGCCAGTTCCGCCTGGGCTGGGCGCCCGACACCGGCCGGGCGCTCGTAGGGGCGGTCCGGGCACAAAGAGACCTGCTCGTAAAGGCGGGCCTCGCCCACGAGGGCCAGCACGGGCTCCGAGACGCCTTCCGGGGCCCCTCTACGGCCTGAACTGGGCCAAGCAGTCCATCGTCCAGACCGGCGAGGTCGTCATCTGCGAGGGCTACACCGACGTCATCGGCTTTTTCACCGCCGGTGTGCCCCGCGCGGTCGCGACATGCGGGACCTCTCTCACCGAGGAGCACTTCCGCCTCCTCGGGCGCTTCGCGAAGCGCGTCGTTCTCGCCTTCGACGCCGACGCGGCCGGCCAGTCGGCCGCGGCGCGCTTTTATGAATGGGAGAAACGCCACGAGGTGGAGGTCGCCGTCGCTGCCCTCCCGAGCGGCAACGACCCGGCCGAGGTCGCGATGCGCGAGCCTCAGACCTTGAAGGACGCGGTGGAGAACGCGAAGACCTTCCTCTCGTTCCGGGTTGAACGGGCGCTCGCCTCAAGCGAGCTTAAGACAGGCGAGGGCAGGGCGCGTGCCGCCGAGGCCGCCCTCGCCATGGTCGCCGAGCACCCGAACGAGCTCGTGCGCGACCAGTTCCTCGTCACAGTCTCGGACCGGACGAGGCTCGACCCAGAACGGCTGAGGCCGCGCCTCGAAGCGCTCGTGCGGGCCTTCGAGTCCTCCGGAGGCAAAGCCAGCGAGGCGTCAGGGACCGGATCGGGCACCAGGGCGGGTTCTTCGGACGAGGCGCCTCCGTGGAAGCCGGACGAGGATGCGGGTTTCGACCAGCCCCGCAACGGTGCAGGAAACGGCCGGGGCGCCCCGCAGGCGCGCCAGGGCCGCGAGCGAGTCGCCCCAGGCGCGCGCGCCGGCCTGGACGCCCTCGTCCTTGCCGTCCGCGAGCCGCAGGCAATGGCGGGTCGGCTGCACGAGGTGCTCTTCGCCGATCCGCTCCAGCGTGCCGCCCTGCGGGTGCTCTTAGGTTCAGAGAACCTGCACGAGGCCATCGAGGGCGCCGACGACGAGGTGGCCGACCTGCTCCGGCGACTCGCGGTGGCTGAGCCCGACGCGGATCCCGACCAGACCGTCATCGCCCTGGCCCGCTCAGCCGCCCAGGTCGCGCTCGGAGAGATCGAGGCGGTCGCCCGCCAGGCCGATGCCGAGGGCGATGCCATCCGGCTCACGGCTGCGGGCAGCGCCATCACCTGGTTGAAGTCCGAGCTCGAGATCATGCAAGAACCTGGGACGGGAGAGCAGACTCCGCCGGCCGTTCGTGAGGCTGCGAATCGATTGGTAGGGTGGCTCCTGCAGCGCGATCTGGAGGTGAGATGACCGGCACGACCGAGCAGGCGCCCACGGCCAGCGACACCGGGTTCCAGAGTGAACCGGTCGCGGCCGACGGCGGCACTGGGTCCGTCGAGACTTTGCCGGCCGAGCCGGGGAGCACCGAGCCGCTCCTCGCTGACCTCGAAGAGGTCGCCGTCGAGGCACCGGCGTACGGGGCCCAGGGCGCGAACGGCACGGGGAACCCCAGGTTGCGACCGCGTATTGTCTCCATGGCGACGTCGTTCAGCAGCGGGACCGGTGACGTGCAGGGGACCGATCCCGTGCGCGCCTATCTAAAGGAGATCGGACGGGTCTCCCTACTGTCGCCCGAGCTCGAGGTCCTCTGCGCGCGCAAGATCGAGGCTGGCCAGGAGGCAACCGCCGCGCTTGCGGCGTGGAGAGCCGCCGGCGCGCTCGACAAGGTCCCCTTCGAGGAGCGACGCGGCGCCGAACGGGCCATCCACGACGGCCTGGAAGCCAAGGACCTGCTCATAGAGGCGAACCTGCGCCTCGTAGTCTCGATCGCTAAGCGGTACCGCAACAGGGGGATGGCCTTCTTGGACCTCATCCAGGAAGGCAACCTCGGGCTCATGCGCGCTGTCGAGAAATTCGACTACCGGCGTGGCTTCAAGTTCTCCACTTACGCCACTTGGTGGATCCGCCAAGCCATCACGCGGGCGGTCGCCGACCAGGCGCGCACGATCCGCATCCCGGTCCACATGGTCGAGACAATCAACAAGATCGTCCGCACCCAGCACCAGCTCTCCCTTGAGCTCGGTCGCGAGCCGACGGTCGAGGAGATCTCGGCGCGTACCCAATTCCCAGTCGAACGGGTGCGTGAGCTGCAACGCATCAGCCAAGACACAATCTCCCTCGAGCAACCGATCAGCGAGGAGGAGGACTTCAGCCTCTCGGACCTGATCGAGGACCACACGGCCGAGGTACCAGTCGACGCCGCGACAAGGATGCTGCTCAACGAAGCGGTCAAACGCGCTCTCAGCGAGCTGACCGAGCGCGAGCAGGAGGTGGTGAGGCTCCGTTTCGGACTGGACGACGGCCGTATCCGCACGCTCGAGGAAGTCGGGCAGATATTCGGCGTCACGCGCGAGCGCATCCGCCAGATCGAGATGAAGACCCTCGCCAAGCTGCGCCAGCCGATGGTGTCACGGCCGCTTCGCGACTACGTCGAAGGCGACTGAACCCGGGACGTCGGGATCAGTCGTTCGAGACCCAGTCGAAAGGGCTCAGGCCTTTCTGGCCTGCTGAGCTCGCTGGGAGGAAATGGCGTCTTCGAACAGAGCGATGACCCGCTCCCGGGCGAGGTTGCCGACCGGGCCCCGTAAGACGTCCCTTGCCCGTTCGCGGGCTAGGTCACCCAGGGCAAGGACCTTTTCGGCCTTCAGATCACCCGAGAGCATGCTCGGCCCACTCTGGCCCAACCACCGAGAGCCGGGCGCCGAGAGAGGCCTGCTCCCTGCCAAAGGCCCTTGCAACTGGCGAACCTTACGCGTCAGGTACAGACCGGTTGCGCACCCGACGAGGAAGCCGGTCTTGAATCGCATCCGCCTTTCTTACATCGCACGTCGGACGATTGCCAGTGCCACCTTCCGCCCGAGTAGTCTGCGCTCTATTCCGGGGTAGCTCAATCGGCAGAGCACGCGACTGTTAATCGTGTGGTTGAGAGTTCGAGTCTCTCCCCCGGAGCTTCGAGCACCGGAGCTTAGAGCGTGCCGTCCCGCCTGATGTAGGCCGTTTCGATAACGGCTGATCTGGAACGTAGTAACGCCTGACGCTTGCGGGAGCTCGGGGCGCGGCCTAGGTGGCGTTTGCGTTCGCGCCGCGGCGTCCGTCCGTCTAACCCTTCGCCTTCCGGGTCGCCCACGGCTGTGGCGCGAAAGTGCCGTCGGTACGGATCGTCAGGTCGTGCGCCCAGGTCCAGACCTCGTAGCGACCCACTATGGCTATATGTCGCGGTGGGCCGAACGACGCCTGGGCGGACTGAGCATCGACGTCGTCCCAGGGCGCGGCGGCGTTGTAGACGAAGAACTGGAAGCCTCCCCCGTACCAAGATGAGCTCGACTGGCGCAAGTAGCGACCTATTTGCTGGCCTCCGATGAGGGTCGAGACTGGCCGGACGACGACGGCTTCGGAGGAGACGACCGTCACGATCGACGCGCTCCAATAGTCGCCGATGCCCTTGGTGAGGTGGTGCTGCTCGAGATAGCTTGCCAGCTGCGCCGCCGGTTGTACGGGGGTCGCCAGCGCAAGGGAGCTCACAAAGCTCGTCACGCAACCCGCGACCACAAGCAGGGCGGTCCCGGCCAACGCAGCCGTCTGCCAGGTGCTGTTCGCGAGCTCGGCGATCCTGCCCACAAGTCGTCCCGCGAGGATCGCTCCAAAGATCGTTGCCGCCGTGAGGTACCGGCCGAAGGCGATCGACGAGGTGAGGGACAACCAGATAAATGTCCCACACCCACCAAAGAAGCCGAAGACCATCGCATCTTCGAGCCAGGCCGTCTCGCGGCGCTCCCACGGCCGGGCCTTGCCTGACGCGTACGGCTCCTCACCGGCGACGGCCCAGCGAACTATCGAGAAGAGCCCGAAAAGAACGGCCGCCACACCCAGTGCCAGCCCCACGGCGTGAGCAGCCTGGAGAACCGGCGAAAGGCTGGGCGGGCCGAAGACGACCGAACCGACTCCTTGCAAGGCGGCACCGTAGGTGACGACGTGGTGGATGTTGAGAATCATCTGATGGAAAGGAGCCCTCGGGTTCGTCGGGGCAACTGTGAAGGTCCCTACCAAACGAGCGATCCGGCGTACGAGTTCCGCGAGCACCGCGCCTGAGAGTGCAGCCGAGAATCCTGGAGCGCCGGCTCGCCAGGACCGGGCCTGGAGCGCGACGGTGATGGCAGCTAGCCCGATGGGCACGACGCCGAGGACCAAGGTCTGGAAGTCCCCGAGCATCCCAGTTGCGAGGAGGACGACGGCCGCCAGCCACCCCCAGCCAAATCGTGCCCTCCGCAAGGCGACGAACGCGGCCAGGCACCAAAGTGTCGTCGCCACATGGAGCGGGCCCAGCAGCAGGTAGCCCGCGAAGGCGTGCGTCGGCAGGCCAAGGATCACGACGACCGTTCCGGCGGCCAACAGGCCGGCCACTCGGCGATGGCCACGGTACGCGATCCACGCTCCTGTCGCAATCACACCAGCGGCCTCTATCGCGGGAACGAGGTTGAGAAGCTGATGGTGCACTCCGCCGATGAGCACGGCGATGGCGTAGATCGGGACATCGACCAACCAGAACGAATCGAGCGAGAGCGCCCAGTGGTTGAGCGTGAAGTTCCCGCCTTGCATAGCCTGCCCCTCGAGGATCACAGTGGCACCGTCGGAGCTCGGCGGGAGCGAATGGACCGACGAGAGGTACAGCAGCCAAACGAGGGCCAACAGGCCCAGCGTGCATGCGCACCAGAGAGTGATCCGCAAGGCAGGCAACCCCCTCAGGGGGCCGGCGCTGCCTCGATGTCGCACGGCCGGATGTTAGTCAGTCGTTGCCCGTCAGCCCCAGAAGTTACCAATCCCTCACATCCGCCGAAGGCGACAGCCGGTGTCGAGGACAATGTGAACCTCCCGTTAGGTGGCTTCCGGCCTTGGCGCCTAGCATCCGTTGACTAGGTTGGCGCATTTCGCGCTGCCCAGCGCGGGCCCGTAGCTCAGTGGTCAGAGCAGGGGACTCATAATCCCTTGGTCGCAGGTTCGATCCCTGCCGGGCCCACAGGCCCACAGGCCCACGGGATAAAAGAGGCTCTTCGGATTCTGGCGGGGAGCTTCATTGCCGAGGTCCCTCAGAATGTGGCGAAGGTGCTTCAAGCTTGAGGTGTGAGCCAAAAAACAAGAAACACCTTCGTCCTTGTCCACCCTAGTG
>JBEKMZ010000005.1:0-88318 GCA_049523315.1 Acidimicrobiales bacterium | reverse complement strand
GGCGTCGCCGATCCCGGAGAGCTGCAGCAGCTGCGGGGAGTTGATCGCCCCCCCGCACAGCACCACCTCACCGGCGAGGGCACGGCGGAGCGGGCCCCTGCCCTGGCGGTACTCCACCCCGACCGCCCGGCTGCCCTCGAACAGGACCCGCGTCACGAAGGCGCGGCACTCGACCGTCAGGTTCGGGCGCCGCTCGACGGGGTGCAGGTAGGCGCGCGCGGCGCTGAGGCGCCGGCCCTTGAAGATGTTGCGGTCGAACGCCGCGAACCCCTCCTGGCGGTAGCCGTTCACGTCGTCGGTCAGCTGGTACCCCGCCTGCTGGACGGCCTCGAAGAACGCCGTGAACAGCGGGCTCGACGCCGGCCCGCGCTCGAGCAGCAGCGGGCCCGCGTCGCCGCGGTAGTCGTCGCCACCGGCGAGGCAGTGCTCCATGCGCTTGAAGTAGGGCAGGCAGTGCGCGTAGTCCCAGGACCCCATGCCGGGATCGGCGGCCCAGCGCTCGTAGTCGAGCGGGTTGCCGCGCTGGAAGATCATCCCGTTGATGCTGCTCGAACCGCCGAGGACCTTCCCCCGGGCGTGGTAGATACGCCGGCCGCCCATGTGCGGCTCCGGCTCGGACTCGTACTTCCAGTCGTAAAGGCGGTTCCCGATCGGCATGGTCAGAGCCGCGGGCATGTGAATCAGGAAGTCCCAGCGGTGGTCCAGGCGGCCAGCCTCGAGGACGAGGACCTGGTTGGAGCCGTCCGTGGTCAGCCTGTTGGCGAGGGCACTTCCCGCCGATCCGCCCCCGACGATGATGAGGTCGTACCGATCGCGCAACTTATGCACCTCCCGCGACGTGCGTACTCACGCGCACCGCGGGATGCTATCTGGTGCTGGCCCTTGCCCGACAGGGCGAATTGGTGCTCTGCTTCATCCATGCGCGCTGACCCGGGAGGGTCCACTCGCTGCTCTTCAGGCCCGAGATTCAATCAGGAAAGACGAATGCCCTCTAGAGCCCCCTTCTTAGCGAGGTGGTCGCCCCGGATCGGGCGCAAAGCTGCGCGCCTGCACTTGCTGACGGGCCCTTCGACGACGATCGGAATCTGGTCGGCCCCGATCTGGGTGATCCTCTATGTGATCGGTCAGGGCTGGTCCAAGATGTGCGCCTACGCCGTCGCGGGTCTCGGCTTCGCCTGCCTCGCCTTCGCGGCCGTGTGCATGCACCTGATGTTCAAGGCGCTGAGCGAGCGCTTCGGCTTTAGGGTCACGTGGCGAAACGCGCCGCCGTACCGCTACAAAGCCTTCGGGGCCTGGTGCCGCAGCCATGGCCTCAACCCGGCCACCGGCCGGCCACCCGGGGCCCATCTGCTCCGCGAGCGCCCGGTGCGTCGCCTCCCTGCTCATCGGGTTCGTCCGCAGGTACACCGAGATGACGCCCACGCTGAGTTGCGTGCCGCGGGTCGTCAGACGACATAATAGGGGACGCGCCGGTGAGGCGGTTAGGGCGCTCGTGAGTCCTTTAGAAGGAGGCCCGAGTGATCAACGACGGTGACACCGGCTTTGTCCTGATCAGCGCCGCACTTGTCATGGTGATGACACCAGGACTTGCGTTTTTCTACGGCGGCCTGGTGCGAAGGAAGAACTTTCTCACCATCATGTTGCAGAGCTTCATCTCGATGGGCGTCGTTACGGTGCTCTGGGTCCTGGTTGGCTACTCGCTCGCCTTCTCGGGCAATGTCGGCGGGGTCATAGGCAACTTCTCCTGGGCCGGGCTGCGCCACGTCGGGGTGCACCCCAACATCTACGCCCCGCACATACCGGCTCTGGCGCACTTCATCTTCCAAGAGATGTTCGCCATCATCACCCCGGCGCTCATCACTGGTGCCTTTGCCGACCGCATCAACTTCAAGAGCTACCTCAAGTTCCTCGTCATCTGGAGCCTCCTCGTCTACGTGCCGATCGTGCACTGGATCTGGGGTGGCGGCTTCCTCATGAAGTGGGGTGTCGAGGACTTCGCCGGCGGCATGGTCGTGCACACGAGTGCCGGGTTCGCAGCACTGGCCTCGGTGTGGGTGGTGGGGTCGCGCAAGTTCGCCCCCGGCGAGAAGACGGTCCCGCACAATGTCGCTTTCGTCGGCCTCGGCACCGGCTTGTTGTGGTTCGGCTGGTTCGGGTTCAACGGCGGCTCGGCGCTCGCCGCCAACGGCGTGGCGGCGCAGGCCTTCGTCAATACCGACATAGCCGCATCAGTCGCCATGTGCACCTGGCTAGCCATCTCCTGGTGGAGGACGGGCAAACCCAGCATCGTGGGCGCCTTCACCGGTGCGGTCGCAGGCCTCGCTTGTGTGACCCCGTGCGCCGGGTTCGTGCCCACGTGGGCGTCCTTCGCGATTGGCCTGCTCGCCGGGTCGATCTGCTACTCGGCCGTTGCGCTCGTCCGTCACCAGCAGTGGGACGACGCCCTCGATGTCTGGGCCGCGCACGGCGTGGGTGGACTCCTCGGATCGATCCTCCTAGGTGTGTTCGCCTACGAGACGGTCAATGCCGCCGGACGCAACGGCCTCATCGCAGGCAACCCGGCGCAGTTCGGCAAGCAGGTCGCGGCCGCCTTCCTAGTGGCGGTCTACGCGTTCGTCCTCACCTGGATCATCCTCAAGGTCCTGGACAGGTTTGAGACTGTCCGAGTGCCCGACGCGGTCGAGCTGGCCGGACTCGACACCGAGCTCGAAGAGCCTGACGCCTACGTCTTCACCTGAGCGCCAAGCGGGCCGGCCCGGTCCTGCGGATCGGGCGGGCCCTGCGGCGATAGGCCTGCAGGGTCTCAGTTGCTAGGACTCACGCGAAAGTGGCCGGCTCGACAAGCGAGCCGGCCACTTCCTCTGTCCCCCACTTGCCGAGCGTCCGCCTGCGCGGCGACGCCGGGTCGAGAACCTGAGAACCGTCTACTCGACGGGGATCTCCTTGTTGATGAGACCAAGGTCTATCCCCTGGCGCTTGCGTATCAGGCGAGCGCCCACGTAAACGACTATCGCGAGAAGGTAGAGAAGGCCCATAAAAACCAGCGAACCGTGGTTGTTGACGCCGTAAGCGCTGTTGGACATCCACTCGTAGAGGTTGTAGATGATCAGGCCCATCGTCGCGAGACCGGCGACGGGCACGATGGGAACCCCGAAGAGCTTGAACTTGCTCGCAGCAGAAGCGTTCCAGAGCTCTGGCTTTCGCCAGGGCAGGATGACGACGGCAAAAGCGCTTATGAGATAGGTGACCGCGATGACAAGGGTCGCGTCGAGCGTGTAGGTCTGGAACTTGACCCAGTACGCGTACACAGCGCTCAACGCCAGAGCCGGCAGCAACATGAGGACCAGGGACGCCATCGGGACCTTTCGCTTCTCAGAGACGGTGGCCGCAGAGTCGGGAAGCACCCTGTCGAAGGCCGCCGCAAAGATTACGCGGGTCGATGAGAGGAACAAGGTACCAACCCACCCGAAGAACCACAGGCTCATCACGAGCAGCAATATGACCTGGAAGGCTTCGTTGTGAACGAGCCAGGAGACCATCATGGCGGGGTAGGGCCAGATGGGGATCGACCCCTTTCCCGCCCAGAAGGCCGCATTGGCGTTGTTGTAGAAGCTCCAGCCGACAGTCTTGGCCATCAGCAGCAAGAACACGACGGAGAGGATCACGGTAAGCCACAGACCGCTGAACATGCCCGTGAAGACCCGCTTGAAGTCGCTGGCGCCGCGCACCTCACCGTAGAGCGTCGAGCCCCAGTTCGGCCACAGCAGGTAGAACATCAGCATCGGGACCAAAAGCATGCTCGCTCCGAAGGCGTTGAGGCCGAATGCAGGGGCGGCATAGCCGATCTTCGCCGCCGCCGATTGCGTAGTGCCGTAAGCGTTCGAGATTCCGAAGATCTTGTGCGCCTCGGTGTTGACCGAGCTCACGAAGCTGCCGTGCGAATAGGCAAGCAGCAGGACGATGATGGCGAGAAAACCGACCATCCCACCTGCAAAGCACCACTTCTGGACCCGGGCATATCCGCTCATCCCGAGCGAGACGAGCAGGCCAGCGATGACGACCGTGATGACGCAGATGGTGAAAGTGCCATTGTGGGTGCCGAAATAGGTGGCAGCACCTTTCGCCCCGAGCGTGTAGAGCAGCGGTTGGATCAACTCGACGTTCAGCACCGTGCCGTAGATAGGCGCCCATAACCACAAGATGAACCACCACCCGGTGGCGGCGAAGACGAAACCTACCGGGCCACCGAGTATCCGGCTCTGCCAGACGTAGTCACCACCGGCGCGCGGGATGGTCACGATGAGGCCCGTGTACGCAATGACGAGGAAGCTCACCCAAACCGCGGATATGAGGACCGCCGTGAGCAGCTGACCCTTGGGGATGAACGAATTGAAAGAGAACTCGTAGATGCCGAGGGTGATGATGTTCGTCGACAGGCAGGCGTAGATGATCGCATCCCGGACGGACCACCCCCTTACCAGTCCGGTTGCCTTCCGCAGGAACAGCGTCGGCGCTTCCGAACCGGCCGATCTCCCCCCTACGCTGCCGGCAGCCTCCTCTACGGTGGCCATTTTCCCCTCCTTGAATCGAGTGTTGCTCGCTCAGCCGTTGACGAGGATGTACCTCGTTACCTTTCCCTTCTTTTCGTTCAGATCGATGACGGCACCCTGCAGGACGCCGTCGGTATAAACGCTGCCCGGATTGATCGTCAGGGTCCGCCCCATCTTGGTGACGCCGCGGCTCTCGTGGATGTGCCCATGGACCGAGAGCATCGGCTGATGGGCCAAGATGGCGTCGCGGACCGCGGTCGAGCCGACCGGCTTCATCACCGCACCTCCGTGCATCGGACGGAGGTTCTCGTCGAGCGCCGGCGCAGAGTCGAGGCCGGAGTCGAACGGCGGAGCGTGGAAGTTGAAGATCGCCCTTTCCATATCTGGGATCTGGCTCACCACGTCCTCGATCCTCTTCGCGATATCGGCCTCGGGCGCCTCCCGGAAGGTGTCCCACGGGGTCGGGTTCGTGTAGCCCATCGACGCCAGATAGAAGCCGTCGAGGTCCACGACCTTGCCCTCGGCAAAAGTCACACACGGCGAAGCCTCTATGACGCCGTCGATCTCGAAGGTGTCATCGTTACCGCCATTAACTATGCAGGGGATCTCGCCACCACGGAGCTTTGAGTCCGCCATGTCGAGCCAGCGGTCCAGCGTACTCACCATCTCGACCGTGAACCGTCGGTCGATAGAGCCGTCCGTCTCGTTCAGCTCGCCCAACTCGTCGGGCGTGATCCTCGTCGGGTAATAGCCGCGGTTGCGGATCTGGGTCTCGATGTTGCGCACTTCCTCCTCGGTCTCCAACAAGTGGGTCTCCCCCGACAGGGTCACCTCGAAAGAGCCGGGCCGAACGATGATCGGCACCATGATCTTGCCAGTCACGTCACCTCCCAATATGACGAGGTCGGCCTTGTAGAAGGCAGCAGAATTGAGGAATTTCTTCCAGCACACCTCAGAGCCGTGGATGTCGGTAGCGAAGAAGATCTTCATGCTGCGGCCCACCCCCTTCACGACTGCTGATGGCACCCGCAACCGGGACTCCGGCCCGGAACCCCCGATCAACGACGGTGCACGCTGCGCAATAAGTAGCACCAGGAACCTTCAGCGTCAAGGTTCCACCTCAGTGGGCGACCTCCTCGGGCAGCTCGTACCAGCGCACCCGATCGCCGATCTTGGCCCTGATCTTCCACTGCATCGACTTCGGCATCGCGTCAGCCAGGTCGACGAGGCGCTCGGCGTTGCGGAGCGCCTCATGGGGTGGCGCGGCGGGCAGGAGGTCGGGGTGCTCGCCGACGAGGAGAGGCAGCTTGTTCAGGTTGCTCGTGACGGTTCGCCACCATCCCCAGTCGCTGCCGAGGATCTTGCAAAAGCGCACCCGGTCGATCTCCGGTCCGCCCTCTCCCGGGCTGTCGCCGGCGACCGGAAAGGCCGAGAGCAGTTGCAGAATGTCGCGGACGTCCTTCTCGTTGACCTCGACGATCTGCAGCTTGGTCAAGAGCAGGTCCACGACGTCCAAGGTGAAAGGAAGTGCAGTGAAACTTGGCCGGAAGTCAAGCTCGTGGCACATCGCGAGGCGGTCGACCATGACGTCGATCGGGCGCCCGGAAGGGGCGTTGAAGTACATCTGGCGGTCGCCGTTGAGCGAGTTGAACCGCTTGTCCGGTTCGCACCCCGCCTGCTCCAGATACGCCATTACGTTCTGGCGGCCTTTTGAGAGGCAACCGAAGTCGATGTCCTGGTCACGCCGCAGCCGCGGTGGGAAGTCCGGACACAGCACCCGCACCGCCAGACCCCCGAGGAGCCTGAGCGGGAGACCCGCCTCGGAAGCGCCCTCGATCAGCTGCCGGGCCTCGACGAGGGGATCGTTTACGGTCCCGATGATGTCCAAGTCGCCTTCGCTCATGAGTGAACACCCCCTCTTCGATCCCTCCGCCAACCTATCGCTGCTTGCCGATTCCTGCTGGAGTCACCTCTTGGCCGACAAGCCGGCACCTTCGCCACGACCTCGTACGCTGTCGATGTTGATATGACTTCTCGCGAGCGCGTGCTCGTCGTCGAGAACGAGGACGGCGCCGGGCCGGAAAAGTTCGAGCAGTGGCTCTCGGCCGCGGGCTTGGATTTCGACATCTGTCGCCCTCACGCGGGCGAGGGTCTGCCCGAGGCGACGGGTCATGGTGGCGTGATGGTCCTCGGCGGCGAGATGGGCGCCTCCGACGATCACAAGGCACCGTGGCTCGCCCGAGTAAGGACGATGCTGCGGGAGGCGACGGCCCAAGGACAGCCCGTGCTCGGAATATGCCTGGGCGCCCACCTGCTGGCCACGGCCTGCGGTGGTCGGGTCGAGCCGAGCCCGACCGGTGGCGAGCTCGGGCTCTGCCGGATCGAGCTCACTGACGAAGGGCGCCGAGACCGGCTATTTGCCGGGATCCCGTCTCCGGCCGAAGCCGTCCAGTGGCACAACGACGAGGTCGTCGAGCTGCCGGACGGCGCGGTTTTGCTTGCGTCGAGCCTGGGCTGCAGGGTCCAGGCATATCGCATAGGAGATCGTGCCTGGGGGGTGCAGTTCCACCCGGAGGTCACTAGCGCTGTCCTCAAGACATGGGCCGACGCGGAAGGCCGACAGCGCGCCGCGCGACGACGTCGCCTTGAGAACCTGATCGCCGAGGTCGCCTCGGCCGAAGGCCGGCTGTTCGCGTGCTGGCAAGGCTTCGCCGAGCGGTTCGCCGTCGTCGTCAAAGAGGGCTAATCCGCTAACAGGCATCGGCCGAGCTATGGGGCCTGCGCCTTCACTCGCGAGCTTGTGGGCCCGAAGAGCCCTCCGGTGACAGTGAGGCGAGGACGCCGCGGCGCCATTGCTCGGTCTGGCGGATCTGGTTGAAGGTAAACAGGTGAAGACCCTCGATGATCGAGGCCGGGTCCGCGAGCGCGCCACCGGTGCGTTCGAGCAGGCGGCTCGGATCGTACCCGCCGGGGGCGCCCATGCGGAGGAACCACCCGGCATGCCCGGAGAGGAAGCGGGCCGACTCCCCTACCCCGATCTTCGTCGCGACCTTCAGGAGCCTTGTGCGGTCGACCGGACCCGCAAGGCCGAAGTAGATGGGGAGCTTGACGCCGCGGTCCCGCACGCGCCTTATCCATCGCCGCACCGTCGCCGCGTCGAAGCACAGGTTGCTCACGATGTAGGTCGCGTAGCGGCGCTTGTCCCACATGGCCTGCACTGTGACGTCGTCGGATATCTCCGGATGGCTCTCCGGGTAGCCCGTGATACCCATCTGCGGGAAGGGACGCCCGAGCGTGTCCATCTGCATGAGGAGCGACAGGGCGCTGTCGAAGCGCCCGACGGGAGGGTCCGCGTCCCCCGCAGGGACGAAGACGTCCTCGATCCCGCAAGCCTTGAGGCGTGCGATGATCTCGCCTAGATGGGACTCGTCGACCACTAGGCGGGCCGAGACGTGCGGCACGACGCGATAACCTCGCTCGGCCAAGCGCTCGGTGAGTGCCAGGGTCGCTTCGAGGCCTTTTCGCGGCGACGCCGTCACCGTCACAGTGAGATCACGAGGCACCCACTCGACGACGAGGTCCTCGACAGAACTGGCCGGGATCACTTCGAAGCGGGCCCGGGTCAACAACGGTCCCGCTGCCTTCAGCCCGCTGCGCACCCAGGCCCCCTGTCGCCACGCGGCAAGGCTCCGGCCGTTCCCGGCGCGACCGGGACGGAAAGAGGCAACGGCGCGGACTGCTCACCGAGCAGGCACTCGAGTTCGCGTTCGAGGCCCGCGACACCGACATCGAGGATCGTGAGCGGAAGGCCGAACATGCTAGCCACCTCCCGCGCCTCGGACTCGAGCGGCGCGCTCGGGTGTTGGGCGAGCCACACGACCCGGTGGTAATTGCCGAAGAAGTCGCCCCACAGCTCCGGCCGACGATCGAGGCCGAGCTCGCGCAGCACCGTCCGGCGGAAGCTGCGCACGAGGAAGTCCGTGAGAACATAGGTGCCGGCATCCTCGGAGAACAGCTCCTCCATCCTCTCGGCTCCGGCGTACACGTCGTAGCAGTGGAGTCCGCCAAGACGCCTGATCGAAAGGCGCGCGCACAGATCGTCGAGCGCTCCGTAGCTGCCGCAGTCGGCATAGGCGAGCACGACCCTGCGGCCCTCGGCTTGTAACCGCCTCGCGAGCGCCTCGGCGCTTGGAGCGATCGCGCGGGGGCGGTTGTGCAGTAGAGGGGGGAGTGCGTGCACCTCGAGGTCCCATCCACGGCGGGCGGCGATCTCCCGGATCGGGGCAGAGAGGGCGCCACAGGCGATCACGGCGGTCGCAACGGTCGCAGCGGAGAACACCTCGGCAGCCGGCGCGACGTCCGGCGCGCCCACGTGAGGCTCAGGTGGGGAAGGGCAGCTGGTCGATGAACCGGTCGTTGAAGTCCTCACGGTCGGAAAGCTCGACATACTCCACCTCCTCGAGCAGAGCCATGGCACCCGCGCGCTCTCTCAAGCTCAAGAGCGCCATCTTTGCCCCTTCGCCCGCCACGTTGCCGGCGCTCACGACCCGCAGCACCGGCAGCTCCGGGACCAATCCCAAGCGGATCGCGCTCGCCGGCGATAGGTAGCTGCCGAACGACCCGGCGAGCAGCACCTGCTGGAGGTCGCTGACCTCGACGCCCGCCACTTCCAAGAGGATGCGCCAGCCCGTCGCGATCGCCGCCTTCGCGAACTGCAGCTCGCGGACATCACGCTGGGACAGGTATACCGATCTCGCGACGTCGCCGGGATCGCCGCGCCAGTGGAGGACGAAGATCCGCTCGTCACCGACCTTGGTGAGCCTTGCGCCTATGCCTGGTGCGATACGCACGGCCTCCTCGTCGGGGACGAACCTGCCGGAGCTGTCGACCAGGCCCAGATCGACGAGCTCGGCAACCGCGTCCACGAGGCCGGAGCCGCAAATGCCCATCGGCTCCACATCGCCGATGACGCCGAGCTCGAGCTCGTCCGGGGTCAGTCTCACGACCTCGATCGCGCCCGGTGCCGCACGCATACCGCAACGGATCGCGGCGCCCTCGAAGGCGGGGCCGGCCGGAGCTGCGGTCGCGATGAGGCGATCGCTGTTGCCGAGAACCAGCTCGCAGTTCGTGCCGATGTCCAAGAACAGCCGTATGCGAGAGTCCCGGTCCATCCCCGAAGCGAGGAGTCCGGCGACGATGTCGCCGCCGACGTATGCGCCAAAGGACGGGAAGACCACTGCCCGGGCCCGCTCGTGCACCCTCACACCGACGTCGGTGGCGAGTATCTCGGGGAACAGCCTTGTTGACATGATGAAGGGCGCCACGCCCAAAGGGCCCGGGTCTATGCCCAAGACGATGTGAGTCATCGTGGCGTTGCCAGCGAGGGCGATCTCATAGACCTCCGACGGGCTCACACCGCTGGCTTCGCAGACTGCCTGCGCGAGCTCGTCGAGTGACTCGTGGGCGAGCAGGCTGAGCCGAGCGAGAGCCCGGCTGTCGATCATGATGGCGCTGATACGCGAGATCACGTCAGCGCCGAAGCTCTGCTGCTTGTTGAGCATCGACTGCACCGCCAAAGGCGCGCCTGTCGACAAGTCGAGCAAGGTGGCCACGACCGTAGTGGTCCCGAGGTCGAAGGCTATGGCGAAGGCACGCCCGGTCGTATCCCCTGGTTCGAGCGCGATCAGGACGTCGTCCACGACGACCGCCGTTACCTTGTAGTCGCTCTCACGAAGCACGCGGCCGGCTGAGCGGATCACGTGCAGATCGGGCCGCAGCTCGAGGTCGTCGAGACGCGCCAAGACGCGCTCGAGGTCGGTCGCCTGGTCCGAGAGGCTCGGCTCGGTCAGTTCGACGTAGCGCTTTTGCACCGCTGGGCGCAGGATCACACTGCGCCCCACGCCGACGGTCGCGGCCTTGGGACGCGTGACGAGTGGAGGCACCTCCACACGCAGGTCGCTCGAGACCTGGACGCGACAGGCAAGGCGCCACCCGTCGCGGATCTCGTCGACGGAGAATGCTCGCGTGTCGAGCGGCGAGACCGAGATCCCGGGATCGAGCAGCTTGACCTTGCATTTGCGGCAGGTGCCGTGACCGCCGCAGGTTGAGTCGATTGCGATGCCGTTCCAGCTCGCGGCGTCGAACAGCATCACGCCAGGGGGAACCCGGACCTTCCGGCCTGTCGGCTCGAAGAGGAGGTCGAACCGGCCCAGGTGGCCGTGTGATGACTCGTCCTCGTCGCCAGGGGTTGTGTCGGCGCCTTCCCTGGCGGTCCGTTCCGGCATCGCCGGGAGGCTCGTCATTGGCTGACGGACGCCTGCTGGGAACGATGAGCGGCGATCCAGCTCGCCCCCCAGGGGTCTCGATTCAAGAGGAGGTCAGCGGCCCTTATGGCACGGACGAGCTGAGCCGATCGGGCGTCCATGATGGCGCTCGTGAGCCCGCAGCGCATCGCCATGGACAAAAAGCCCGCCCCGATCGTCTCGCGGTCGGGCATGCCGAACGAGACGTTGGAGGCTCCGAGGACCATGTTCGTCCCGAGCTCTCGGTGTATGAGCGAAATGGTGTCTAGGGTTCGCACGACGAGTGTCGTGTCGGCACCGATCGGCATCGCCAAGGGGTCCAAGACGATGTCCTCCTTGGCGATTCCGTACTCGCCCGTCGCCACCTCGACGATCTTGCGGGCGAGCTCGAGGCGGCGCTCGGGCTGCTCAGGGATCTCGAACTCGTCGTTGGGAAGCGCGATGACAGCTGCCCCATGGCGCTTGACGAGAGGCAGGATCGTCTCGAGGCGCTCGTCCTCGGCCGTCACCGAGTTGACAAGGGCTTTGCCCTCGTAGGCAGAGAGCCCTGCCTCGAGAGCCTCGATCACCGACGAGTCGATGCACAAGGGCAGGTCGCAGAGCCTCTGGACGAGCTTGACGGATTGGACCATGAGCTGCACCTCGTCGGCGAGAGGTGCGCCCATGTTCACGTCTAGCACCATGGCGCCGCCTGCTAGCTGTTGGGCGACGTCGATCTCCACGCGGGAGAGGTCGCCAGCGCGGAGCTGGTCTTGGAAGATCTTGCGCCCCGTCGGGTTGATCCGCTCTCCGATGATGCAAAAGGGCTGATCGTCGCCGATCACGACCTCTTTCGACGCCGAGCGTAAGACCGTGTGCACTGACTGCCTCCGAGTTCGCTAGGCCGACGTGACCGTGCCCCTGCGCGCCATTAGAGCCTTCGCCCGGCTGACTGCGGCGGAGGCATCGGACGCATAGCCGTCGGCTCCGACGGCGTCGGCGTACTCCTGGGTGACGGGGGCACCGCCGACCATGACGATCACCTGGTCGCGCAGGCCGGCCTTCTCGAGGGCGTTGATGTTGGCCTTGAACATCGGCATCGTCGTGGTGAGGAACGCCGAGAAACCGACAATGTCGGGCTCGTGCTCGCGCACGGCGTCCACGAACTTCTCCGGCGCCACTTGCACGCCGAGGTCGATGACATGGAACCCGGCGCCTTCCAACATGATGTTCACGAGGTTCTTGCCGATGTCGTGCACGTCGCCTTTGACAGTGCCCATCACGAAGGTGCCGACCGGCTCGACACCGGTCTCGGCCAGAAGCGGCCTCAACACCTCCAATGCGCCCGCCATCGCCTTGCCGGCGATGAGCATCTCCGGGACGAAGAAGTCCCCCCGTTCGAATCGGGCGCCGACCTCCTCGAGCGAGGGAATCAGGGCCTCGAAGAGCATCGTCTCCGGATTGAGGCCCATCCCGAGCCCGGCATTGGTCAGCTCGAGCACCGCGGGGGCATTTCCCACGAGGGTGAAGTCGTACATCTGCTTGAGCAGCTCTTCTTTGTTCACGCAGCACCTTCTCTCTGTGGTCTGTACCCGAGCACCGTGGACAAAGCGCCGGCCTCGGCCATGCACTGCTCCGCGACCTCCGACAGCCGCGACGGGCCGAGACGAGTCGAGGGGCCCGACACCGAGATGGCCGCGACCGCGGCGCGTCCGTCCCGATAGACCGGGGCGGCAACAGCGACAAGACCCGGCTCGAGCTCCTCGTCGGTGAGCGCATAGCCGCGCTGGCGCACATCGGCGAGGTCTGCCTCCAGCACGGAGCGTCGTGTGATTGTCTTCGGCGTCAGGCGCGCCAGGCGCCCAGTAGGAAGCTCGGCGGCACCGGCTGCGAGGAGCACCTTGCCCAAAGCCGTGCAGTGGAGGGGCTCTGAGCGCCCCAGCCAGTTCGTCCCGCCCAGCACGTAATGGCTGTCGACCTGCGCGATCTGCTCGACCATCGACTGGTGGACCACGCCGAGATTGATCGTCTCGCGCGTGCGATCGCCGAGCCGTTCGAGAAACGGGCGGGCGACGCCGACGAGGTCGTGATCAGTGTTGGAGCGAAGGGCGTAACGCACGAAAGCGTCGCCCGGCCTGAAGGCTCCGCTCGACTCGCGCCGGATGAGCCCGTTGCGCTCGAGGGCCAACAAAATACGCGAGGTCGTGCTCTTCGCGAGGCCGCTGGCTGCGGCGAGCTCGGTGAAGGTCACAGAACCGCTCGCATCGACGACCTGGCGGAGGAGGAAGGCCGCACGGTCGATGGCTTGCGACCCGGTCGGCCTGTTGACGGCGCCTACTTGAACGTGTTCCATGTTACGAGACATAGTTCTACTATGTGAGTTTAATGCACCCGCAGGAACGGTCAAGCCGGCGGTGATCCGCGCGGAGTGAGGTGACGATGTTCGTCAACAAGATGGCCCGTTACGAGCTGCTTTCCGCTGACGCGGTCGATGTGCTCGACCGCGGTTGGCGCCGCATTGTCTCGGAGATAGGGGTCCAGTTCGTCAAGCCCGAAGCGGTCGAGCTCTTCCGCCAGGCTGGGCAGAAGGTCGAGGATCAGACCGTCTGGCTAGATCCGGAGTTCGTGCTCGAACAGGTCTCCAAGGCCCCGCGAGAGTTCGACGTCCAGGCCCGCAACCCCGAGAACACGGTCCACATCGGCGGCGATCACATGGTCTTCGGAGGCGTGTACGGGCCGCCGTTCGTGAGGCAGGGCGACGTCCGCCGGGACGCGACGATGGCCGACTTCCGCAGGTTCTCGATGCTGGCCCAGAGCTTCCCGGAGCTCGACTCGGCCGGGGGCGTCATCTGCGAGCCGAACGACGCTCCCCTCGACTCACGCCATCTCGACATGATCTACGCGCTGCAGACCCTCACGGACAAGATCTACATGGGCAACGTCGTCTCTGGCCCGAACGCAGTCGACACGATCAAGATGACCGAGATCGTCTTCGGTGGTCGCGAGACGATCGAAAAGACGCCCGCGACGATCTCGCTCATCAACTGCAACTCACCGCTGCGCTGGGACGACCGGATGCTCGACGCGCAGTTCGAGTACAACCTCGCCAATCAGCCCGTCGTGCTGACGCCTTTCCTGCTCATGGGGGCGATGTCTCCCGTCACGATCCCGGCCGCGCTCGCCCAGCAGCTAGCGGAGGCGCTGTCGGGGATCGCCCTCGCCCAGCTGATCAGACCCGGGTGCCCGGTCATCTTCGGGTCCTTCCTCTCCAACATCGACATGCAGTCAGGCTCGCCCTGCTTCGGAACACCGGAATCGGCCATCGGGCTCCTGTGCACCGGGCAGCTGGCGCGCCACTACGGCTTGCCGTTCCGTACCGGGGGATGCCTGACCTCGAGCCAGACCCCGGACGCGCAGGCAGGCTACGAGGCCCTCATGACGTTGTTGCCGACGTTCCTCGCCGGCACGAACTGGGTCATGCACTCGGCGGGCTGGCTGGAGGGGGGCCTCGTCAGCAGCTACGAGAAGTTCATCATCGACATCGAGCTTCTGAGGATGATGAGGGTGGAGTTCACCCCGCTCGAGATCGACGAGGCCGCGCTCGCCTTCGACGCCCACCTCGAGGTCGGCCACGGCGGGCACTTTCTCGGCGCCGCCCACACGATGGAACGCTTCCGTGAGTGCTTCTACCGGCCGATTCTCTCGTCTTCGATGAACTTCGAGCGCTGGTCACGCCAGGGGGCTCTCGACGCGAGCGCCCGTGCGAAGGCGATCTACGAGAAGGCCCTCGACCAGTACGAGCAGCCCGCGCTCGACGAGGCTGTCCGCCAGGAGCTCGAGGAGTACGTCAACCGCAGGCGCGTCGAACTCGGCGACTGAACCGCCCGCGAGCGGCGCCCCGCTGGCACCGAGACCCGATCAGTCGTCTATCGCCAAGGGCGAGTCGGCAGGCCGGCGGCCTTCCATGCGCGGAAGCCACCCTCTAGGTCAGTGGCACGGCCGAGACCGACATGGCGAAGGCTCGCGGCGGCGAGGCTCGAGGCATAACCTTCCGAGCACACTACGATGATGTGAGCGTCGTAGCGCGCTAGCTCGACGATGCGGGCCTCGCTGCGGGGATCGAGCCGCCACTCGAGCACATTTCGCCCGATGACGACCGCGCCGGGTATCTCGCCCTCCTCGCGGCGCTGCTCCAGCGGCCGGATGTCGACAAGCGCGGCGCCGGCAGAGACGGCCCTGTAGGCGGACCTGGGGCTCAGTCGCTCTATCTCCAGGCGCGCGTCCGCCAACAAATCGTCCACGCCCTGGAGGTACCGCTGGCGGCGAAGTTCCCTGCGCGGGCCCTCGGGCGAGGTGACCTCTACCGTCTCGTTCGCCACCAGGCCGGCGGATGTCAACTCGTAGTATGTCATCGACACTAATGGCGGTGAATAGGCATGGACGCTTACCGCTGGCGTATCGCCGAAGTGGCTGACGTTGTGCACGTGCGCAGGGCCGAAGGATGCGTGCTCGGAAGCATTGAGCTGGCGCGTACGCACGCGGTGGCCGCCCATGGTGCGCAGGTGCTCCAAGAGAGCGCCGTCAGCGACACAGAACGAGCCCGACGATCCACCATGGTCGTGCCAATCGGTATCCTGACCGGGCAGCCAGGCAAGGAGCCAGACGTCACAGGTCTGGGACCGGTGCACAGGCAGGTACCAGCGTTGCTCGGCATCCTCCACGACGAGGTCTTCCCACAGCCTGCGGTTGGTCGCGACCGCCGCAGTCACGACTCCCAGCTGACGCGGTGAGAGCCGGTGGCGGCTGGCGAAGTAGGGATCGAGAAACGCCGCGATAGTGCGCCGACGTTCGTCGTCGAGGTTCCTCGGCCCGATTGCGGTGTCGGTGGCACCATGACCATCTGGCGGGACATCCGAAGCAGTCAGCCCCATCGCCATTTCAACTGCGATTTGACACCTCCCCAGACCGCGACTCGCGTCGGCGCCGCGCGCTCAGCTTTTCGCGGCATCCCATAAGAACAAGTGGCCAATGGCCGTCGGATAGACCCCGGAGACCTGCTTCGACGTTGCGCTCAGGAAGTCGTAGAAATAGGAGTAGATGACCGGGGTCTCCTCGAGCAGCAACGTCTCGATCTTGCCTGCTATCGACCTTTGCTTCGACAGGTCAGACGCGGCGATGTATTCGTTCGAGAGCTTGTCGTAGGTCTTGTTCTTGAAATGAGCGGCATTCCAGGTACCGGTGCTTTGCAGCGGCGCCTGCAGGAACAAGTTGGGCACGCTCCTCGCGCCGAAGTCGACCAGGCTCATTATTCCCGTGAGCCAGTACTTGCTGTAGTAGATGTCCGAGTCATCGACCGTAAGGTTGATCGTCACGCCGATCTCGGCCGCGAACTGCTTGACGCTCTGTGCGTAGTCCGGCATCTCCTGGAGGGACTCGGTGTAAAGGTGGGTCGTGAAGCCATGGGGATATCCCGCCGCAGACAGGAGCGCCTTCGCCTTCTTTATGTTCTGCACCCGCTGGGGCACGCTCGTGTTTGTGGACAGGAACAACGGCGCGAACGGATTGTCGTTGCCCACCTGCGCGTAACCCTTGAACAGAGCCTTCACGAGCTCGGGCCGGTTGATCGTGAGCGCGATCGCCTGGCGCACGCGCGGATCGTCGAAGGGCTTGAGATCGCAACGCATTGACAGCTCGCGGTGAGTGGAGGCCTTCAAGGCGATGACGTTGTAGTCGCCGTTGAGAAGTTCCGGGCTCACCGAAACCGAGAACTGGTCGAGGCAGTCGATCGTCCCCGCCTGGAGGGCGAGGCTCATCGGCGTCTCGGAGTCGTAGAAGGTCCAGTGCGTGGAGCTCGGGAGGGCCTTTCTGCCCCAGTAGCTCTCGTTGCGAGCAAAGGACGCGCCGACCTTCTCGGTGTAGGCCGTCTTCACGAACGGGCCCGTACCAATGAACGAGCTCTGCCAGTCGGCGGGATCGTAATTGTTCGGGATGATGATGCAGTTGTAGTTCTCCGACGAAAGGGCATACGGGAAATTCCCGTCCGGCGCCTCGAGGTGGAACGCAACGGTGTAGTCGTCAACCTTTACGACTCCGTCGGGGACGAGCAGACCGCCGAAGACGGAAAGGGCGTTGCCATCGCCCTTGGGATCCGCTTGGAGCTTGTATGTGTAGACGACATCGTCGGCCGTTAGCGGAGTCCCGTCGTGGAACTTCACGCCTTTGCGAATGTTCACGGTCCACACCGTCGAGTCCGCGTTCGTGGTGTGGCCCGTGGAAAGAACCGGCTGCAGCCCGGCTTGCTGGTCGGCAAGGTAGAGGTACTCGCCCGTCTGGCCGAGCATCTCGAGGCCGCCTTCGTCCTCGATGGTGACCGGGTTGAGCGAAGCCGTGGGGACGATTGAACCCACGTTGATCTTTGAGCCCGCCTTCCCGAGCCTCGCCGAGCTTGCCCCAGCGGTCGATCGTGGCCTCTCCGTCCTGATGCCATCAAGGCGTCCGCGGATGCCGACGATCGCACCGATCAGCGGAACGGACATCCCAAGAACACTGCCCCGCCTGAGGAACTCCCTACGGGACACCCTCCCGGCTAGAAACTCATCGATGACGTGGTTTTCGAGCTCGCTACGACCCTTCCGCAAGGAGTCCACCCGATCGTGATCGATTCCCATCATGCCCCCCTGTTCACCAGAAAGCTCTTACTCGAACCACACGGTCGGCGCCGAGTGTAGCGTCCCCCGTCTCACCGGTGTCATCCATTCGTCAAACACTATCATATCGATCGATAATCTGTAGTCGATGCAATTGATCGAATAAGATATGGCAGGCCATAGAGTGCCCGGGCTCGACTTCGACCAGGGGTGGCTCGACTGATTCGCACTGTCCGCTCGACAGTCGCCGTGGGCACCGGGTGTGGAACACGCACCCGGATGGAGGGTCTGCCGGGCTCGGGATCTCCCCGCTCAAGCGGATGCGGTCGCGCAGTTGACCGTCGATGCTCGGAACCGCCGACAAGAGGGCCTCGGTATAAGGGTGGTGGGGGCCCGAGAACACGGCCTCGGCCGGACCGATCTCCACAACGCGTCCGAGATATAGGACGGCGATACGGTCGGCCAGGTAACGCACAACACCGAGGTCATGGGAGATGAACAGATATGTCGCTTGCTCTTTGGCCTGGAGGTCGGCCAAGAGGTTGAGTATCGCCGCCTGCACGGACACGTCGAGCGCGGAAGTCGGCTCGTCGCAAACCACGACGCTCGGCGTGCCGGCAAAGGCCCGCGCGATGGCCACCCGTTGCTTGAGCCCGCCGGAGAGCTGAGCGGGACGCATCGACAGCTGACGCGGTTCCATCCTCACCGCAGCTACAAGCTCCATCAGGCGGACCTCGCGCGCCCTGCCTCGTAGACCGCCCAATCTGGCAAGCGACCGACTGATCAGCTGCCGGACCGTGTGACGACGATTGAGCGCCGAGTCAGGGTTCTGAAACACGATCTGCAACGCCCTCAACTGCTCACGAGTTCGACCTGAGGCCAGAGCGGCAAGTGGAATGCCACTGAGCTCGATAGCCGACCCTTCGTCGGGAGGTGTCAGGCCCATCAACACATGCGCAAGCGTGGTCTTGCCGGAACCCGACTCACCTACCAGCCCGAGCGTCTCCCCCGAGCAAATGTCGAGATGGACGTCCACGAGGGCGGGCACCCGTTCACCGCGCGAGACGTATGTCTTCGACACCAACCGGAGCCTGATGATCGACGCGCCCTCCCCGTCATATGAGCGCGTCTGGACGTTGGCGATATCCGCTCTGGGAAGCGAGGTGGCACGGGCATGAAAGTGGCAGCGCGACCCACGCTCCGCGCCGAGCGCGTACATGGGCGGCTCTTGTGCGAGACAACGCTCCTCGGCGAGTCCGCAGCGGGCCGCAAAGATGCATCCTGTGCCGGTCTCGCCGGGCGCAGGCAGGAACCCCGGGATCGTGTCGAGGCGGCTTTGGTCCTTGCGCTGGCCCCGCCGGGGTATGCAACGGATGAGTCCGACGGTGTAGGGATGGCGAGGCTCGTTGAACACCTTGAGCGCCGGGCCTTCCTCGACGAGCTCACCCGCGTACATGACACCCACCCGGTCGCACATCTTGGCGATCACAGCGAGGTTGTGGCTAATCAAGAGGACCGACATCTCGAGTTCGTGCCGCAGGGACTGAACAAGGTCCAGCACCTCGGCCTCGACAGTCGCGTCGAGCGCTGTCGTCGGCTCGTCCAAGATGAGGAGCGAAGGCTCCGAGGCTAGAGCCATTGCGATGATCACGCGTTGCAACATGCCGCCAGACAGCTGGTGAGGATAGGACCGCATCACGCGGGCCGGGTCCGAGATCTGCACTCGTGCCATGGCTGCGAGGGACTGGTCGTAGGCCGACGACTTGTCGAGGCCGAGGATCTCGAATACCTCGGCGAGCTGGCGGCCGACGCGAAGCGACGGATTGAGAGAGCGCCCAGGCTCCTGGTAGACCATCGACACGGTCCGAGCGCGAAAGTGCTGGAGGTCTTTCTTGTTGAGCGCCAACAGGTCCTGGCCGGCGATGGTTACCTTTCCAGCGCTCACCCGCCCGTTGCGGGGAAGGTAACGCGTGAGCGCGAGCGCCATGGTCGACTTGCCCGAGCCGGACTCGCCTACGAGCCCGTAGGACTCGCGGCGACCGATCTGAAACGAGACATCGCGCAGCGCCAACCTGTCGCTGCCGCGGACGGTGTAGCTGACCCCGACATGGTCCACTTCCAGCGTAGGCTGCCGCTCTAACTCAGAGGTGAGCTCGGCTGGCGGCTCGGCGCTCATGAAGCCAGCACCGTCTCGATGGAGTCGGCGACGAGGATGACCGCCACCACGAGCGACGCGATGGCTAGTGCCGGAAAGAGCGTCTCCCACCAGTACCCGGCAGTGATCAAGCCGTAGCTGGCGGAGATGTCGTACCCCCAGTCGGGCGTCGGCGGCTGCACGCCGAAGCCGAGAAACGACAGCGTCGCGATGGTGAAGATCGCGTACCCCAGTCGAACCGTGAACTCAACCAGTACCGGCGAGAGCACGTTCGGGAGGATCTCGGCGGACATGATGTAAAGGGCGTTCTCGTCGCGCAGCCGCGCCGCGGCGACATAGTCGAGCTGACGTTCCTGAAGCACCGCGGAGCGCACCGTCCGGGCTATCAGCGGGACAAACACGAAACCGATGACGACGATGAGCGTCTCGGAAGAGGGACCGGCCGCGGCGACGAACAAGAACGCGACGATCAACAACGGGAGAGCAAGGACCGCCTCGAAAACTCGGCTCAAAACAACGTCGACGATGCCGCGGAAGTAACCCATGACAAGACCGAACGCTGTTCCAACCACCGTACCGAGCAGGGTCGCAAGAGGCGCGATGATCAGGATCTGGCGGCTTCCCACAATGACGCGCGAAAGCACATCGCGGCCCAAGTAATCAGTGCCGAACCAGTGCACGGACGACGGTGCCGCGTTGAACGCGAGAAAGTTTTGCGACACGGGGTTGTATGGCGCGAACGAGGATCCGAACACCGCGCAGATGATCCAAAAAAGCACAACTACCGCGCCAACCTCGAATGTCTTCAAACCTAGGAGCTGGCGGAGACGGGCACGTCTGGCGCTCCCCACGCTCGCGCCAGTGGAGTCACCGGTCTTACCGGCGGGTGCACCCGCCGGCACCGAGGCCGCAAAAGCGCCAGAGCCGAGGCCGATCACTCGACGCCCCCGAGACGCATGCGCGGATTCAGCAGCGTGTACAAGATGTCCGCGATGAAGGTGGCGACCATGTACACGATGCCTATGCACAAGACACCAGCTTCGAGCATGGGAAAGTCCTTCTGCTGCGCGGATGTGTAGATGAGATCGCCGATGCCCTGGTAGTTGAATATCTTCTCGACCACCACGAGACCACCTATCAGATAGCCCATCTGTGTCGCGATGACTGTGATCGTCGGCAGCAACGAGTTGCGCAGCACGTGGCGGAAGATGACTACAGTCCGCGGGAGGCCTTTGAGGCAGGCTGTGCGCACATAGTCGGAATCGAGCGCCTCGATCGTGCCGGCGCGGGCCATGCGGGCGATGTAGCCGAACAGGACCAGCACGAGCGGGACCGCGGGCAGGAGAAGGTGATCCAGTTGGGTGACGACCGAGGCTCCTGGGCTCGTGGCCGCGGTGATCGGTAGGAGCTTCAGGTCGATCCCGAACAAGATGATCACGACAATGCCCGACACGAACTCCGGCACCGTCGAGGCCGATAGGCCGACCACGGTGATGGTCCTGTCGACAGCACGACCGGCAAAGAGCGCCGCGACCACGCCGGCGAGGATCGACAATGGCACCACGATGACAAAAGCGACACCGGCGAGCTTTAGTGAATTGAAAAGCGCCTTGGAGATGAACGGTCGCACCGGAGTCTGGTACTGATACGAGTTGCCCATGTTGCCGCGCAGGAAACTGGACACCCAGGTCCAGTACTGAGTGACTAGGGGCCGGTCAACTCCCAGCTTGTGGTCCAGCACGCGGACCGCACTTTCCGGAGCAAAAGGCCCGAGGATGGAACGCCCCGGGTCTCCGGGTACGACCCGGCCGGCGAAAAAGACAATGAGGCTCAGGATGAACAAGGTCAGGAGCGCGTAGCCGAGACGCTTCAACACGAACCTCGTCAAGACGACTTCCCCCCTTGCACAGCTCGCGACGCCGTTCCCGTCGGATACGGCACCGGCCGTGCCAGATCGTGCACATTAGCTGCGACGATGCCGGCAACGGCACAGTTCCACGATGCCCAGAGGGCTTTCGCGATCCGAGTCGTGATCGGGCCGAGCTCGAAAGATCGGCCCCCCGAGAGCTCACGCACGGCGCGAACGCCCCGGATCGAGCTTGTGAGAAACACCTCCTCGGCCGACGCGAGCTCGATGATGGTGAGGGCTTGGTCCGAGACCTCGAAGCCTGCGGCCCTCGCTAGCCTTATCGCCGCCTCGCGTGTGGTGCCCGCGAGTATGCGCCCGTCAACCGGCGGCGTCCGGACAACGCCCCGGAGAACAGCAAAGACGTTTGCTAGCTCGCTCTCGAGAACGGCCCCGTCCTCATCAACCAAAAGGAGCTGGTCGTGCGCGCCAAGGCCGACGGATTCGTGCCTATCGGACAAGATCGCTCGATCGTGCCACTTGTGTCTACCAAGCCCGCCGGGAAGTGTGACCGGGACCAACCTCACGCCGGGGCCGGTGGAGCCGGAGAAGGCCTCTGGAGCCGCCGAAATCGAGATGTCAGTCCCGAGGGCCCCCGTGGGGCAGGGGTACACGCGGACCCGCAGGCGGTGTGGGCCAGTCCGGCTCGCCGCGACTGCTATCACCTCCGCAGCAAGGCCGGGTGAAAGGTACGATCCGTAAAGGCGCGAGACGCTCGCAGTAAGGCGACCGAGGTGCGACTCCAGCTCGACGGGCTGGCCGCCGAGAACAAGGATCGTCTCGAATACGCCCGCACCTGGATCGATGAGAGGAGGTGCCACGCTCCTCACCGCGGCTTTCGCCACGCCGCCTCCGGCGTGCCGGGGGGCAGGCCCGAGCTCTGCCCCTATGGCCGCCAGCAAGGGGCGGGCCTTGTCGAAGCACTCCTCGAGCTCGCGATCTAGTTCCGAGTCGGCCACGACACCTCCGCCAACGCCGAGCCAGACCTTCCCGTCTGACAGCTCGAAGGTCCGGATGGCGACGTTCAGCTCGAGACCCGTCACTGGGCTCGCGATCCCGACAGCGCCTGTGTAGACCTCGCGGGCCGTTCCTTCGAGCTCCGTCACCAGCTCCATCGCTCTGACCTTCGGGGCGCCCGTGACCGAACCGGGCGGGAAGGTCGCACGCAACAGCTCGGCGTCGGACACACCATCTGACAGCTCTCCTGACACATCAGAAACGAGGTGCCACACGCCGGGGTGCTTCTCAACTCTGTAGAGCTCCGGCACCTTGACGCTCCCGTAACGGCAAACGCGCCCGAGATCGTTACGCACAAGATCGACAATCATCAGGTTCTCGGCTCGGTCCTTGCCCGAGCCGACCAACTGGTCACGGCTTGTCGCAGACTGGCCTTGACGCCTCGCCGTTCCCTTGATTGGTGAGCTCAGGACCTGCCGAACGCGGCGTTTCAAGAAGAGCTCGGGCGAAAAGCTGGCCACAGCAAGCGAAGGGTGCCCGAGGAAGGCGCCATAGCGCGGCGAAAGACGATCCGCACCCGCGCAGAAGAGCTCGATCGGGTCCCCGGTGAACTCGGCCTCGAGGCGCGTGCATACGTTGACCTGGAACACGTCGCCGGAGCGGATGTGCTCGATCGCCCGCGCCACCAACACGAGATGGTTCTCCGCATCCGGGCTCGGGAGGAAACTCCCACATTCGAACCTAGCCTTGCCGGCTTCTGGCTCGCGGGCGCGACGCTGCCACTCGCTTAGGCGAGACTCAAGACGCTCTTCTTGCTCTTTTGACCAGAGGGCTTCGAACCACCATCTGCCAAAGTCGTCGCGAGCGAGCAGGTGGTCGTAAAAGGCGAGTATCGAACTCGGCACCGGCACGGGGCGCGGCGGCGAGGCCGGCAACCGCTCGACGAGCCGGGCTAGGCCGTAGCCGAGGTACCCGACCCAACCACCCCCGGTTGCGCCAGGCACGGTGGCGGTGATCGCTGGCTGCTCGTCGAGCACTGCGAAAGGGTCGTCGGCGTCCTCGGCGACCAGCAGGGGCTCCGACCCAACAAGGGCATGGCCGCCCGACCATGCGCCGACGAGCGCGAAGGGCCGGGCATCGCCGGCGGCGGACCGCAGTACGGCACTCGGAGATTTGTCCATGGCCAGGGGCACCCTTACGACCCGAGCCGAAGATGGGACGCGCGGCTGCTGGCTAGGCTCGGTGGTCATGGCACTCGACATGCGTAGTTGGCTCGACAGGTACACGGTGGCTTTGGGCTCGCCCTCCATCTCGGACAGAGACATCGAGACGCTCCTCGCGCTCGCCGGAGTCGCCGCACACGCATCCGAGCGTACGGCAGCGCCAGTCAGTTGCTACCTCGCGGCCCGTTCAGGAGTGCCGCTCGCCGACGCCCTGGCAACCGCCCGTCGGATCGCGGACGAGCTCTCGAACCAGGGAGATCCACACGACGCCGGTTGAACACGTCCGCTTGTCGTACCCAATAGGGCCCATAGAGACATGAGTAGGCCTGGCACTTCGTGAGTCGCAACGGCGGGATAGTCCTTGTCGGAGGCCTGTCGTCTCGGATGGGCGATTCCAAGGCTTGCCTGGCATGGCATGGCTCCACCCTGGTCCGGCGCGTCGCAGGAATAGTCTCTCGGGGAGTCTGCGGCCCGCTGGTGCTAGTCCGCTCGCCGGGCCAGCCGCTCCCCCACCTGCCAGCCACGTTCGAAGTCCTCGAGGACCTCGAGGAGGACAAGGGCCCGCTGGCGGGCCTGAGCGTAGGCCTCGACGCGCTGGAGGGCCGATGCGACGTCGCATACGTTTCCTCCACTGATCTGCCGTTCCTCCATCCCGCATTCTTGCGCCGAGTTGTGAGTGAGCTCGGTGATAGCGCCGAGGCGTGCGTCCCGTGCGTGCGTGGGTTTCGCCAGCCACTCTCAGCTGCTTATCGCGTGGGACTGGGGCCTCTCGTGCGGAGCTTGCTGAGCTCTCAGCGCCTACGTGTCTCACTCCTGCTCGAGGCGTGCAGTTGGAAGGAGCTCGACGAGGCGTCGCTGCTCGCAGACCCGTGCGTTGCAAGCCTCGACCCGGGGCTCGAGTCGGTGACCAATCTAAACAATCCGCAGGAGTACGAGACCGCGAGAGCCCAACCTCAGCCGACGATTCAGGTCCAATGGCTCGACGCTGAAGGGTCCCGCCGGCCTGGCCCGATCACGCTTCGTGCGGCCACGCTCGGCGGTGCGGCCGAGGCGATAGGAGTGAGGCTCAGCTCGCAGCTCGTTGTTGCCTTGAACGGCGAAAAGGTGCGCCCCGATCCTGAAGAGCCCCTCGTCACAGGCGACGTAGTCTATTTCGGGAGGGTACGGGCATAGTCGTGACGACTGTCGCAGAGGCACTCGAGGTCTGGTACTCGGCGTGCACGAAGGCCTTGTGCCCCGACCGCCTCGAGACCGTGCTGCTGCCGGTCTCCGAGGCCGCTGGCCGGGTCACGGCCCGCAACATTTGGGCGCAGCGGTCGTCTCCTCCCTTCGACGCTTCGGCCATGGACGGAATCGCCGTGCGCGCGGCCGACACCGTCGGCGCCGCGGAGGAAGCGCCGCTCCTGATTCCCGTCGGCGGATACGAGGTGGTCGACACCGGGGATCCTCTCCCCGAAGGTTTCGACGCCGTGGTGATGCGCGAAAACGTCCGCGTCCGAGATGGTGCGGCCGAGCTCCGCTGCGAGGCGGTCGCGTATCAGAACGTGCGCTCGATCGGCGAGGACATCGTCGCCAACGAGCTCCTCCTGTTCGAAGGTCATCGCCTGCGCGCCGTCGATGTCGCCGCCTGCGGGGCCGCAGGCGTGGACAGCGTGCTAGTGCGGCGGAGACCGCTCGTAGCGGTCCTGCCCACGGGTGACGAGATCCGGCCCGTCGGTGCCGAACTGAAAGGTGGTCAATTTTATGACACGAACTCGATCATGCTGGCCGGGCAAGCAAGAGAGCTCGGGTGCGAAGCGGTCGTGCTCCCGATCGAGCCCGACGACCCCGAACAGATCGGGCGCGCCGCCGCGAAAGCGGCAGAGACCTGCGACCTGTTGATCATCGTTGCTGGTGCCAGCGCGGGGCGCGACGATCACACGGTAGCGGTTATCAGGCACCTTGGCGTGCTGGCGGTGCATGGCGTGGCGGTCCGGCCGGGCCACCCCGTCGTGCTGGGAGCTATCGACCGCACGCCCGTTGTGGGGGCGCCAGGTTATCCGGTCTCGGCGGCGCTCAGCTTCGATGTCTTCGCCAAACCGCTCATCGCGCGTCTCGAAGGCTCCATCGAACAAGCCCGACCGACTTCCCATGCTCTGCTCGCGCGCGAGATCAAGTCGCCAGCGGACCTCGACGAATGGGTGCGCGTCCGCCTCGGAGCTGTGAACGGGCGCCTCGTAGCGGTGGCGCTCCCCCGCGGTGCGGGCGTGCTCACTTCTCTCGTTCGCGCGGACGGGCTGTTGCTGGTACCTGCTGGGTCGGAAGGCCACGGCGAGGGCGCCGACGTGGAGATCCAGCTCCTAAGGAACCCGGCCGAGATCGAGAGCACCGTCGTGGAAGTGGGATCCGGGGACCTCGCTCTCGATCTGACGGCATCGGCATTGCGCAGTGGTTCCAGAAGCCAGACACTTGCGACTTGGAACTTGGGCTCGCTCGCAGGGCTCGCCGCGCTTCGCGACGGGCTGTGCCACCTCGCCGGCACGGTCCAACTCGACCCGACCACAGGCGATTACGGCCTCGGTTACCTCGATCACGTGCTCCCAGGGCGCAACCTTGCCGCCGTGCGATTGGTCAGTCGAGAACAAGGACTGATCGTCGCCCCGGGCAATCCGCTCGGCCTCTCGGGCCTCGCGGACCTTGCCCGAGGCGGCATCAAGTACGTCAACCGTCAACCAGGCTCGGCGACGCGGGCCCTCTTCGACTACGAGCTCGATCGCCTCGCCATCTCAGCCTCCTTAGTTTCCGGCTATCGGCGCGAAGAGCACACTCACCTCGCGGTCGCAGCCTCCATAGCCGCAGGCCGCTCCGACTGCGGCCTCGGCGTGCTCGCCGCGGCGCGGGCGTTCGGGCTCGGCTTCATCCCCCTAAAAACAGAACCCTACGACCTTGTGCTGGAAGCCGAATCGGTCGATGACCCGTTGCTGGCACCCTTGTGGGACCTGCTGTCATCAGGCCGGTTCCAAACTTCGGTGCATGCACTAGGCGGATATGACACCTCGGAGATGGCCAAGCGCGTCCTATGACGGCCACAGGAAGTCGGCCGCGTCAAGGTCGGGTGCGCTCGCCTCGCTCAGCCCTGCCAGACAGTCTTGATGTTGGTGAATTCCCGGACGCCGACAGCCGAGAGCTCCCGGCCGTAGCCAGAGCGCTTTATGCCACCGAAGGGAAGGTCGAAGTACGAGACGGTCATGGCGTTGATGTAGACCATTCCTGCCTCGATCTCGTCGGCGAAGCGCTCCTTTTCGGCCGCGTCCTCGGTCCAGACACTCGAGCTGAGTCCGAAGTCGGAGTCATTGGCAAGCGCAATCGCTTCGTCGATGCTGGCAACGCGGAAGAACGAGGTCACGGGTCCGAAGACCTCCTCGCGATAGACCCGCATCTGCGGGGTGAGCCCCGTAAGGGACGTGGGCTGCACGAACCATCCCGGACCCTCAATCGCCTCACCGCCGCAGAGGGCCTTTGCCCCCTTCGACAGCGCGTCTGTAACCTGCTCGTTCACCTCGGCGCGACCTTGGGCGGTAGCTAGCGGCCCAATCTGGGTCGCCTCGTCGAGAGGGTCGCCGACGACGAGCTTGGACATTGCCTCGCCGTAGCGCTCCTCGTACTGATCCGCGATCGCCTCGTGGATGAGAAACCGCTTTGCCGCTATACAGCTCTGGCCGTTGTTCTGGACACGCGCCGTCACGCCGACCTCGACCGCTCGCTCGATGTCGGCGGACGGCATCACGATGAACGGGTCTGCGCCACCCAGTTCGAGAACCGTCTTCTTGATGGCGTTACCCGCTATGGCCGCGACCGAGCGCCCTGCGCCTTCGCTGCCCGTCAACGTGGCGGCGACGACGCGCTCGTCCTCCAAGATCGCCTTCACCCCGTCGCCGCCGACGAGAAGGGTCTGGAACACGCCCTCGGGGAAGCCGGCGCGACGGGCCGCGTCCTCGATGATGAGCGCCGTCTGGGGCACGTTCGAAGCGTGCTTCAAAAGCGCGACGTTTCCGACCATCAATGTCGGAGCTGCAAACCTGATGACCTGCCAAAGCGGGAAGTTCCAAGGCATCACGGCCAATACCGGGCCGATCGGCTGGTACTTGAGGTACGAGCCGTACTTGGCGGCCGTGCCGGGAACCGGCTCATCGGCGACCATTGCCGCGGCGTGCTCCGCGTAGTAGCGCAGCACGCCGACGCACTTTGTGACCTCGGCACGGGCCTGGACGATGGGCTTGCCCATCTCGATGGTCATCATCTCGGCGATCGTCGCCTGGTCCGTCTCGAGCACGTCCGCCATGGCGCGCACGAGCCGGGCTCGTTCCTCGAAAGTGGTCCGGCGATAGGAGCCGAACGCGCTGTCTGCGAGAGCTACTCGTCGCTCGATTTCTGCCCCGTCATGGGGTTCGAAGGTCCTGAGGGTCTCACCGGTAGCAGGGTTCACCGTTGCAATCGCCATAGACCTGTTCTAGCGCAATGAACGGCTCTGGCGCGTCCGCATCACCTGACGATCGGCCCAGTGTCAGTGGGGGTGCGGCTCGGGCGCGGGCGACACGTACCCGGCCAGCAGACCACCGTCACCTGTCAGGTCGGCCTTGTACTGGTCGATACCGGTCTCGACGACGCTGAAGCCGGTCCGTTCCCCGTCACCGTTGACGACGTTCGGGCCCCTCGCCCCGGGTACGTAGCTGGTGACAATCGCCACGTGCTGTGCCTGCGTGCTCCCGATGTCGAGCCCGTAGACGGCTACGTCCCCGGGCTCGGGGACGTAGCCAGACCCGACCGCGTGCCAGCGGTGGTGCGCGACACCCCACAGGTAAAAGCTCACCGAGGCTGCGTTGATCTCGCCCGGGCCCTGGCCGTAGACGAACTGGACGCCGGCCTTGCGCCACACCCAGGCGGCGAAGTCCGCGCACCATTGCTCGTCCCGGTTCGAGTTGGGACAGTCGAGAGCGCCCGTGTGCCAATAGGCGCTGAAGCGGTTGCAGTAGGTATCGGGGGGGTCGGTCTTGTAGCCGAGCTGGCTCGTCGAAATCGCGACGACCCTGGCTTGCTGCGGGGTCAGCTGGGGCCCGCCGCTGGCGCCAAAGGCAAGCTTCGCGACTACCAACACGACGATGATGAGCATGAGTGCGAGCACGACCCGGCGGCGCCGGAGCGCGGCCAGGCGCGCCCGTCGGCGACGAGCCGAGGCCGCGCTGGCGCTGCGCCGGGTCGACAAGGTTGACGGGCCGTTCACCAAGGGGCGGGTCAGAACCAGTGAAAGTAGGGGTGGCCGAAGCGCCACACGATGACGAAAACCTTGCCCACGATGTACGAGGACGGGACGGTGCCCCAGGACCTGCTGTCGACGGAGTTCCCGCGACAGTCACCCATCATGAAGTAGTGGTTGGGCGGGATCTTCGTCGTCGGGATATCGAAGGCGCTCTCCGCGCAGTTGGTGCCGTCCTGCATCCCGAGAGGCGGTAACCATGGCTCTGCGATCGGCTTGCCGTCAATGAGCACCGTGTCGCCGTGCGACGAGATCGTCTCGCCCGGCAGGCCTATGACGCGCTTCACGAGATCTGCGTCGGTGGTGGAGGTATCGGCCGGCGTCCGGCGGAACACGACGATGTCCCCGCGGTGGATCGTGTAACCGGCCTTCACGACGAGAATACGGTCGCCTATCTGAAGGGTCGGTAGCATCGAGCCGCTGGGCACGAAGAACGCCTGCACGACGAATGTGCGCAGCCCCCCTGCCACGAGGACGGCGAACACAACGACGCTCACCCACTCGTACAAGCGGCGACGCCGTCGCCGGTGCGCACCGGTTTTGCGCGCCCGCGTTGGGGCTGGCTTCAGGTCCGAGTCGATCACAGCCTGGGCAGCTTAAGTCGCAGGCACCCGCCGTCCGCGGCGGGCAGTCACAAAGCGCTCAGCACGCCGGGTCGCGCCCGGCGGGCGACTTGGCGGGCATTGGGTCGATTATCCGGCCCGCGCGCATGACGGTGGCGACAAGATCGACGCCGGGGCGATAGGCGAGATGCGCGGGAGCAGGAGCGTCCAGTACGACGAGATCGGCGCGGTTGCCGGGCCCGAGCGCACCGAGATCGTCGCGTCGCAGCGCCCGGGCACCTCCGGCCGTAGCCGCATGGAGCGCCTCGTCCGGGGTCATGTGCATCTCGCGCACGGCCAGGGCGATCACAAAAGGCATGCTCGTCGTGTAACTGGTCCCGGGGTTGCAGTCGGTCGCGATGGCGACAGTCACGCCTGCCTCGAGGAGCCGGCGCGCGTCGGGGTAGGGCGAGCGAGTTGAGAACTCGGCCCCGGGTAGCAGGGTCGCCACTGTCGCGGAACCGGCGAGCGCGTCGATGTCGGCGGCGTCGAGGTGAGTGCAGTGGTCCGCGGAAGCCGCGCCCATCTCGACGGCGAGGCGGACCCCCTCGCCGTGGGTGAGCTGATTCGCGTGCACACGCAGTCCGAGGCCACACGCCCGCGCCGCCTCGAGGATCTCCCGCGTGGCATCGGGGCCGAAGGCCCCCTCTTCGCAAAAGACGTCACACCACCTGGCCCGGGGAGCGCAGGCTTCGAGCATGGGACCTGTGACGAGAGCGACGTAGTCCTTCTCCCGGTCGCGGTACTCGGGCGCCACGACGTGGGCGCCCAGGTAGGTGACCTCCTCCGCGACGCTCCCTGCGACGTCTAGGCATCGCGACTCGTCGATGACTGTGAGGCCGTAACCAGATTTCGTCTCGAGCGTCGTCGTGCCCTGCGCCTCGGCCTCGCGCGCGAGCTTGCTGGCCGTCCGCAAGAGCTCGCTCTCGGGAGCTAAGCGTGTGGCCGCGACGGTGGAGAAGATCCCTCCGGCCACATAAGGCTGGCCGGACATCCGCGCCGTGAACTCCTCGACCCGGTCGCCCGCGAAGACAAGGTGCGTGTGCGAGTCGACAAAACCGGGGATCACGCACCGGTCGGCCGCGTCGAGGACCGAATCGGTCGCCGGAGCCGTCCTGGCCGCTCCGATCCAGGCAACTTTGCCTCCCTCAACGACGAGGTCGACGTCGCGCAGCAAACCGAGCGCCCCCGAGCCGAGCTCGGGCCGGTTCGTGACGAGCTGGCCGATCCCCCTTACGAGGAGCGAGCCGAGGGCCGGGTCGGGCTTCACGAGCGGACCAAGAGCCTCAAGAGCGCGTCGTGGATGCGCCCGTTGGTGGCAAGAGCCGAGCCGCCGTCGTAGCGCGGCTCGCCGGTAAGGTCGCTGAAGCGCCCGCCTGCCTCCGAGAGGATCACGGGCATCGGGGCGATGTCGTAGGACTCGGCCTGCATGTCGGTCATCGCGTCCACCCTCCCGGTCGCGACGAGGGCGTAGCCGAAACCGTCGGCCCATGTCCGTAATTGCACGCCTGCCCTTTTCACCGCGAGCAATGCCGCCTCCTCCCAATTGTCGAAGGCACTCGTCGTGAGATAGCTCTCGGAGAGGTTCTCGATCCCGCTCACGTGCGCGCGGGCACCGTTCCAGTAGCACCCAATGCCTCGCGCCGCGTAGACCGTCTCCCCGAGAGCCGGCGCGTTGATCACGCCGATGGCGATTCCCGCCTCGTCCTCCAAGGCGAGAAGGTTCGTGTAGGTGCCAACGCCGCGGGTGAAGGCGATGGTCCCGTCGATCGGGTCGACGAACCATCGCCGCCCGGACTCGCCCTTTTTGACCCCTTCTTCCTCCCCGACGATCCCGTCGGCCGGGTGGCGCAGCTCGAGCTCCTCGCGGATGAGGCGTTCGGCTCTCCGATCGGCATGGGTCACCGGCGAGCCGTCGATCTTCACATCGACCGCGAGGCTCGATGATCGGAAGTAACCGAGGGTGAGCTCGCCCGCCAGGCGGGCGAGGGCGACGGCTTCCTCCAGAAGGTGGGCGAGCGGGTCCGTTGTCGCCTGCGTGAGCTTCTCGAATTCGTCCATCACCGGTTCCCTCCTCCGGCCGACCGTAGGGCTTGGCCCCGGGCCTGGCAAGAATCCCTCAAGGCTCGGGAGCTCAGGCCGATACTCCGAAGATGGAAAGCTCTCATCGATCGCGCCCGCGGCGCCGTCTTGGATGGATCGCCGCTGTTTTGTGTCCCGCATTCTTGATGGCAGCCGCTCCTGCTGCTCTCGGTGCGAGCAGGTCCAGGGCGCTAACGCCCACCGCCACGCCGAAGGGCCCTTCGGTGCCCGGGGCTCCGAAGTGTGAGATGTTCCCCGCCGACAACGTCTGGAACACCGACATCTCCACGCTGCCGGTCAACAAGAACAGCGCAACGTGGCTGGCGCACATGGCGGTCTCGAGCACGAACCTGCATCCCGACTTCGGGCCCAACGAGGGCGGCTACCCCTACGGGATCCCGTGGACGGTCATCAACCCGAAGACCCAGTCCTTCATCCACTTGAGGTTCGAGTACGCCAGCGAGTCCAACCCGGGTCCTTACCCCTTCGGCCCGAACACGCCTATCGAAGGCGGCCAGAACGCCTCGGGCGACCGGCACGCCCTCATGGTGGACCCGGCGACCTGCGTGCTCTATGAGCTCTGGGACGCCCAGTACGTGTCGAAGACCGGCTCGACGGCAGGCTCGGGCGCGATCTGGAGCCTGAGCTCGAACGCGCTTCGCCCGGCCGGGTGGACATCGGCCGATGCCGCCGGACTCCCGATACTGCCAGGGCTGCTCTTGTACCAGGAGGTGCTCTCGGGCAAGCTCGACCACGCCATCAGGTTCACGACCGAGTGCACCGACGAGGCCTACATATGGCCGGCGCGTCACGAAGCCGGGTCCTGCGGTGCCGACTACCCCCCGATGGGGGCGCGGTTCCGCCTCAGCGCGGGGTTCAGTGCCTCGGACATCTGCAAGGCCGGGACGCCCTACTGCACCCAACTGGCCGTGGTCATAAAGGCAATGCAGCACTACGGCCTGATACTCGCCGACAACGGCAGCGACTGGTACTTCCAGGGGAGCGCATTGCCCCAGTGGCCGATCACGCTCGTCGACATGATGAAGGAGATCCCGGCCAGGGACTTCGTCGCCGTCGACGAGTCCTGCCTCGAGGTCAGTGCGAACTCCGCTCAGGCCTCGACGGCCCGCTGCCCTAAGAGCTGAGCACGCCGGGCGCCGGAGCCCGCTAGCGGTCGGTCGCCTCGCGCTCGCGGCGCACAGCCGAGTAGCGGTGGAGAACGAAGACCGCGATCACGACGACGGCCACAGCGACGAGCAGGTAGCCCGCGGCGCTGAACCCCTTGGTGATCTTGGACCACTCCCCGCCGAGTTCGTAGCCAACGAGCGCGATCGCTGTGCACCAGATCGCGCTGCCGGCAAAGGTGGCCGCGCCGAAGCGAACGAGGCTCATCTCCGCGAGCCCGGCTGGGATCGATATGAACGTGCGCACGACAGGAAGGATGCGCCCTAGGAACACGGCCGGCTCGCCGCGCTTGGAGAACCACCGCTCAGCTCGGTCGAGATCGGCGTTTGTCAAAAGGACGTAGCGGCCGAAGTTCTCGACGAGCCGACGGCCACCGAAGCGGCCGATCGACCAGCCCACGAAGGAGCCCAGGAACTCGCCGACGACTGCGAGCACGATCACCAGAGCCACCTCGAAGCGGCCAGTCGAAGCCAGGTACCCGGCGTAGCCGAGTGTCACCTCCGAAGGGATCGGCACGCAGGCCGCCTCGGCGAAGGTCAGGAGGAACAGTGCGAGATAGCCCCAGGACGAGATCAGGTGTTCCACGGCCCGTACTTTCTAGCTTGCCCCGTGCCTTGGGCGCCATCGCCCTACACGGGCTGCAACATCATCATTGGTAGCCTGCTCGGACGGTGCCGCCCATCAGAGCCACAACCCCCGACGGCGTCACCCTCGCCGTTCACGATCTCGGGGGCCAAGGCCCGCCGGCAATGCTCGTCCATGCGACGGGCTTCCACGGGCGCGTGCTCAGCCCCCTCGCACGGAGTCTCTCGGGCCACTTCCACTGCGTGGCACCTGATCTTCGCGGGCAGGGCGAGTCCGAGTCGCCCACCGACTTGGACTTCAACTGGGAGGGTTTCGGGGCCGACGTCCTCACGGCCCTCGATGCGCTCGGGCTCGAGGGGCTTGTCGGGGTCGGGCACTCGTGCGGCGGTGCCGCCCTCTTGCTGGCCGAACAAGCGCGGCCGGGCACTTTCTCGAGCTTGTACTGCTTCGAACCCGTCGTCTTCCCATCCGAAAAGCCGCCCTCGCCGGATCTGTCCGAGCCGCTCGCGAGGGGTGCCAGGCAGCGAAGGGAGATCTTCAGCTCGCGCGCCGAGGCCTACGCGAACTACGCCTCCAAGCCACCGCTTGAGACCTTCGATGCCGACGTGCTCGCCGCCTATGTCGAGTTCGGCTTCGAGGACCTGCCAGACGGCACGGTCCGGCTCCGCTGCAGGGGTGAGAACGAGGCACGCATCTACGAGAACGGTTTTCGCCACTGTGCCTTCTCCCGGCTCGGCCTGATCGAGTGCCCCGTCGTTCTCGCTTGTGGCGGCGAGAGCTACGACTTCACCCCGGGCGCGATGGGGCTCTTGGCCGAGCGCCTCCCGAACGGGCGCGTGGAGGTGCTGGCAGGCCTCGGCCATTTCGGGCCTCTCGAGCAGCCGGGCGCCGTCGCCGAATCGGTGATCCGGGCTCTTGACCCACCCCCGGCGTAGCCTGGCCACAATGGCTCCCGTGGCAACCGTGCTCGAACTGCCGAGCACCCTCTCGCCTTCGAAGATCACCTCCTTTACGAACTGCCCTCTCGCGTTCCGCTTCTCGGTCGTCGAGCACCTGCCCGAGCCGCCGTCGCCTGCCGCGCTAAAGGGCACGCTCGTCCACCGTGCGCTCGAGCTGCTGTTCACGGATCACCCCAGCGGCTCGAGGAGCATGTCAGCGGCACAGGCAAGCCTCGACAAGGCATGGCAGGAGCTGGGCGAAGACGAGGAGCTCGACGGGCTCAAGCTCGACGAAGCCGAAGAGGCCGCCTTCCTTGCAGACGCCCGCGAGCTCGTCTGCCGGTACTTCGAGCTGGAGGACCCCGACGGTGTGCGGGTGGTCGGCCTCGAGCTAAACCTCGCCACCAACCTCGACGGCGTCACGGTGCGCGGGATCATCGACCGTCTCGACGAGCTCGAGGACGGCAGCCTGGCCGTCGTCGACTACAAGACCGGGCGGGCACCTCGCAGCGAGCAGTCGCGGTCGCGCTTGAGCGGAGTCCAGATGTACGCCCTCATGTGCGAGGCCGAGCTGGGCAGACGGCCCTCGGTCGTCCGCCTTCTCTACCTGCGCGACCGGGTCGTCATCTCCGCCGCCCCGACGGACCAGGCCATGCGTGGCACCCGGCAACGAGCTCTCGGCGTCTGGTCCGCCATCGAACGAGCTTGCAGGCAGGACGATTTCCGGCCCAATCCGTCGAGCCTCTGCTGCTACTGCGCCTTCCAGGCATACTGTCCGTCGTTTGGGGGTGACCCGACGATCGCGGCCGTGGCCCTTTCCGGTCGCGTGCCCGACGCTGTGGCGTTGGACGCCGCGACCGTCGCCTCGGCGGGCCTGCCCGCGTGATGCGCCCCGCCGCCAATCTCGACGGCGACGCCCGCGACAGTGTCGTCGAGACGCTCGATGCCCGGGTCGACGCCAGCTTTGCCCGCTGGCGCGGCAATCGCGTCGCGGACCGCCTCTTTTACACAGCCTCGGCGCTCGGCGACTTCGGTCTGTTGTGGCTCGCGCTCGGCCTCGTGCGGGTTCTTCGCGGACGCCCCGGCGACACCCGGGCGGGCGTGCGGGCGATAGTCGCCACGGGGATCGAGTCGGTCCTCGTCAACGCCGGGATAAAGTCCCTGTTCAGGCGCAGGCGCCCGCGGCCGGTTGAGGCGCACCCGCTGCCGTTCCGCCAGCCGCTCACCTCCAGCTTCCCGAGCGGGCATGCGACCGCCGCCTTCTGTGCCGCCACTTTGCTCGCCGAAGGCGAGGAGCGGGCACCTGTGTACTACGCGCTTGCCTTCGTCGTGGCGCTCAGCCGCATCCACACCAAGATCCACCACGCCTCCGACGTCGCCGGTGGCATCGCGATCGGCTTGGTGCTCGGTCGCGTTGCCAGGCGCATCGCGCCCTTGCGGCGAGCGTTGCAGAACTAGACCGAGGGGACCCCGGGTTCGTCCTCGGACGGCGCCGCGGCGCCTATCGCGCCGGCGGCAGCGGACTGCGGCGCTACCGCAGGCGGCGAGGGCGAGGCTGATACCGGGGACGGTGGTCTCGGCGACAGAGCGAACGGGTTGCCGTCCTCGGCCGCGCCGGGACGGCGCATGAACTCGAGCAACTCGATCGGGATGGGGAAGATCAAGGTCGAGTTGTGCTCGGTCGCAACCTCGGCGAGTGTCTGCAACGAGCGCAGCTGCATCGAGCCCGGAGACGAGGCAAGTGTCGCCGCGGCCTCCGAAAGCTCGCGCGAAGCCTCGAGCTCACCGGTCGCCGCTATCACCTTCGCGCGGCGCTCCCGTTCGGCTTCGGCCTGGCGCGACATCGCCCGCACGAGCTCGCTTGGCAACGAGATGTCGCGGATCTGGACCTCGTGCACCTCGACGCCGAAGCCCTGGGTGGACAGGGCAATCTGCGCCTTCAGCTCGTTGTTGATGTCCTCCCGGTGCGCAAGGAGGTTGTCGAGCTCGTGGCGCCCGATGATCGAGCGCAGGCTCGTCATCGCGATGCGCTGGCTCGCGAGGCGGAAGTTGTCCACCCCGACGATCGCCTTGACCGGGTCGGAGACACGGAAGTAGACGACGGCGTCGACCTGCAAGGTGACGTTGTCGGCCGTTATTGCAGACTGGGCGGGGATGTCGACCACCTCGACGCGCAAGTTCACCTTCACGACACGGTCGACCCCGGGGATCCGGAAGATTAAGCCCGGACCTTTGGCCTGGGCACGGATGCGGCCGAAGCGGAAGAAGACCGCCCGCTGGTACTCGGTCACGACCGTCATGAGCGTGCGCAGCGTGATCATGACTACGAACCCAAGGACGATGACGCCCCCGATGATCCCGCCAACGAGAGCATCTGAAGCCAGAATGCCTGAGTAAACCATGGCCTCAGTGTGCCACGTTGTTCCTGGTAGCGATCGGGCGGGTCCTTTCGGCGGAGTCGGGGGCGTGCAGCGCCCGCAGGCGGTTGGCCGCCCGGCTCGCTCCGGCTACCGTCGGTCCGGTGACGACACTGCTCGAGCGACTCGGTACCGGCCCGGAGGACCGCCTGCTCGTCGTGAGCTGTGCTGAGCTCGGTGTGTTCCACTCCGGGAACCTGGCCATCTACGAGGCGCTGCGCAGCGCCACGGCCACGACCGCAACCTTGATGGTCCCGGCGCCCTGGGCGCGCGACGCCGCCGCGCGCTATCGCGGTGAGGACATCGGTGTCGGCCTCACTTTGAACGCCGAGCACGACCTGTACCGGTGGGGACCGATCACCCATGCGCCGTCCCTGCTCGACGGTGACGGTGGTTTTCCGCGCACCGCGGCCGACCTCTGGGACCACGCCGATATCGACGAGGTGCACCGTGAGTGCCGGGCGCAGCTCGAGCGTGCCATCTACTGGGGCTTCGACGTGAGCCACCTAGACGCTCACCTCGACGCCGTCCAGCTCAAGCCGGAGTTCTTCGACGTCTTCTTGGACCTCGCCGAGGAGTTCCGACTGCCCCTGCGCCTCCCAGACGCCGGGGTGCAACGCCTCGCTGGCTTCCCGTTCCGAGCCCTCGCGGCCGAGCGCGGCGTCGTCTCACCGGACCGTGTCATCCAAACCGGAGGCACCGGCGGCATCCTCGCTGGCGAACCGGCCGAGCTCGGCGGGGCCGGTGTCACGGCACAGCTGAGCGCGCTGCTCGCCGGGCTCGAGCCCGGCGTGACCGAGATCTGCCTGCGTCCGGCGCTCGACACTGCCGAGCTGCGGGCTGCGGCACCGGACTGGCGCGAACGCGCGGCTGACGACGAGCTCCTCGCCGCCAGGGGAGCCCTGGTCGAGGCGGTGGAGGCGACCGGGACGACCCTTGTCGGCTACCGGGCGCTTCGCGAGCTCATGCGCTCGGGTTGACCGGGTGCGCCGGCCCGGCAGGCGATCAGAACTCCGTGATGGCCAGGATCTCCACCTGGAGCTGTTTGTACTCGGCAGAGTTCGTGATTGGCAGCAGCGCCAGGAGCTTTGCCATGTTGCCCGTGACCTTCACACGTCCCTGCATGAAGGCGGCGTTGGCATCGAGCTCGCCCTTTTGGATTCGTATGGCGTCTTCGTAGTTCTGTGTGAGCGTCACTTCGGCGTCGTCGAGCTCACCGAGCTTCGACTCGAGCAGCTTGCCGTTCTCGAGCACCCAGTAGTAGCGGATGTCGCCCTCGGGCCCGCCGGTGATCACGTACTGCAACCCGGCGGAAGCCCCGGGGCGCTCCGGCTGTCCCTCGGCGAGCTTCTTGCCCTCATCGAGCCACTCCTGGGTCAGCCACTTGGCCATGTCGTCCTCCTCGGTGTGCCGGTGGCGTTTCCACCGCAGACTTGCCTACACGGTTGTCGCGGGCGGATGCTACCGGCTCGTCGTCAGTCGCACCCCGGCGAAAAGGTCGTCCTCGGGGATCTCCGTCTCCACGAGGCTGCGCGCGAGGATGTAGTCGTCGTAGGGGTGGATAGTCTTCATGATCTCGGGGGGCAGCCCGAACCAGTACCTCGAAGAGGGGTCGACCTGGGTCGAGTGCGCGAGCAGGGCCAGGCGACGGATGTCCTCGAAGCCCACCAGGTCGATAGAGGTCGTGATCCTGTCCTCGTCTCCGGGACGGTCCAACCAGCCCTCGTCAAATGGGGACTCCAGGCCGAGCTCGAGGAATTTCGCGTGCGTAGCCAAGATCCGGGCCCTCGACCAGACCGAGTAGTAGAGCTTGGCCGGCTGGTAAGGCTCGCCCGCCGTCGGGAAAGCTCCGGGATCGCCGGCGGCATCGAAGGCCGCCACCGAGATCTCGTGCACTCGTATGTGGTCGGGATGCGGGTAGTGCTCGTGGTCGTCGCCGTATGTGACGACCACCTGGGGGCGGACGCGGCGGATCTCGGCAACGAGGCGCTCAACGGTCTCCTCGAGCGGGTGGGTGGCGAATGCCCGCGGATCGGAGTTCGCCGGCGTGCCCGCCATGCCCGAGTCGCGATAGCCGAACAGGACCAGCTCGTCGTAGCCGATGATCTCGACGGCCTGATCGAGCTCGCTACGGCGGACGGCGGCGATGTCGGCACGGACCTCGGGAGTGTCCATGACAGGGTTCAAGATGTCGCCTTCCTCACCACCGGTACAGGTGACGAGAACCGTGTGGACGCCGGCGGCGTGGTACTTGGCGATGGTCCCTGCTCCCTTGGAGGCCTCGTCGTCGGGATGGGCGTGCACGGTCAGGATGCAGAGCTGGTCGTCCATGGCTGGCCACGCTATCGGCGCGGTGGGGATTGTCGCTCGAGCCCGCCTATGCTGGGCCGTAACACGTCAAGGGAGCACATATGGGTGTGATGAAGCGCCTGACGAACATCGTCCAGGCAAAGGCCAACAAGGTCCTCGACAAGGCGGAGGACCCGCGCGAGACGCTTGATCTCTCCTATGAGAAGCAGATCGAGCAGCTACAGCAGGTTAAACGGGGCCTCGCGGATGTCGCTACAGCAAAAAAGCGCATCGAGCTGCAGGCCCAGCAACTGCAGGCCGCCGCCGCCAAGCTGCAGAACCAGGCGCGCCAGGCGCTCACGCAAAACCGCGAGGACCTCGCCACCGAGGCGCTCACCCGCCGGTCGGGGATCGCCACCCAGCTCGAGGGCCTGAAGACCCAGCACGACCAGCTCGCACAGCAGCAAGAGCGGCTCGAGGCGACGACCCAACAGCTCCAGGCTCGTGTGGAGGCCTTCCGCACCCAGAAGGAGACCCTCAAGGCCTCCTACACCGCCGCCCAGGCCCAGACCAAGATCGGAGAGGCGGTCTCAGGGATCTCCGAGTCGATGAGCGACACGGGCCTCGCCATGCAGAGGGCCCAGGACAAGATCGCCCAGATGCAGGCGCGCGCCGGTGCGGTCGACGAGCTGCTCGCTTCCGGCACGCTCACGGACCTCTCCGGGAGCTCTGACCCCATCCAGGCCCAGCTCGACAAGGCGGCCGCCTCGAGCGACGTGGAGCTGCAGCTGGCGGCGATGAAGAGCGAGCTCGGCCAGGGTGCTCCGGCGCCCAGTGCAGAGCTCGGCGCGGGCACCACCGAGGGAGCCTCCGAGGAGCCCGTCGACGGCGAAGTCGTGCCGGACAAGCCGACGGCCACTCCCGCCGCCCCCGCCGATCCATTCAGCCTCGACGCGGGCGGTGCATCATGATCGTGCGCATCTTGGGGGAGGGCCAGTTCGAGCTTGACGAGAGCCAGGTAGCCTCGCTCGAGGACCTCGACAAGCAGTTGCTTGCGGCCCTCGAGGCCGGTGACGAGCCGACTTTCCACGACGTGCTCGGCCAGATGGTCAAAAAGGTGCGCTCGGACGGCAAGCCAGTCGCTGCGGACCGTTTCGTGCCGTCCGACCTGGCGCTGCCACACGAGAGCGCCACTTTGGAAGAGCTCCGTGAGTTCTTGGCATCCGAGGACGCCGGGGAGTCCTGAGCTTGTCGACAAAAACACGCTTCCCGGCTGACCGCGGGCTGACGGCCCGCATGATCTCGACGATCTTCCTGCTTGGCCTGCTTTATGCCCTTTTCGTCACCGTGCTGTTCCTCGTCGGGCTGAAGCTGGTCTTCATCCTCGTCATCGCGTTCGTGCTGCTGTTCGTCCAGTACTTCTACTCGGACCGGATCGCGTTGTACTCGATGGGCGGCAAGATCGTCACGCGCGAGAAGGCACCCCAGCTGCACGGGGTGATCGACCGCCTCTGCGCGATGGCCGACATGCCCAAGCCTCAAGTGGCGATCGCGAATGTTGACATGCCTAACGCCTTCGCGACCGGGCGCGACAAGAAGCACGCCGTCGTCTGTGTCACCACGGGCATCCTGCGCCGGCTGGACGAGCCCGAGCTCGAGGCCGTGCTCGCCCACGAGCTGTCGCATGTGGCGCACCGCGACGTCGCCGTCATGACGATCGCGAGCTTCCTCGGGATCCTGGCCGGGCTGCTCACCCGCGTGCTCCTCTACGCCGGCCTTTTCGGCGGCTTCGGCGGAGGTGGAAATCGGGGAAGGGGCGGTGGCGGCGGCGGTGGTGCCGGTCAGCTGGCAATCCTCGAGCTCGGGATGCTCCTGTTCTCCGCGGTCATCTACGCGATCAGCTTCCTACTCATCCGCACGCTCTCGCGCTACCGGGAGCTGGCGGCGGACCGCTCCGGGGCGATCCTCATCGGGCAGCCCCGGCTGTTGGCCCAGGCGCTCGTCAAGGTGACGGGCGAGATGTCGCGCATCCCGACGCGCGACCTGCGGGCGGCGGAGCACTTCAACGCCTTCTTCTTCGCCCCCGCGTTCGCGAAGGGCGTCAGCCTCTCGACCCTCTTCTCGACCCACCCCACCCTCGAGCGCCGCCTGCAGCAGCTGACCGAGCTCGAGGCCCAGATGGGACGGGCCGCGTGAAGCTGTTCGACGTCCTTTTGGGCCGGACGAAGCCTGCGCAGCCCGACCTCGACCATCTCTTCGGGCTCCCCGGCGCCGAGATCACCCTCGAGGCCTCGCTCGGCCTGCGCCCCACGGGCCAGGCGGGCGTGTGCTTCAAGCCGGCGACGGGGCAACAGTTCGCGCAGACCGCTACCGAGGTCGAGCAGCTCTTAGACCTCGGCGAGGGCGTGAAGATCCACGAGGAGTCCGACTCCTACGGCTACCGCTGGGCCGTGATCGAAGATGACGACTTTGGCGATCTCATCAACGAGGTCCACGTCGTCAACACGACCCTCGAGGACCATGGCTGGGGGCCGCAGCTGCTCTGCTCGGTCTTCGGGTTCGCGCCGATCCCCGGCGGCGCGTCCGATCCGGCCGGCGGCGCCGGTGGGCCGAAGGTGGCCGGCACCTACCTCGTCTACCTCTACAAGCGGGGCACCTTTTACCCCTTCGTCCCGCTCCCGTCGGCCGAAAAGCGCGACTCGGACCGCGAGCGCCTGCTCAAAGTGACCCTGGCAACCGATCTCGCCATGGAGCCCGACCTCGAGCGTTGGTTCCCGCTCTGGGGCCTCCCCGTCCACTGACGGCACCTGCGCCCGGGGACGTCCACCCGCCTCGCTTTTGCGAACAGCCTCTCACTTGGGCCGGCGACGCTCGCTGGTAGGTATCAGCGAGCCGCCAGCTCGGAACGGGTCCCACGCCGGGGGCGCGCTCTTTAGGTAGTCGATGACGGTGCGCGAGACAAGCTCCGGTGCGAGATCGGTCCTTCGATCTCCATCAGGCCGCATCCCGGTCACGAGCGACCCGATCCCGTCCGCGCCCCACCGCAGGCCGGAGGGCTCGAGGGCACTGAGCTGCTCGGCCAGCGGCGCCAGGTCCGGCCGCAGCGGCACCGGGCGGCTCACGTAGCGGACCCAGGTCTCATAGCGCAGGTAGAGCTCACAGCGCCCCCCGTCGAAGACCAGGATCCGTGGGGCAGCGGTCGTGCTGTGCAGCGCCACCTGGTTGATCGCGTCGGGGCGGCCACTCAGATCGCCACCCGCCTCCCGGCCGTCGGGGGGGCCGCTCACCCGTGTCACAACGGCGAGATCGACCTCGGGCACCTCTTCGATGCGGACCCGGCCTGCTCCGAGGTCGTCCAGCGTTGCCTCGAGGTCGGCGTCGTCGTGCTGCCAGTACCGTGCGAAACGCTCCGTATGCTCGATCAGCTCCACCATCTGGCCGAGAACGGCTCGGTAGCGCGGCCCGGACCAGCTGCCAGGTCGTTCGGCGTCGCTCGCCTGCCCAGCCTCCTGCCCGATCGGAGCGATCGAAAAGGCGATGCGAGCTGCCTGGCGGGACCGCACGACCCCGAAGTCGCCACAGGAGGCCACCTCAACGAGCAGCTCCTCGTGGTGCAACGCGGCCTCAGGGTCGCACATCGCGAACACCGAGACGAGCCCGTCCTCGTCGAAATGGTCGTTCGTGACCGCCTCGGCTCTGCCGCAGGCGGCGATGGCGGCCTTTAGCTCGATGCCCGATCGACGACGGTCCCGGCCCCGCGCCTCGCGAAGCGTGATGTCGTCGCCGCGCGCCGCATGGACAAACGCGAAGACGATCTGAGCCGAAAGGTCCCTCGCCAGGACCGGCGGCGTCGGGCTCTGGGGCCAGTGCGAGAGCGTCAGGACCGACCCGGGCCGCGCGGCGCCGTCGACGAGCACGTGCGGGCGGCCCTCGAGCTCCTCGACGGGCAAGTAGGAAAGGCCCCGGCTCACGACCTTGAACCTACGCCTCGCTAGTCCGGGCTGAAGGCCCGTTTAGCTCAGCTGATCGCCGGGCAGGAGGAGTTGGGGCACTCGACGTAGTTGTCGAGCTCCCAGAGGGGAACGCTGCCGGGGATGAGGTATGGCGGTGATATGAACGCCAGCCGCTGGTCGAAGCTGAGCCGCTTCTCGTAGCCGTCGCTCCCGACAATGCCGAACGGTCCGCGGTACTCGCTCAGGTCGGTGCCGTTCAAGTTGACGTAGTTCGCGTAGGGCGACAGGTCCCAGTTCTGCGTCCCGAAGGAACCGTTGAGAGCGAAGATGGCCGCGTCGACGAAGATCCCCGGCGAGGAGGCGCCCGAGTTGATCGTGTCGCAAAGCGTCGGCCAGATCGCGGCCGGGTCGTTCGCGAGGCCCGGGTCGGTGAACGTGAGCGTCTCGCCGCCCGAGTTCGCCGTTGCCGCCTTCGAAAGCGTGAGGGTGTTGCCATTTATGTCCGAGACGACGGTGCCCGATGGGATGCCCGTGCCCGAGACGGAGACCTCGGTGCCCACCGGGACGCTGGAGAAGCCACCGGAGTTGACCGTGGCCGACGTGCTGCCGGAAGTGAGCTTGACGTTGTTGACCGTCGTGCCGTTGTACGGGTTCCCCGACAGCATCGAGCCGGTCGGGGTGTTGACGGGCGTACCGGTCCCGTCGCCGAAGCCCGAGGAGCTGCAGTCCTGAGTGCTCTGTGTGACCTGATCGCTCGGGTTGTTGTGGGCCACAACCACGTCGTATTTCGCCGAGAGCCCGAGAACGTCGGGATTGTCCTCGGTCGTGCAGCCCGATATCGACGACGGGTTCGTCTCGGACGCGGCCCCCGAGCCGTCGACGCAGTTGTAGGTCAGGTTCCGCGTGATGATGATGTTGGCGGCGGATGCGATCGTGAGCTGGCCGTGCAGCTCCCCTTCGACATAGACGTCCCCTTCGAGGCAAGGCGCGCTGTCCGCGGCCTGGGCGACCTGGTAGGGGTTGAAGCACGGCGCCGAGCCATCGTTGACACTCGGGGCGCTCGCACCAGTGGGGAGCGTGTAGTTCTGCACGTAGACGACCCCGTCGGCCGGTAGCGGGATGTTCGAGATGAACGGGCTGGTCGTCGAGAAGGTGTTCGTCGTCACTCCCACCGGGTTCGAACAGACGGTCGTCGTCGTGGTGGTGTTGCTCGAGAGCGGACTCCACACGTCCATCGTCGTCGTGCCGCCGGCGGAGGTGACGAGCTCGATCATCGTCGGGCCGACATAGGTGCAGCCCGTCAGCGTTCCTGAGGGGGGCAGTGTCGTCCCGTAGGCGGCAAGCTGGCTGTTCAAGCTCGGGAGGCTCTCCATGCCGTTGAGCGCGATCCCATGGGTGAGGTTGGGGTTGTCATTGGTGCCCCCACAGTTCACATTGTCAACGGTGTAACCCGCCGGCACGTAGTCACCGATGGGCAGGTTGCCATAAGTGCTCTGGTTCGAGGTCGTGACCTGGATCGAGCCGGGGACGTCCCAGAGATAGGGGACGTCGGTGGGCGCGCCCGATGTGAGCGAGACCGGCTGGCCACTGAAGGTGGGCGATCCGCAGACGTGTATCTGGTCGTTGCTGTAGACCGGACCGTTGAAGGTCTCCCCGGTCACGAAGTCGTAGGGGACCTCGCACGGGTACGCCGGGACGGTGATCGTCGTCGTGCCGGCCGCCGAGCCGACGACGAAGCCGCTCGCGTTCGTCTCGAAGGTGAACGACGCGTTGTCCTGGTACGGGCCGTAGTAGGGATACAACGTCGGCGAGTTCGGGTCGTACAGGATGTTGTTGACCTTCTGGCCCAGCTCACCGAGCGCGTCGATGAAGTTGTTCTCGCTGTAGGTGTCGTACTGGCAGACCGCGGTCCAGACCGAGACGTCGTTCACGGTGACGGTCGTGCCTGCAGCGTTCACGTAGCTGTAAGAGATCGTGTACTGGGTCTCGGGCGTGGGCGAGCCACCTGCCGAGGTCGTGACGTCGATGCCCTGCACGGTCAGCGAGCTCGGGTCCAGCACCTCGAAGTTCGAGTAGTAGGCGTCGTTCAGGACCGACAGCGCTGAGTAGCTCGCCTCCGCGTAAACATAGGCGTAGTTCCCTGCCGTGCCTGCCCGCCCGGTGACGGTGAGATTCACGGTGCAGGACTGTCCCGCGACCGCGGTCGTACAGCCCTCGGAGGCGTCCGGGACGTAATGGAAGGCCTCAGGCGGTGTCGTGTTCCCGAGATCGCACGTCGAGCTCTGGCCCGCGCCGCAGTAGCCCGTCAGGGCGGCGTCGCCGCCGGAGGGCAAGTTGCTGGCCGTGTAGTTGAAATAGGCCGAGTAGGTGTCGAGGTTGTCCCGGTACCACTGGATGCCCGCCTCGGCGGCAGCCAGTGCCGCGTGCTTGTTCGTGGTCGAAACAAGGATCGGGGTGTTGCGTGTCACCTGGCCCGCCATCACCGGCGCGAGCGCCGCGAGGAGGACGAGAAGGATGATCACGATGATAATTGTCTGGCCGGAATCGTCCCGCTTTTCTATGCGGCGCCGGAGGTGTCTGTACAGCGCGCTCAGAACCCGGTGACGAGAAGGAAGTTCGGGGGCCTCGATCAAAGTCATGTCGTCGTTCCTGATGAACTCGCCGGCCCGGAGCCGGAATAAGGTGCGACACCGCCGTAGGTCGCGGTGACGTTGTAGGTCTTGTTGGCGTTGAGGCTGCCCTGGGTGAACGAGGCCGTGCCCGAGCTGAGCGGGACCGAGCCGTTGTAGGTCGTGCACCCTCCGAAGCCACAACCGCCCTGCTGCTGGACCGTGAAGGCGACGTTCCCCGTGGCAGCCGCTGGGCTCACCGCCGCGTTGACGGTGACCGAGTTGTTGGTGACCGTCACGCTCGTGATGGATATAGTCGTCGTGATCGGTACCACGATCTCGGTGTTGGAGTACGTCGAGGGCTGGAAGTCCGCCGTGCCGGAGAAGGCCGCGAGCACGTAGTAGTCGCCACCTGTTGGCGGCGTGAAGGTACACGTCGCTTGTCCCGTGGTGGTGCTCACCGCGACCGCCGTCGTGCAGAAGGACAGGACCGTGCCGCTCTGGTTGGTCACTGTGAACGACATCGTGCCGCCGTCGGGCACGGGGCTGACCGTCGCCACAGCGTTGAGTGGCTGGCCCGAGGCGATGGTCCCCGATGTGCTGACCGAGACAGCGGTCGTCGGGGCGGGGGCTCCCGAGGCGTTCTGCAGGTAGACCGTCGTCTGGAAGGTGCTCGCGCGAATCGCCTGGTACCCCACAGTCGGAACGTGCGGCCCGGCCAGGAATGTCACGTCGATGCCGACTGCGACGATCTCGCTGAGCTCGCTGACCGTCGGATTCGAAGTGGAGGCCAGGCCCACGGGCGTCGTGGCGTAGTTGTTGTAGTAGTAGGTGAACGCAGCCGAGGTGTTCACGGCGTCGTAGGTGTTCACGCTCGAGGTGTGCCCACCGTCTGGAGTGAGCGAGATGGTGAAGGTCGCGTCGAGCTTCGGGCTGACCGAGTTCGTGAGCACCGCCGAGAGCGTTGCAGTCTGCGGGGTCTCGCTCCCGTTGACCCCGGCGAGGATGCTGGCGTTAAGAGTCGTGGCGTTGGAGCCGGTCTCGATCAGGATCGTGGAGTGGAGGTACTGGGTGAGCGCCTCGCCGGCGGTCTGGTCCTGCTGTACCCCCGACATCGTGTCGTGAACGTCCGTGCTCTGCTGGAACAGGTTGGTCACGACCCCGAGCACGACCGCAAGAATGGTCGTCACGATCGCCATGGTGACGACGGTCTCGACGAGGGTGAATCCCCCGTCGGTTTCGCGACGCGCCCGCGCCCGGTGGAACCGTGCCGACAATGTCGGACGCTGGCGCCGACGGCCCGTCTCTTGGAGCAGGTTGGTGCTCATCCGACCGTCACCGGGATCGCAGAAGTCGACGGCGTGCAGCTGGACGGAGGACCGCCGGTCATGATGCCCGTCGCGGTGCACACTCCGGAGGGGAGGATCCAGACGTAGTTGGGACTGACCGTGGTGTTGCCGCCGGTGTCGGCCGCAAAGATCTCGTACTGACCAAGGGGCAGGCCCGTGGCGGAGGTCGCGTTGTTCGCGTACGTGCTCCCGGAGGTCGGATTGAGATTGAAGGTGCCACCGCCGCCGGCGTCTTCGACCGTCATCGAGGTGACCGTCCCGGCTGCGCCGAGGACGGTCAATTTGAGCGACAGCGGGTAGACGGGCAGGGTGAGCGTGCCGGCTCCGTTCGCGACGGCCTGGAATGTCGTCGGCAGGTCGGGGGAATAGATGGCGTCCCCGTTGGGATCGGTGTAGGTCGGGATGCTGTCGGCCTGGTCACCGGCCCAGGCGGAGTAGTTCGGTACCGAGCCCGTCACCGTGGGACCCGGGTAGAGCAGAGCGACCTGCGGGCTGGCATAGCTGAAGCCGCCGGCCGCCGTGCCGTTGCCGACCACACAGGTGTTCGGTGCGATCGTCGTGCACAACAATGTCGAGCTCTCTACAGAGATGGGCAGGTAAGGCGCCGGCAGGACACCGGGATCGCTGGACCCGCTGACGAAGTTCTCAGTTGCGAACTCGACGGTCATGAGCGCGCCCGGCGCCAGGATGATGTTGGGGTTGGCGACGACCGTGACCGTGTTCGACTGCACCGACACCGCCGTGCGGACGGGCAGACCAGGAGCCGTCGGTGCAGCGGACAACTCGCTCGGGTCGACATATGGCGAGGGGGGCGTCGCGGTGACGCTGTAGGTCCACCCAGCGCCGGCGAACAGGTTCGAGAACACCGCACAGCCAGTCGAGCCGGTGTTGCCCGACTCGGTCGTGTGCTCATTGCCGGGAACGGTCTCCCCCGAGCACTGCGACCCGGTACAAGAACCCACGACAGAGATGCTGATCGGCACTGTCGTCTCAAGCGTCGAGTCGTCCGAGTTGTAGATGGGCACTGCGATCTCCGCGGCATTGGTGTCCGCAAGATCTGCCAGGGCGGGCGACACGAGCGTCGTCAACGCCACGCTTCCCTTCTGGCCGCCAACCTTGCCCCAGCTGACGGTGGCCGTCACGGTCCAGATCCGGCTCGAGGGCTGCCCGGGCGACGCGATGCAGACGTTGGAGGTCCCGGTTCCCGCGGCGAGTTCCCAGTCGAGCGAGACGGTGAACGGGTCGTTGCCCGAGTACTGCGTGCTGGTGGTCAGACCGGCGGTCGGGTTGACACCGTTCGCGGTCTGGTACTGCGCTGTCTCGAGCGCCTGGGTGGCGAGGTCTCCGGCCTCGGCACGCAGGTGCATGTTGTTCGAGGCCGACTCGGTGGTGACTACAAGATGTGTGATCGGGGCGATGATGATCGCGAGAAGCGCCACGGACACGACGGCCTCGACGATCCCGAAGCCCGCATCTGCGCGCCGACCGCTCCACTGGCGTGTCGCGCGGTCGACAGGTCGCAGCCCCGCGGCGTCAAGACGCCGGCGGAATGCCGCTTTTCCCCTCGCGCAAAGTGACATGTGTGTCCCGCCCCCGGGCTCGTGATCAACCGGCTGAAATGTATCTTCTCGCATTTTCGCGCGCAACGTAGTTAACAGACTACCTTAAGCGCTCGTGGCGCTCGTCACGCGCTGACACGAAGGATCTGGGAAAGTCCAATACGCGCTCCACTCACGAGTTATCGGCATGTCCGAGCGCGAACTCAACATCCAAAGTCCCCGCGAGCGCCGAAGAAGGTCCTTCTCCTCCTCGCGATTAGGAGCAGTACCTCCCCCGAGATATCCACAGGCTGCTGGGCGCTCTTGCCGGGGCGAGCGGTGGACCGGCTGTCGGGCTCGAGCGGGCCTCAGGTGCCGGCGCCAGGGGCCTCATAGTCGAGCTCGACGATGACGGGGGCGTGATCTGAGGGCTGCTTGCCCTTTCTCGCGTTGCGATCAACGAGAACGAACCTCACCCGCTCGGCGAGCACTCGAGTCGCCAGCACCAGGTCGATCCTCATGCCGCGACCGGAGTGAAAGTCACCGGCCCGGTAGTCCCACCACGTGAACAGACGCGCCGTGTCCGGGTACGACTCCCTGAAGACGTCGGTCAATCCGAAATCGAGCACCTCCGCCAGAGCCGCGCGTTCTTGCGTGGTCACGTGTGTCGCGCCCACGAAGAAGGCTGGGTCGAACACGTCGATGTCGCCGGGGGCCACGTTGAAGTCACCGCAGAGCACCGCCGGGCTTGCCGGGTCGCAGGTGACGTCTAGATGCAGGCGCAGGTCGTGCAAGAAGGCGAGCTTGGCCGAGAAATGCTCGCTATCTACGGCACGGCCGTTCGGCACATAGACGCTCATCACGCGCACTCCACCGCAGGTGGCGCTTATCAGGCGGCTCTCGGCGCCCTCGAGCGGCTCAGCGCTCGCGGCGAAGCCACGGGCGACGTCCTCAAGCCCGACCCTGGACACGATGGCGACCCCGTTCCAGCGGCCGTCGCCGTGATGGGCGACCTCATAGCCGAGAGCAGAGAACCGCGCGGAGGGGAATGCGTCATCGGCAAGCTTGGTCTCCTGGAAACAGCACACGTCCGGCTGCAGCGTTTCGAGCCACTCTCCGACGCGATCGATTCGAGCTCGCATCGAGTTCACGTTCCAGGTCGCGATCCTCATCACAGCCCGGTTCAATCGGCGCGTGGCGCGAGCACGAAGAGCATGTCGGTTTCGCAGGCGAGCTTGCCGCCGACGCTCGCGACTCCGTGTCCGCTCCCGGCGCGCGCTGACAGGCGCCCTATCGAGACCTCGAGGTCCAACGTCTCGCCGGGCACGACCTGGCGCCTGAAACGAGCCCGGTCGATGCCTCCGAACAGGGGCAACCGGTCCCGGTAGCGCTCGTCGGCGAGGACCGCGGCCGCGGCGAGCTGCGCGAGGGACTCGACCATCAAGACCCCGGGCAGAACCGGGTTGCCGGGGAAGTGGCCGGCGAAGAACTCCTCCTCACCGCTGAGATGCCAGCGCCCGCGCGCCAAGACAGCCGGGTCCAGCTCGACGATCTCAGAGACGAGAAGGAACGGGGCCCGGTGAGGGATCAGCTCCTCGATCGAGATCATCTCGTGCGTGCCGCCGTCCGCGGGGACCTGCGGCCCTTCGCGAGGGCCAGTGACTCGAGGGCGCTCAGCTCCGCGGGGACAGAGCCCTTGGCCTCCGGGGCGGGCCTCGACCGGCCTGCGGACGCCTTCTTCGTAATGCCCCCTCCGGCGACCGCTTTCTTGGTCGCTGCGGTCCTCCCCGTCGTCGTGGTCGCTGGAGCCTGCGCGGCGGACCTCTTCCGCACGGCCGCCTTCCTTACCGGGGCCTTGGACGCGGCGGCCTTCTTCGTCGCTGGGACTTGCTTGGCCGGGACCCGCTTGGCGGGGACCAGCTGGGACCTCTTGGCGGGGGCCTTCGAGGGAGCCGACTTGCTCGCGGGGGTCCTTCCTGCCGGCGCCTTGCTTGCAGGCGCCTTCACCGCTGCCTTGGCGGCCAGCGCCTTCGCGGCGGCCTTCTTCGCAGGCTGCCTGCCCGACGGCGCGGCGGTCTTGTCGGCGATGAGCTTTCTCGCCGTCGGCGTCCGCGCCGGCCTGGCTTCGCGCGGACCGGAGACTTGGGCACGCCTTCGCGGCGGCTTTGCGAGGCGGACCTCGGCCGCGACGGTCTCCGCCCGGGGATGGCCGGACACGTATGCGATCCCGGGCAGGGCGAGCTCGGCACCGCGTCGCTGCGGGTCCAGCGCCGTCAATACGAATTCAGCGCGTTGATGTCGCTTGAGCACCTCGCGGGCGCTTCGTGGAGGGGGATCGCCGAGATTGGCGAGCGGTATGTAGCAGCGCATCTCGCCGACTCGTACGACTGCGCCGTGCGAGGTGTAACCCTCGACCTCGCCCTCAAGCTGCTCTCCGAGGCGGTGCTCGGCAATGAACGAGATGAAGGCCAAGGGGTCGTTGACCGCAAGCGGGGTGGGCTTGTCCGAGTCCCGGCCCCCGGCCGCCTTCGAAGGTGCGGAAGCACCGCCTCTCGAGCGCCCCTTCTGGCCGTCGGACGAGGTTGCAGGGGCCTGCGCCCTACTGGATGGCTTGACGACCTCCTTGGTCGCGACCGCGATCGCCTTCGTGACCCGCTTTTTCGCCTGCTCGGTCTCCCGAACGGCCTGGTGGCTGCGGGGACCGCGGACCGGTTGGCGGGGGCTGAAGATCCATCCGATCCCCGGCACAGGCGTTGCCCCGAGGAGACGGCCGCGCTCGAACAGCCACGGGTGCTCGCCGTGGAACTCTTGGAACGAGTCGTTGGAGAGCACTGTTGCGTCGACCTTTTCCGCCACCCGCAACAAGAAGGCGTCTCCGCGCCCTATCGCGCCGGCGGGGGGATGAACGTACTCGCCACGCATCGCCGCCTGCTCGAAACGCGACGACTCGGACGGATCGATCCGGTGGGCAAAGGTGGCATCCACGATGACGGTGATCTCCGCGTTGGGGTGGTCACGCCGCAGCTCTGCGACGGCCTCCTCGAGTTGGCTCAGGCTCGGAAGCGACCTTCCTTCTGTAGCGATGTTCGATCCGTCGACGACGATGTGCTCGATAGGCATGTCCTTGTAGTCAAGCACCCCGGAGCGCCATCAGGCCGGAAGGCTGCCCACCGATCTTTCGAGAAGATCCTCGTGCTCTAACTGGTGGATGGCGCTGGATCCGGTCGCCGGACTGCCGGACTGGGCGCGGCTCACGTGGCGAAGCTGGAACCGGGACGCCGCGAGCTTGTGCAGGCGGCCGTGGACGAAGTTCCACGCGCCCATGTTCTCCGGCTCCTCCTGCAGCCAGACGACCTCGGTGGCGCCCGGATAGCCCTCCACGAGCGCGGAGATCTGCTGTCCGGGCCAGGGGTAGAGCTGCTCGACGCGGGCGACTGCGATCGGTGTCCCTCCTGCCTCGACGATCCGGTCGCGGCGCGCCATCGCCTCGTAGGCGACTTTCCCGCTGCACAGCACGACGCGCCTGACCTGGTCCCGGTCGACCGACTCGTCGTCTAAGACCTCACGCCAGGCTCCGCCTACCAGGTCAGCGACCATAGAGCGCGCCTGGCGGGCGCGCAGCAGCGACTTCGGCGTCATCACGACGAGCGGTCGCCGTGTGCCCCGATGGGCCTGGGCCCGGAGAAGGTGGAAGTACTGCGCCGCGGTCGTCGGCTGGGCGACTGTCAGGTTGTCATCCGCGCAGATCGTCAAGAAACGCTCGAGGCGCGCCGAGGAGTGCTCGGGCCCCTGACCCTCGTAGCCGTGCGGTAGCAACAGCGTGAGCGCCGAGTTCTGGCCCCACTTCTCCCCGGCGGAAGCCAGGAAGTTGTCGATCACGATCTGGGCGCCGTTGGCGAAGTCTCCAAACTGAGCTTCCCAGGCCACGAGCGCCTCGGGGCTCTCGACCGAGTAGCCGTACTCGAAGCCGAGGGCGGCGAACTCCGACAAGAGCGAGTCGTAGACCATGAAACGCCCCACCCCGCGCCCCTCCGGGGCCTCGGCGGGAAGCGGTCGCAAGTTCGCCAGAGGCGTGTACTCGGCCCCGGTCTCGTAGTCGAAGAGCACCGAATGGCGCTGGCTGAAGGTACCGCGACGGGTGTCTTGGCCCGCGAGGCGGACGTCGTGGCCGTCGAGGAGCACGCTGCCGAAGGCCAGGGCCTCGGCGAGGGCCCACTCGACCTCGCCGGCCTCGTACAGCTCCGCCCGCTGTCTGAGTTGGCGGGCGAGCTTCGGATGCACGTTGAAGCTCTCCGGAGCTTCGTGGATCGCGGTGCTGATCAGGTCAAGGGTGGCGCGCTCGACACCTCTTGTGACCTGTGACAGCGGCTGCAGCGGCTCGACGACGGGGGTGGGCAGGCGTTCGATGCGGGGTGGCGCGGCGGCACGCGTCTCGTCGAGTGCCGCCTGGAGACGGGCCGAGAAATCGTCGAGCGCCCGCTCGGCCTCCTCGATGGTGATGTCGCCGCGCTTGACGAGGGTCTCGGTGTAGAGCTTTCGGACCGAGCGGTGCTGCTCGATCTGTCTGTACATGAGAGGTTGGGTGTAGCTCGGGTCGTCACCCTCGTTGTGGCCGTGCAGCCGGTAGCAGACCATGTCGATCACGACGTCTTTGTGGAACTGCTGGCGGAACGCGACCGCGAGCCGCCCGACGCGCACACAGGCCTCCGGGTCGTCGCCGTTGACGTGGAAGATCGGCGCCTGGACCGTCTTCGCGACATCGGTGGGGTAGACCGAGGAACGGGCCGCCTTGATGGGCGTCGTGAAACCGAGCTGGTTGTTGATCACGAGATGGACCGTCCCACCAGTCCGATAGCCCCGCAGCTTCGAGAGCTCCAGCGTCTCGGCGACGACGCCCTGGCCGGCAAAGGCGGCATCACCGTGTATGAGCACCGGCAACACGTGGTAACGCCCGGGGTCTCTTCGCTGATCGTGTCGGGCGCGGGCGATCCCTTCGACGACCGGGTCGACCGCCTCGAGATGCGACGGGTTCGAGGCGAGCATCACGGGCAGCTCGATGCCGTTGCGGGCTGCGAACTTGCCACTCGCGCCCTTGTGGTACTTGACGTCGCCCGACCCCTGCACGCTCTCTGGATCGAGGTTCCCCTCGAACTCGGCGAAGATCTCCCTGTAGGACTTACCGACGATGTTGGCGAGGACGTTCAGGCGGCCGCGATGGGCCATCCCGAGCACAGCCTCTTCGATGCCGGACTGCGCCGCCTCATCCAAGATGGCATCCAGCAAGGGGATCGCCGACTCGGCGCCTTCGAGACCGAAGCGTTTCTGTCCCACATAGCGGGTGTGCAAGAAACGCTCGAAGGCCTCTGCGGCGTTCAGGCGCTCGAGGACATGATGCTGCTCGTCGGGGGGGCAGATGCCCGGGACGCCCTCGACGTGGAGCTGGATCCACCTCTTTTCTTCCGGGTCCTCGATGTGCATGTACTCGATGCCGATGGTCCTGCAGTAGGCGTCGCGCAAGATGTCGAGGAGCCTGCCGAGGCGAAGCTCCGTCTCCTCGCCGAGGCCCTCGACGACAAAGCTCCGGTCGAGGTCGAAGATCGTGATGCCGTGGGTGAGCGGGTCGAGCTCGGGGTGAAGGGCGGGGGCCCTGGTCCCGAGCGGGTCAAGGTTGGCGATGAGATGCCCGCGGACCCTGTACATGTTGACGAGCTGCTGCACCTTCGCCTGCTTGACCAGCCTGCCGTGGACGCCGTCGCTCGAGCCGACAGGGTTGATGTCGCGGTGCCAGCGGGCCGGCTCGTATGGCACGGCGAGGGAGGTGAATACCTCGTCGTAAAAGCCGTGCTCGCCTGTCAACAGCTCGTGCACCCTGGCGAGGAACAGGGCGGAGTGCGCACCTTGGATTATTCGGTGGTCGTAGGTGGAGCTGAGCACCACGACCTTGCTCATGCCAAGCTCGGCGAGCACTTCCGGGTCGCTGGCGGCGAACTCGGCGGGGTAGCCGAGCGCACCTACCCCGATGATGGCGCCCTGGCCCGACATGAGGCGCGGCACCGACTGCGTGGTCCCGAGCACCCCGGGGTTCGTGATCGTGACCGTCACTCCGGAGAAGTCGTCGACCGAGAGTCTGTTCGTGCGCACCTTGCGCACGAGGTCCTCGTAGGCGTGCAGGAACCCGGCGAAATCGAGCGTGTCAGCGTCTCGGACACAAGGGACATATAGGGCACGGCCCCCGTCTGCGCGCTCGTAGTCGATGGCGATGCCGAGGCCAACGTGCTCGTGGCGGATGACCCCGGGGCCACCTGAGCCCTCGATGTGGGGCACGAACGACGAGTTCATCTCCGGGAACGCCGAGAGGGCCTTCACGACCGCCCAGCCGATCAGGTGCGTGTAGCTGACCTTTCCGCCTGTCGTCCGCCCGGGATGGTCGTTGATGACGACCCGGTTGACCTCCAAGAGCTTGGCCGGTACCGGGCGCACGCTCGTGGCCGTGGGGACGACGAGGCTCGCAATCATGTTCTCCACGACGCGTGCCGCTGCGCCCCGAAGGGGCACCGGAGCCTGAGCGAAAGAGGCCGGCGCCTCGGTCGAACCAGGCGGCTGCGGGTGGGGCATCGCCGGGGAGGTCACGGGGGCGGTGCTCGTGGTCGCCCCGGCCTCCTCGGCGGCCAGTTTGGGCTGCTCGGCAACGGTCTTTATGCGGTAGTCGGCGAAGAACTCGCGCCAGCTCTCGCTCACCGACTCCGGATCGGCGAGATAGGACTCGTACATCTCCTCGACGAGCCAGGCGTTCGTGCCGTAAGCGCCCTCGAGCCTTGCTCCGGCCGATCTGTCCCCCATCGCCCCGATGCTATCGGAGGGCAGGATCTGGCCTCCCACATGCGACAATTGCCGTCTTCGCGGCCGAAAGGCCGGCCTCGGCACTAGCGTGGGGGCGTGATAGCGGCACCGCCATCGGTCGCGCGCACAGCCGTGGCAGGCCCCGGAGTGCGTGCGTGAGCCTAACCCGAGCAGTCGTGCGCGGCGTGGAGCCGGGCAACGATGTGCGCTGCGTGCGCTGCGGCAAGCAGATCAAGTTCGCGGCCCGCACCCACCCGCGCCAGGTGATCGCGAACGTCTACCTCGACGGTGCCTGGAACCGTGTCGACCACTTCCACGAGGAGTGCTACCTCGAGGCCGAAGAGCCCTACGGGCCGATCGACTCCCTCGGTGGCCCGGCTAACGGCTGAGGAACTCCGGAGTCACACGAAGGTGAGGATCGCCGTCACCGGTGCGAGTGGCTTCATCGGATCCGCTCTCGTCCGCGCGCTGCGTGAACGTGGCGACGAGGTGCACCCCGTCGTCCGGCGCCCGCCCGCTGAAGGCGAAGTGGGAATCGACCTCGCCGGGCGGCGGCTCGACACCTCGCGCGTCGAGGGCGGGAACCTGGAGGGAATCGACGCTGCGGTCCACCTGGCCGGGTCGCCGATCACGACGCGCTGGAGCGCGAAGCGACTCGAGGACATCCGCTCGAGCCGGGTCGCCCTCGGCGATCTCCTCGCCCGCTCTCTCGCCTCGCTCGAATCTCCGCCGGCGGTGCTGGTCTCCGGGTCGGCGGTCGGCATCTACGGCGATCGCGGGGACGAGGTCCTCGACGAGGACAGTGCCCAAGGCGCCGGCGTGCTCGCCGATCTCTGCCGCTCCTGGGAAGCGAGCACCGTGCCTGCATCGCAGCGCTCCATCCGTGTCGTGACGATACGGACCGGCATCGTCCTAGGCGGCAACCGGGGTGCCGAGGGTGGCGTCCTCAAGGTTGAGGCCCCGCTCTTCAAGCTTGGCCTCGGCGCCCGCCTCGGCGACGGCAGGCAGTGGACGAGCTGGGTCGCTCTCGACGACGAGGTCGCGGTGATACTGCGCGCCATTGACGACACCGGTCTCGTCGGCCCTGTCAACTCGACCTCGCCCAGCCCGGTCCGCAACAGCGAGCTGACCGACGCGATTGCGCACGCGTTCGGACGGCGCGCCCGTTTCGCGGTGCCTCCGTCCGTCCTGCGCCTCGCCCTCGGTGTCGGGGCTGCGAACGAGCTATTGCTCGCCAGCCAACGCGTGCTGCCGAAAAAGCTCACCGACTCCGGCTACGTCCATAGTTATCCGAAGATTGCCGACGCCCTGGCGGCCGCCCTCGGGCGGTGAGGCGACAACGAGAGACGCGGGCGGCCGACCCCACAGGCGCTCCCGGGCCGGCAGTTGCGCGCAGGATCTCAGTCCAGGTTGGCGCCGTAGCGGCGGACGTGGTCGTTTACGGCGTAGTAGGCGTCGATGGACTCGCCCGCATCGCCCCAGAAACCTTCCTGCACGTCGTAGCTGACGAGGCCCTCTGCGACGTAGTGGTTGTTTACGTCGGTGATCTCCAGTTCCCCGCGCCCGGACGGTCGCAAGGTACCGATGATGTCGAAGACACTCGAGTCGTACAGATAGACGCCGGTGACGCAGTAGCGGCTCGGGGGATCGTCCGGCTTCTCGACGATGTGCACTATCCGCCCCGAGTCGTCGAGCTCGGGCACGCCGAGATGGCGAAGGTGGTCCGGGTCTTTCACTTCGGCGAGCAAAAGGCGGGCCCCTTTGGGCTCGTCGTCGAAGCGGCGCACGGACGACACGAACGAGCGGCCGAAGATGTTGTCAGCGAGCATGACGACAGCCGCGTCATCTCCGACGAATTGCGCCGCCAATCCCAAGGCTTCTGCTATTCCCCCGGCTCGCTCCTGGTACGCGTAGAGGAGCCGCTCGACGCCGAACTCCTGACCGTTGGAGAGCAACCGCAAGAACTCGCCCGCATGCGTCCCGCCTGTAACGACCATGATCTCGGTGACGCCCGCTTTCACGAGTGCCTCGATCCCGTAGCTGATCATCGGCCGGTCGCCGATCGGCAGCAGGTGCTTGTTGGTGATGCGCGTCAAGGGATGGAGCCGGCTTCCGGTCCCGCCGGCGAGGATTACACCTCTCATGGCCTGACGTAGCTAACGGTCGCCGAGGCCGGGATCAGCACTCCGTCGGTGATGTCGGTGGCTCGATAGGTGACCTTCTGAATCAGGGTGTCGCTCACCTGGAAGATCGCCACTCCCTTCGTGTTCGTCTTCAGATACACCGGCATTGTCAGCATCTTGGCGCCGGACGGGGCCGGAACGGTCCCAACAAGGATCACGCGCTTGGAGGCGATTGGCAAACCGAGCGCGGTGCGCAGGGTGACCTTGATCCAAGACGACGCCGTGCGCTTGGCCTTCACGCGCGACAGCACGGCAACGATCGACGAGCGCGTCGGGGAGGCGTACGACGCTCCCCCGCTCTCGGGCAAGCTGCACAACCGGGCGACGAGACCGCCACCGTCTTCGTTGGCGGCGATCGGGGTACCGAGACCAGTGGCGAGGTCGTAGCCGGTCGTCGCCGGGTACTGCCACCAGCTCGGGAACTGGGGCAGGTGGTTGTTCCCGACAGTCACGTCGTCAAAGGCGGACGCGTACTCACTCGGGCCCATCCCGGCGATCCAGTACAAGGTGGGGTTCAAGAACCCGACCGGACGGGTGGCACAAGCGGGCCAGGCGTCCGCCAGCACGACAAGGGCCGCCCACATCGGCGCGGCGATGCTCGTGCCGCCGACGCTGCTCCAACCGCCCCAGCTGTCCCAGTAGATCACGAGACCGGTGTCCGGGTCGGCATCCGCGGAAACGTCGGGAACCTCCCTGCAGAACCCGGCCGGCGCCCCGCAGGGCTTCGGCGAGGAGTAGGCCTTCACCACCCCGAGTGCCGGCGCGGCATCGGCCTGGTACGCCGGCATCGCCCAGTTCGACGAGATGCCACCACCGCTGGCCCCGTTGTCGCTGTTCCAGACGCTCTGCTTTGGTGCCACGGCTGGCGTCGTCGGCCCTGCCGGCGAGCCGAGGTTCGTCATCGAGGTCCCGCCCACGCTTGTCACATACGGCTGGCTGCCGGGATCGTCGACCGCCGGCGGGGCGATCGGGTTGTCGCTCGCGTCTGTGCAATCGCTCGAGCCCGAGTCCCCCGAGGCCGCCACGACCGTCTGGCCCTGCGCGGCGGCCTGCTCGAAAAGGTTCGCCTCGGCCGCGACGGTGGCGCTGCCACCGTCTTGGGCCTCGCAGGCGCCCCAAGAGGTCGTAATCACCTCGGCCGTGTCCTGGGTGAAGATGGAGTTCCAGACATCCAGCGGGCCTGTGTTCGTGTTCGGCCCCTCGTAGACGTCGATCGTCGCGCCCGGGAGGAACCCGCTTACCTCCTCGACATCCAGCGTCGACTCGACGTCCTCGCTGTTGGCGAGGCCGCTCTGGGCGCCGTCGACGGTGAGGACGTTCAGCTGCGGCGAGGACGACATGGTCTCACCTTGCGTCTGGCCGAAGTAGCACTCGTCATAGGCGCGCACGTCGGGCTGGTCGAACGGCTCGAGCTCGAAAACGGCCATGGTGACGCCGGCTCCGAAGTCGGCGGCCTGGTAGAGCTCGGAGAACCCGTAGACAGAGGCGATCTCGTCCGCGGTGTATGGCTGCGGTGGATCGCCGGTCGTCTGGTCGGCGGCGCGCGCACATGGTTCCGGTCCGCCCGGGACATCGATGCTCGTCGACCGTGAGGCGGGCCTGACCGCTCCGGCCGCGGGCCGCGCGCCTCTCAGGTCTGCCGGGTGCACGAGAGCGAGGTCGTCCAACCCTTCGACTGCCTGGATGCCCCCGGCAATGGCGGAAGGGACCAGGGGTGCGGACAGGTTCGCGTACACGCTTGCGCCCGAGCCGAGGCGGTAGCGCTCGAGCGTCGTGTCGAAGGCCCTCTCCGCGGTCGCCACCGTCGAGGAGACGTTGACGACGAGATGATTGTTGCTCACGGAACCAACGTGAAAGCCGAGGCTCCGGAGAGTCGCGACGGTCGTTCGCACCGTCGCCGTCGTCGCCCCGAAGACCGATCCGAACGCGCCCCGAGGCAGGTACCGGCGGAACTCGGCAGAACGCGGGTCGGAGACCCCGGCCACGAAACTCGCCAGTGCCGCAGGGTCGCGCGGTCGAAGCGCGACGTCGAGATCGATGCGCTGCGAGCCCGGGACACGCCCGAGCGCGACCGCCCCCGCCAGGTGCGGAACAGTACCGATGCGCACGAACTCCGGGCCGCCGGACCGTGCGACCGCGGCCGTCGCCGAGCCGGCGAGCGCGCCGGAGACAGCGAGGCCGGCCACGCAGACCATGACGCCGGCGGCGTTGCGCCACTTCCGTCCTCGCCATCGGGGCGTCGGGAAGGGCTTCGGCACGTCGATGTTTCCCCCTCGTGCTGCGACACATCCCTCTTCGGCGCCGAGGTCTGCAGTTCCGAGCGTACTCGCTCGGGACGGCGGATTTGGCAAGCCGCCGTCGCCAAGGCGCGGGCGACGACGGTTCAGATGTCGAGGAACTTGCGGACCGCGACGGCCGAGCCGATGGCGCCGATCACAGCGCCCATGATCACTACGAAGACCTCCGTGATGATCACGTCGTGGCCCGGCACGACCGCGGACGAGAACTCCCTGAAATGCCTGATGAGCGTGCGGATGCCGAGATCGCCGAGCAGCACTATGCCGGCGGCCACGACGGCTCCGATCAGTCCCTGCACGAGGCCCTCCACCATGAACGGCAGGCGGATGAACCAGCTCGTCGCTCCGACGAGCCGCATCACGCCGACCTCTCGTCGGCGCGAGAAGATCGCCATCCGGATGGCGTTCAGGATCAGCACGAGGGCCGAAACCAAAAGCACGAGGGCGATGACCAACAGCACTATCTGCAAGACGTTGCTCAGCGCCGTCAGCGTGCGGGCCGCCTGGGACGGATAGGTGATCTTAAGGACCCCGGGAAGATTCTCGAAGACGCTCGCGACGGTGGGCGCGGACCCCGGGTTAGTCAATGTGGCCTGGAATACGGGCGGGGTCGTCGCCGGGGTCAGCACGCTGCAGACCGTCGGTCCGCTGATGCGGCAGGCGAGCTTGTAGGACTGAGCATGGTCGAGGTAGATGAACTGGCGGACCTGCGGCGTCTGGCTGATCGTGCTGCGCAGCGAGTTAATCTCGGCGATCGACGCCGCCGGATGCACGAACACCTGCAGGTCGACGTTCTGGTTGAGCTCGACGAGCTCGCTGTTGACCGCCTGGCGCATCAATAGCGCCGTGCCGACCAGAGAGAGCGAGACGGCGACGGTCAGCACTGCCGCGATCGCCATGAGACGGTTCCGCCACAGGTTCGTGGCGGTCTCGCGGGCGACATAACCGGGCGATATCGGCATCAGCGGCGGCCTCTTCGCGCCCGGACCGCCTCCTGGCGGCTCGTGATCGGCTCGTTCCCCTCGCCGAGATCGAACTCGACCTGCCCCGCCCGCGCGGCCGAGATCGACACGGCCGGGACGCCGCGTGTACTCGACACGCTCGGGTCGAGTCCGTAGATCCCCCGGGCCTGGTCGCGGATGACTGCGCCGTGGTCGATCTCGATGACCCGGCGCCGCATGCTGTCGACGATGGTGGAGTCATGGGTGGCCATGACGACGGTCGTCCCGGTGCGGTTGATCCGATCGAGCAATGACATGATTCCCTGGCTCGTCGTCGGATCGAGGTTCCCCGTCGGCTCGTCGGCAAGGATGATGAGTGGCCGGTTCACAAAGGCGCGGGCGATGGCCACACGCTGCTGCTCGCCTCCCGAAAGCTGGTCCGGAAGGCGATCGCCCTTCTGGCCGAGGCCGACGAGCTCGAGGACCTGTGGGACCTGTGTCGATATCACGTGACGCGGGCGGCCGATTACCTCTAGGGCGAAGGCGACGTTCTCGAACACGCTCTTGTTCGGCAAGAGGCGGAAGTCCTGGAACACGCAACCGAGATTGCGACGCAGGTACGGCACTCTCCAATTCGAGAGCTGGCCGATCTCCTTGCCGGCGACCCAGATCTCGCCGCGGTCGGCCACCTCCTCGCGCAAGAGGAGCTTGAGCATCGTCGTCTTGCCCGAGCCCGACGCCCCGACGAGGAAGACGAATTCGCCCTTCAGGATCTCGAGCGAGACATCGCGCAAGGCGACAACGGAGCCCTTGTAGGACTTCGTGACGTTCTCGAAGCGGATCATCGCCCCTCTTCTCCCCCGCGCCTTGTCACGAATTCTCCCTGTTCAAGGTTACCAGCCAGCCTCGCGACAAGGAGGTAGGGCCGCCGATGGCGCTCAGAAACCCTCATGTTCCCTACGGAATCTCAGGAAAGCGATCATGAAGTCGTCGAGGTCGCCGTCCAGCACCGCCTCGACGTTCCCGGTCTCGTAACCGCTGCGCAGGTCCTTGACGAGCTGGTAGGGGGCGAGGACATAAGAGCGGATCTGGCTGCCCCAGGCGACGTCGCTCAGAGGTCCCGAAAGCGTCTCGAGCTCCTTTCGGCGCTCGGCGCGCTGCAGCTCGGCGAGCTTGGCGGCGAGGATCTGGAGCGCCTTCGCCTTGTTCTGGTGCTGGGAGCGCTCGTTCTGGCACGAGGTGACGATCCCGGTCGGAAGATGGGTTATCCGCACGGCGGAGTCCGTCACGTTCACGTGCTGGCCCCCAGCTCCCGAGGAACGGTAGGTGTCGATGCGCAGGTCCTTCTCGTCGATGTCGACTTCGTCGGAGAGATCCTCGAGGAACGGGGCCACATCGAGCGACGCGAAGCTCGTCTGGCGCCGGTGCTGGGAGTCGAACGGCGACATCCGCACGAGGCGGTGCACGCCCCGCTCGGCGGCGAGCAGCCCATAGGCGAAGCGCCCGCGGACGATAAAGGTTGCCGACAAGATGCCCGCCTCCCCGCCTTCGGAGACCTCGTCGACCTCGACCGCGAACCCGCGCCGCTCTGCCCAGCGAAGGTACATTCGCAGCATCATCTCGGCCCAGTCCTGGGCGTCTGTGCCCCCGGCGCCGGCGTGGATCTCGGCGACGGCGTCTCTTTCGTCGTGCTCGCCCGAGAACAGGCTCCGCAGCTCCAGGTTGTCGAGCGCCTTTGCGACGCCGGCGGCGGTCTGCTCGAGCTCACCCTCGAGCTCGGCAAGCTCGGTCCCGCCTTCGTCGAGGGCCATCGCGTGGAGGTCCTCGGCGTCGCCGAGCTGGGTGTCGAGAGCGCGCAGGCTCTCGACGTCGTCGTGGACGCGGCCGTACTCGGAGGTCACCTTGCGCGCGTTGTCGGCATCCGACCACAGATCGGGCTCGGCGATCGACTTCTCAAGCACGGCGAGGCGAGCGACCGAGTCGTCGAGCCTCAGGTACGCCTTCGCAGCGTCGAGGCGGGCGCGAAGCGAGGCGAGCACCTCGCCAAGCTCAGGGCGCGGCCCTTCTTGGGCGCCGTCGGTTGCTCGAGCCACGATCGTTCAGCTCGCGCCGTGACAGACCTTGAACTTGCGTCCGCTACCGCACCAGCACGGCTCGTTGCGGCCGACCTTGGCGGGCGGACCGCCGACGATCCGGGTCCCCGTGGGAGAGATCTGGCCGTGTGAGGGCGTGCCCTGCTTGGAGGGACGCCCCCCACGAGGGGCGCCGGACTGCCCTCCGGCCGGCTGTGCCGGGCCGCGCTGGGTCCCGGGCCGTGACGCGCCCGTCGCCGCGGCGACGGTCGCCTGGCCCGAAAGGGCCGGGGGTGCCTGTGGCGAGACGCCCGCGAGCTCCGCGGTCATGGCAGCCGACGGCTCTGCGAGGCCCGCCGCGGGGTCGTCGGCGGCTACGAAAGCCGCCTGTGCGTAGTCGGGGTCCTCGCTCGGAGCCTCGATGACCTGGACGTGCATGACATAGCGCAGGTAGTCGTCGTCAATCGAGTCCATGAGCTTGCCGAACATCTCGAAGCCCTCACGCTGCCAGGCCACGAGCGGGTCCGTCTGAGCGATGCCGCGCAGGTGGATGCCCTCGTTCAGGTAATCCATCTCGACGAGGTGCTCGCGCCAGCGCTGGTCGATGATCTGGATGAGGACGTTGCGCTCGACCTCGCGGGCGGTCTCGGCCCCGCCGGGGAAGGTCGACTCCCGCTCGTCGTAGAACGCGAGGGCCTCGGCGAGGATGCTCTCGGTGAGCTGTTGGGCGTCGGTCGCGACTTCGAGGTCCTCGACGGTAAAACGCGTCGGGTAGTACTGGGTCAGCTCGACGACGAGGCTCTCGAGGTCCCAGTCCTCGGGGAAGTTGCTCGGGCAGTGGTTCGCGACGACGTGCTCCACCATCTCGGTCAACAGGTGCTCGGTGTGCTCCTTTAAGTCCTCGCCGTCGATGATCTGAAGTCGCCGGGCGTAGATGACCTTGCGCTGCTCGTTGCGCACCTCGTCGTACTTGAGCAGCTCCTTTCGGGTCTCGGCGTTGCGGCCCTCGACGGTGTTCTGCGCCCGCTCGATCGCCTTTGTCACCATGCGCGCCTCGATCGGCACCTCATCGGGCAGGGCACGGCCCATGACCCAGCTGACGGCACCGGTCGCGAACAGCCGCATCAGCTCGTCCTCGAGCGAAAGGTAGAAACGGCTCTCGCCCGGGTCACCCTGTCGGCCGGAGCGCCCCCGGAGCTGGTTGTCGATGCGGCGGCTCTCGTGGCGCTCGCTCCCGAGCACGTACAGACCGCCGAGGGAACAGACCTCGTCGGCCTCGGCGGCGCAATGCTGCCTGAACTTCTCGAGCAGGCTCTCGTAACGCTGCCGCCCTTCGTCAGAGGCGATGTCGAGCCCCTGGGCGCGCACCTCGTCGCGGGCGAGACCCTCCGGGTTGCCGCCGAGGACGATGTCGACGCCTCGTCCAGCCATGTTGGTCGCGACCGTGATGGCGTTCAGGCGGCCCGCCTGGGCGACGATCACGGCCTCCTGCGCGTGGTGCTTGGCGTTGAGGACATGGTGCGGGATGCCCTGTTTGTCCAAGAGCAAGGAGAGCTCTTCGGACTTCGCCACGGACGCCGTGCCGACGAGAACGGGCTGGCCCCGGTCGTAGCGCTCCTTCAGGTCCTCGACGACGGCGTCGAACTTCGCGGCTTCGGTCTTGAAGATCAGGTCAGGCTCGTCGGTGCGCACCATGGGCCGGTGGGTCGGGATGGGCACAACGTGCAGCTGGTAGGTCGAGGCGAACTCGGCCGCTTCGGTCTCGGCCGTACCGGTCATGCCAGCGAGCTTGTCGTACATGCGGAAGTAGTTCTGCAGGGTGATGGTCGCCCAGGTGTGGTTCTCGTCCTGGATCTTCACGCGCTCTTTCGCCTCGACGGCCTGGTGGAGGCCGTCGGACCAGCGGCGGCCCTCCATGATCCGGCCGGTGAACTCGTCGACTATCTTCACCTCGCCGTCGGCGACGAGGTAGTCCTTGTCCCGGTGGTACAGCTCCTTGGCCTGGAGGGCCTTTTCGAGCTGGTGGACATAGTTCACGGCCACCGAGTCGTAGAGGTTGGCGACCCCGAGCTGGCGCTCGACCTTGGCGATGCCGGCCTCGGTCGGAACCGCGGTGCGCTTCTCCTCGTCGACCTCGTAGTCGAGGTCGCGGTGCAGTGTCCGCACGACGCTCGCGAACTGGTAGTACAGCTTCGTCGACTCGTTCGAGGGCCCGGAGATGATAAGCGGCGTCCGGGCCTCGTCGATCAGGATGGAGTCGACCTCGTCGACGATCCCGTAGACGTGCCCGCGCTGGACCATGTGCTCGCGGCGGCCCGCCATGTTGTCACGCAGGTAGTCGAAACCCATCTCGGTGTTGGTGCCGTAGGTGACATCACACAGGTACGCCGCCGACTTCTGCGCCGGGTCATCGATCTCGGGGGTGACGAGGCCCACCGTCAGGCCGAGGAACTGGTAGATCTGGCCCATCCACTCCGCGTCACGCCGGGCCAGGTAGTCGTTCACGGTGATGACGTGCACACCACGGGCAGGAAGGGCGTTCAGGTAGACCGGGAGCGTCGAGACGAGCGTCTTGCCCTCACCGGTCTTCATCTCGGCAATCCAACCGAAGTGAAGCGCCATGCCGCCCATCAACTGGACGTCGAAGTGGCGCTGGCCGATGGTGCGGATCCCCGCCTCGCGCACGACTGCGTAGGCCTCGACCAAAAGGTCGTTCAGGTCCTCGCCGCGTTCGAGGCGCTCTCTGAACTCGACGGTCTTGTGCGCCAGTTCCTCGTCGGACTGGGCTTGGATCTCGGGCTCCAACGCGTTGATCGACGGCACGATCGCGGCAAGGCTGCGCACCTTCTTGCTCTCGCCCGCGCGAAGTACCTTTCCGAAAACGCTCACTACCACTAAGTGTACGCTGCCACCCTCGCCGCTCTGGATCGGGTGCGCCTGATCCGGGCCGCGCGTGCGCCTTGTCGTTTCATTCCGAGGACACCGAAATGCGTTCGCGCGGACGACTGACAGGTCCTTTTTCGACCGAGACGAGCGAGCCTGCGAGGTGGTGCGGCGCCGCGCGCTCGATCCGCACGCTCGCGAAGCTGCCTGGGGCGAGGCGGCCGCTTTCCGGAGGGGCGAAGTGAACGAGCTTGCCCTGCCTGGTGCGGCCGGAAAGGACGCCGGGATCTTTCTTCGAAGGGCCCTCGACGATGGCTTCCTCGATCCGGCCGACCCGGGCCGTATTGTTCGCGAGGGCCGACCGCTCGATGACAACCTTGAGCCGCTCGAACCGGTCGGCGATCTCCTCGGGCGGGACGAAGAGCTCGGTCATCTGAGCAGCACGGGTTCCGGGCCGCGGCGAGAAGATAAACGTGAACGCGCTGTCGTAAGCGGCCTCTGCGGCCACCTCCAAGGTGCGGGCGAAGTCCTCCTCCGTCTCGCCCGGGAACCCGACGATGATGTCGGTCGTCACCGCCAGGTCGGTGATCGCCGCCCTCGCCTTTGCGATTAGGCCCATGTAACGCTCGGCCGTGTAGCCACGCCGCATCGCGGCGAGGATGCGGTCGCTGCCAGACTGCAAGGGCAGGTGAAGCTGCTCGCATACCGCCGGGCTCTCGGCCATGGCCGCGATGGTCTCCGGGCGCAGATCCTTCGGATGCGGGCTCGTGAAACGCACCCGGCGGATGCCCGGCACGGCGCCGAGCTCGCGGAGCAGATCCGCGAAGAGCGGCCGCGCCCTCGAGGCGCCTTCACTCACCCACCGCTTCCCGGCAACCCATTCCATAGCGCGGCGTTCTGCCGCCGTGCCGCGCCATTTCGTCGTCAGGTCGCGCCCATAGGAGTTGACGTTCTGGCCGAGCAGGGTGATCTCGACGGTTCCCCGCGCGACGAGCTGTTCGAGCTCGGCGGTCAGCTCACCGAAGGGCCGGCTGACCTCCGGGCCCCTCACCTCGGGGACTATGCAGAACGCGCACGAGTTGTTGCAGCCGACCTGGATCGTGACCCATGCCGCGTAGGGCTGCTCGTGACGCACGGCCATCGCGCTCGGGAAGTCCGTGCCCTCGTCGGGACCGGGGGCATCGAGCACCTCGAGCACCGGCTCGCCGCTCGCACGCGCCAGCTCCAACAAAGTGCCCACGCGTCCCACGTTGTGGGTGCCGAAGACGGCGTCGACGTGCGGAGCGCGTTCGAGCAGCAGCTCGCGGTCCTTCTGAGCCAGGCAGCCGCCCACGGCGATCTGCATGCCTGGGCGCTGCGCCTGGAGCGACTTCAGATGGCCGAGGTGGCCGTACAGCTTGTCGTCTGCGTTCTGGCGTATGCAGCAGGTGTTGAGGACGACGACGTCGGCCTCCCCGATATCCTCGGTACGGGACATGCCCTCGCCCTCGAGCACAGCCGCGATGCGTTCGGAGTCGTGCTCGTTCATCTGGCACCCGAAGGTGCGGACGAGGAACCTGCGAGCTTCGGCCACTGCAAAAGGTTAGGTGACGGGGATCAGCTTGTTCCGCGGGCACCCGCCGCTTCGCGGACGAGGGAGGCAGGCTCCGCTATCTTGACCGCAGCCTCCTGGTGGACGTAGCGCTGACCGCTCAGCCACGAGGCGAGCGCGGCCACCAGGCAGGCTCCGCCCGCGAAATCGAACGCACGCCGGAGACCGTCCTCAAAGGGGGCGGAGATCAGAGCCGGGAAGTAGCTCCTGCTCGTCAACAGCCGCGCGTGGGCGAGCGGTATCTGGTGGATCGTTGAGCCCAAAAGGACACGGATCGGGTTGTCCCCCAAGAAAGCAGCGAACAGAAGCCCCACGGGTGGGAGGTGCGAGATCCGGGTCGCGCTGGCCGCTGGTACTCCGGCCGCGGTCAAGCCTGCGTAGAGGTGAGCCGGGAGCGATGCCGCCAGGCCCAGGATCATGAGGCTGAAGAAGACACCGATGGAGAGCACCATGGCCGAGTTTTGGAACGTGGCCGCCATCCCGCTTCCGACTCCGCGCTGGTCCGGCGGCAGGCTGTTCATGACCTGGGCCCGGTTCGGCGACGCGAAAAGACCCATCGAAGCGCCAAGGGCCAGCAGCAAGGAGGCGAAGCCGACATAGGAGAAGTCGACCGGGAGGATCTCGAGCAGGAAGAAGCTCAGGGCGCTTAGAACCATGCCTGCAGTGGCGAACGGCCGTGGCCCGAACCGGTCGGACAAAAAGCCCGAGATGGGGCCGGACACGAGGAAGCCGACCGTCAGGGGGACCATGTAGATCCCCGCCCAAAGCGGCGTGGACGAGAAGCTGTAGCCGTGGAGGGGCAGCCAGATCCCCTGCAGCCAGATGATGAGGATGAACATCAGGCCGCCCCGACCGAGCGAGGCGAGAAGGCTGGCGAGGTTGCCAGCCGCGAACGCCTTGATCTCGAACAGGGGCAGGTGGAACATCGGCTCGGCCACCTTCGTCTCGATGATGCAAAAGGCGATGAGGACGGCGATGCCTCCGGCGAGCTCGCCGATAACGACCGGGCTCGACCAGCCCATCGTGTCGTGCCCGTAGGGCTGGATGCCGTAGGTGATGCCGACAAGCAGCGAGACCAGGCCGACGGCGAAGGTGACGGTCCCCCACCAGTCGATCCGTGCCGCCCGCCGGACCCCGCGCTCTTCGAGACGGAGGTATGCCCAGATCGTCCCGCCGACGCCGAAGGGGACCGAGACCAAAAAGACGAGGCGCCAGTCAACCGGGCCGAGGAGCCCCCCGAGCACGAGACCCATGAACGACCCGGATATCGCGGCGACGTTGTTGATGCCGAGGGCGAGCCCGCGCTGGCCTACAGGAAAAGCGTCGGTCAGGATCGCCGCCGAGTTGGCCATGAGCATGGCCGCCCCGAGACCCTGCACGACCCTCATGCCGATCAAATAGAGCGCCCCGCTCGCGCCGTGTAGCCAGTCGACCGACAACAGCACCGACCCGAGTGTGAAAACGGCGAAGCCGAGCTCGTACATCCGGACCCTGCCGTAGATGTCGCCGATACGGCCGAAGGCGACCACGAGCACGGCGGTCACGACGAGGAAGCCCATCAGCATCCAGAGCAGGTAGCCCACATCGCCAGGGGCGAGAGGGTCGACGCCGATCCCGCGGAAGATGTCGGGGAGCGCGATGAGGGTGATGGACGAGTTGATGGTCGCCATCAGCATGCCGAGAGTCGTGTTCGAAAGGGCGATCCATTTGTAATGGATCGCCCTCGGACTCGACTCAGGCGCCGGAACCGAGACCGGGCCGGACCCCGATCCCACCCCCTGCAACAGTGCCATCTACACGCTCACCTCTCCGGAAGCCGTCACCAACTAAGCAGCCAAGCCTTCCGGCACATACCGCGCGTGCTGAGCCGGTGCGGCCCTCGAGGGGCCTGAGAAGGGGCTTGCAATGACAAGTTTAGGGCGTGGCCGCTTGAGCTCGATCACAGTGCCGGAGATCACGACGGACAGGCTGAGAATCTCCTGGCCGTAGGATCGTCCCGGAGGCGAGAGTGGAACGAGATCAGCTGATGGCGCTGTTGAGTGCGCGCCGTGACGAGCTCGCGGCCCAGCTCTCCGAGCTCGCCGAGCCCGTGCGCGCCCCGGGCGTGCAGATGCAGTTCGGCAAGCGCGCAGGCGACCACATCGCGGACGCGGTCATGCAGATGACCCGGACCATGACCGCTGGTCAGCTCCGACAGGTCGCGTCCGACATAGACCGCGCCCTCAACAAGCTCGGGGACGGCAGTTACGGGCTATGCGACGAGTGCGGGCGGGCAATCGGCGAAGAGCGGCTCGAGGCACTGCCGTGGGCGACGCGTTGTGTGAGTTGCCAGGTGCTAAAGCACAAGCCATGAGCACGGGTCCGGCGACGGCGACGGGCCGCTAGCCCATCCGAACGACCGCGGACGTGCCGAAGCGGGCAGCGACTCGCTGTTTCAATCCGTGCGGCCAGTGGCCCGACACGGCGTCCGCGGCTGCGACGAGCTGGCGCTGCGCCGTCCCGTCACCTTCGAAGGCCCGGACTGCGAGCTCCGGCTCGAGGTTCGCAATACCGAGGATCGCACCCGCGCACTCGAGTGCTCCCGCCAGCAGCACCAGGTTCGCCGAGCCGGTGTAGAGCCAACCGGGGAAGCCCTCGAGCTCGTCGTAAAGACGCCGGATGTCCCCGCTCGAGTCCTTGATGCCGGCAACAGGGAGTTCGCCGAGGACGCCAACGGGCAGTCCCGGAGGAGAGACGCTGGGGAAGTGGTACGCGAGGACGCTTGCTGGTCCCGCAGCCTCGGCCACGAGCTCGTAGTAATCACGGGCATCGGAGCTCTGCGGTGGCGAGAGCGCGAGCACGCCATCGGCCCCGGCGTCGAGGACGACACGGGTGAGACGCGCTGCTTGGCGCGCCGAAGCTGCGCCCGAGCCCGCCAGCACGACAACTTGTGGAGGCAGCGCCGCCCTTACGGCGCCGACAAGCAGCGCCCTCTCGTCGGGTTCCAGCGATGCCGCCTCGCCGTTGGACCCGGCGACGAGGACGGACTTGACCCCGAGCTCGACGAGCCGGCTCGCTAGCTCTGCCGTCGCGCCGGCGTCCACGGCGCCTGTGGAGTCGAAGATTGTCACGAGCGCCACTCCTACGCCGTTGAAGATCGGCGTGGTCGTCACTGGGCCGGCTCGTCAACGGGGGCAAAGCCCTGGCGGAGCGTGTTCTCGGTCACGACTCTCGGGTGCATGAACTGGAGCAGGTAGTCAGGCCCGCCCGCCTTCGAGCCGACGCCGGACATGCCGTGGCCACCGAAGGGTTGGCGCCCGACGACCGCCCCGGTGATCGCCCGGTTGACGTATATGTTCCCGCCCCTGAGCGTCGCTGAGGCGCGCTCGATGTGCGACGGCGAGCGCGACATGATCCCTGCCGTGAGCGCGAAGTCGGTCTCGTTCGCGAGCTCGAGGGCATGCTCGAAGTCCCGAGCAGCCATGACGGCTGCTATCGGCCCGAAGATCTCCTCTGTCACGAGCGGCGATCCCGGTGCCGCCTCGTCCACGATCGTGGGAGCGACGAAGTAGCCGGTAGCTGGCAGCTCCTCGCGCCGCAGCACGACGTGACCAAACTGGTCGGCACGGTCCTGCCATCCGCGGATGCGCTTGACCGAGTCCTCGTCGATGACCGGCCCGAGCTGGGTGCCTTGCTCGGCCGGTGGCCCGATGGCCAAAGACCGCGTCGCTTCGACAAACCGCTCGAGGAAAGCTTCGTGCACTGCACCGACGGTGATGATCCGCGACGCTGCAGAGCAGCGTTGCCCGCAGAACCCGAAGACCGAACGCATCGCGACCGGGACCGCCTCGTCGAGATCGGCGTCGGAGTCGATGATGATCGCGTTCTTCCCCCCGAGCTCGGCAATGACGCGGCGGATCTCTCTCTGGCCGTGTTTAGTGCGGGCGGCCGATTCAACTATGCCGAGCCCGACCTGCTTTGAGCCCGTGAAGGCAACGAGGCTGACGACGGGATGGGTGACGAGATGGGCGCCGATCTCCTCACCTAGACCCGGGACGAAACACAGCACACCGTCAGGGAGCCCACCTTCACGCAGCGCCCGGACGAGCATGGCGGCGATGGCGGGAGTCTGTTCCGCCGGCTTCAGGACGACGGTGTTGCCGGCGACCAGGGCGGCGCTCACCATCCCGCACGGGATCGCGAGCGGGAAGTTCCACGGGGATATCACCGCTGTCACACCGCGGCCGTGATAGCTAAGGCGATTGATCTCACCCGGCGGCGACTGGACCTTGCCGCCCTCGGCGAGGCGCAGGCCCTCGCGGCCGTAGTACTCGAGAAAGTCGATCGCCTCGGCCACGTCCGCGTCGGCATCGTCCCAGCACTTGCCCGCTTCGAAGACCTCCAGCGCCGCCAGCTCGAGCTTGCGGGAGCGCAGCCAGTCAGCGGCCCGGAACAGCACGCCGGCGCGTTCGGCCGGGGCCGTTCGGCTCCAGGGCCCGAAGGCCGAGGCCGCCGCCTCGACTGCCCGGTCCGCGTCGGACGGGCCGCAGCAAGCCGAGACGGCCACGATCGTCGCCGGCTCGGCAGGATCGACCGAGACGAGGGTCCTTTGCGTGCGCAGGTCCGCGGCGCCGATCAGCCCGTGCACCTCGCCCCCGAGAGAGGCGCGCACCTTCTCTAGCGCCGCGCTCATCAGGCCCGGAGCATCCGGCGCGAACCACCGAACGAGCGGCTCGGGCGCGTACGGCCGAGGGCGGCGCGTGTCGGTCAGCGGCCGGGCGACGACGGCTCGGCCGAGGGTTGTCGCCGGCAGCGCGCCAAGGTCGCCAACCGGTACCGCCACCAATGAGGCGAGATCCTTGTGCTCCGCGAAACGCAATCGCACGAAGCTGTCGTTAGAGGTGTTCTCGAGCAGGCGGCGCACGAGGTAGGCCATGCCGGGCACGAGCTCGCCCATGGGCGAGTACACCCGCAACCGGAAACCGAGCCGGCGAAACGCCTCGTGCACGGGCTCGGCCATGCCCCACAGCAGCTGGACCTCGTAGCCGTTGTCGGGGATCCCCGCCGCGCGAGCGGCTGCGATCGCGTAGGCGAGCGAGCGCAGGTTGTGCGAGCCGAACGCCGCCCGCACATGACCGTGGTGGGAGTGGACGAGGCGCACGCATCTCTCGAAGTTCGCGTCCGTGTCGCCCTTTTGCTCATAGACGGGCACGGGCCACGACGCTGCTTCGGCGACGACGGTTTCGGTGTCCCAGTAGGCGCCCTTCACGAGCCGGATGCCCAGAGGGACCTCACGTCCCTTCGCCCACTCGCACAAGAAGGTCAGATCCTCGTAGCTGTCACGCAGGTAGGTCTGCACCACGATCCCCGCTTGGAGCCGGGCGAGTTCCGGGCGGCTCAGGAGCTCGCGAACGAGCCGGTGAGTGACTTGCTTGACCTCGTAGCGCTCGAGATCGAACCAGACCTGGGCACCGTTCGCGGCCGCGCCTTCCAGGATCGGCATGAGTCGCCGGGCGGCGGAGGACACCCCGGCATCAGCAGTGAGGGCGGTGAAGTCCGGGGCGAGCGCGGTTGGCTTTATCGCGACGGCAACGCGGCCGAGTGGGCCGAGATCATCCCGCTCCAGAACCTCGTCGTCCGGCCAGGCGCGGCTCGCCTCGATCAGCACCGAGACGAGGTCGGCGAGCCTGGCCGCGTATCGGTCAGCCTCGGCCTGTGAATGGGTGTGCTCGCCGAGAAGGTCGACTGTGGCTGCTCGTCCCCTCCGCCAAAGTGCCCCGAGCTGAGCTGCGGTGTTCGTCGCGTCGGTGGCGACGATGAACTGCGTCGCCATCCTGGCGACCTCGCGGCGCGCAGTCCGTGCCACGAGCTTGTGACCGCCAGGAACGCGCCTCGACTGGGCAAGCCCCCAGGAGAAGAGCCCCGGCATAACGCCGCCCCCGAAGTACTCCTCGACGTGGCGGTACAGCTCTGAGTCGTCGGCCATTGCCGGTAGGGCGTCGACAAAACGGAACAGCTGCGTCCGCAGGGCCTCATTCCGCATGGCGCGCCGCATGAGCCACTCGGTCCCACGGGTGATCCCGAACGTGCGCGTCTCGGTGTCACTTCCGAGCTCGGAGATGCGGGCGACGAGCTCACGCACCTCGGCTTCCACCGGAGCGATGCCCGGGCCTTCGACGCTCGGGCCTTCGTCTTTCCTACGACGCCTGGCCACTTGTTCCGAGGCTAGCCGCCCACCGCTCAATTCAGGGCCGATGCGCGAAATGTGGCGCCTGCCGGGGGCCTCGTCGGTCCCCGGTCAGGCGCCACTTCTATTCGATCGTGCCGACGACTAGCCGATCGTGTAGCTGTACGGCAGACCGATCAGCTCGTCCCCGCTCTCCTGGCCGTACGGGGAGATGCCGGCGATGGCGTCATCGACGTAAAGCGTGCCGTTCACGACCGTGCCGCTTGGGCCCGACGGGGTGATTGTCACGTCCACGACGACCGTCTGGCCCGGGTCGATAACCACGGGATCGAAGCCCAAGGCCGGATCGACAGCGAGGTCGTAGAACAGGTCGCCCGTCTTCGAGGTCACGGAGGTGTCGAATCCCTTGGTCTGAACGGTCATGTTGGTGGTAGCCGTGCCCGTTGGAGCCGGCGCGGCGTAAGGCCCACATTCGGTGGGACCGGCGTACCACAACCCGGCCGGCACGGAACCCCCGGGCGGGCTGTAGGAGGCCGACGCCGTGTCGGAGCAAAGCGGCCCGGGCCTGACAGCTGAACTGCCCAGGTCGGGGTCACCCGGGTACGGCCCGTAGTCGAACATGGCCGGCAGGCTCGATGTCTCTGTGACCGAGACGCTCGAGGTCTCGGTCGGCACGAACCAGGTCGGCTCAAAGCTCAGCTCCGGCAGGCTCACGACGTTCGGGTAGAGAGCCACGAGCGCAAGCGGGCTCGACGCGTCGAGGCGCGGGTCGACGAAGAAGTCCTCAGGGTCCGCACCGTTGTTGGTTATGGAGACAGGGACAACCAGCGGATCGCCCGCAGCCAGCGTGACCCGGGAGCTGTCCGGAAGGCCCGAGGCCGAAGCCCTGACGGCGTTGAACTCGATGTTGCCGGTGAAAGGCTGAGACACCTCGTCGCCGACGATCGGCTCGGCAAACTCCAAGACGAGGGTCCAGGTACCCTGGGCCGGGTTCAATGTCCAAGCCGACAGCGTCGTCGTCGGGGTACCGTTGACGCCGTTTTGCCCGTAGCCGAGCGTGTCTCCGTCCGGGCTGACCAGGTAGGCACCCACCGGGTCGCCCGGGTCATTGGTGAGCGAGACGTTCGCGGTGATGTTATGCACCGAGCGGCCGACGTTGAACTCGTAGTAGTCCACCTGGCCCTGGCCTGGGGGCCGCCCGTTCCCGCCAGTGAGCACCCCGCTGAAGACGCCGTTGCCACCAAACACCGGCACAAGGCTGCGGAGCGTGACAGGGATGGAGGTGCTGACGTCGCTCTGGTCCGAGCTCAGCACAATCGAGCCGGAGGAGTCCCCGGGCGACCATGGCGTGGTCGCGCTCACCCAAACGGTCCTGCTCTCGCCCGGGTACAGCACTAGCGACGACGGCGAGACGGAGCCGAAGGGGACGAACTTCTGAGTCGAGACCTGCCACGGGATTGTCCCGTTCGTACCGCCATCCGCCGCCACGTCACCGAAGATCACGCCGGTCCAGGTGCCAGCAACGGGGTAGCGGATGTCGACGTTGCCGTAGTTGCCGACGCCTTGGGGCAGGCTGTGAGCTGCGAAGCGGCCGAGGGGGTCGATCAGGATCAGGCGCACGCGGGAGTTGTTCCCATTTGCAGGAGTGCCCGGATAGGCGATCGAGGCGTCGAGGCGGTCCTGATCACGTTGCACATTGAAGTGGATAACGGCGTAGTTGTTCTGCAGCCCCTGGTAGTTCGCGAATTCCGGGTTGACGCCGTCGGTCAAGGTGACGCTGCCGCTCTGGGTGTCCTCGCTCGGCCCGAAGCTCCGGCCGGACAGCCGCACGAACTGGGTGTGGGCACCGGTGTTGGTGACCGTGACCGGCCAGGTCTCGTAACTGCCCGGGTTGGCGACTGCGTTCAGCTGGTTGGTCGAGGTCATCAAGGTGTCGCCCACAGGCTTGGGTGAGCCGGCCTGGGTCGGGATCGACTCTGCCATCTCGACGGCCGCGTAGCTGTTCAACAGTCCGGCGCCCTGCTCGGTGGCAGGAGTGCCGAGGTCCGTCGCCGTGCTGAGGAGGATCTGCTTGACGAGAGCCGGCACCGGCGTCGCACCGTGGTGCGTCTGGCGGTAGGCCTGGATGACGAGTGCCGCGGCACCGGCGACGAACGGGGACGACTCGCTCGTGCCGCCGCTCTCCTCTATGTCAGACGACTGGCCCTGGAAGTTCGTGCATCCCGCAAAGAGCGAGCTGGCGTCACAAGAGGCGAAGCTGATGTCACCGGGGGCGACAAGATCAACGGTGCCACCGGTCTCGTCGTAACCACCCGAGCTCAGCGAGCTGATGTTGTCGCTCAGCCAGCCCGTCGTCGCGAAGTACCGGGCGGCGGCGTAGTTCGTCTGGGCATAGGCCTGGAACTGGGTCGACGCGCCGACCGAGATAACGTTCGGGTCGGTCGCTGGCGAGCCGATGGTGTTGGTCGTTCCCGCGTCGCCGGTCGAGACGCTGACGACAACACCGGCCGCGACGGCGGCGTCATTGAACTGCTTGGTCACATCAAGGGCGGTGATGTCCGGGAACGGGCTGGACCCGAACGACTCGTTTAGCACGTTGACGTGCGCGGCCTCGACTGCGTAGTTGATGGCCTCGAGGAAGTTGGATGTGGTGGTGTCCTCGAATGAGCCGAAGACGTCCAGGCCGACCAGGCTGGCGCCGGGAGCCACGCCCTCGATGCGGATGTTGCACGACGAGGGGTCGCCCTGGGCGCTAAAGCCGTTGAGGTCATAGACGTGGATGCCCTGACCGGCGATCTGGTTCGAGTCCAGGAACGCCTCGTCGCCGCTCGTGTACGCGCCCGGACCGTCGCCGGAGAAGTCCTCGTAGTCGCTGAACACCGAGGTGTTGTTGGGGCGGATGAAGTTGATGTTGTCAGGGTCGACGCCATCTGCGATCCAGGCGACCTTCACGCCCGCACCGGTGATACCGAGCGACCGCGCGGTCTTCTGGAAGGGGTTGCCGGAGTCCGTGTTGGTCAACGCCAGGCCCTCGGGAGCGAGCTGAACCTGGCCGTTGGGTCCGCACGCACCGGGGATCACATTTGGCGTGAGCGTCGTGGACGGGTCGGAGGCCGACTTCGCCACCGACTTGGAGGACAACGCCTTCGCCGACTCGAAGGACGTGGCGCCGGAGGCCGACGAGGGCGACGCGCCGTGGATTGTCACGTCCGGGATGACCTCTTTGACCGCCGGGTTGGCCTTTAGCCATGACTCCTCGCCGGATGACACCGTGGCGGAGAGGGAGTTCAGCAGCCGAAATGCCTTTATGTGCGTGGCGTGAACCGCGTGCAACTCACTAATCAACGGAGCCTGCAGAGCGGCAATCAGGTTGGAGCGCAAAGTCGCCGCGCTCGTGCCGATGTGTGCCTGCGCGAGCTGGCTCTTCATGATCACGATCACATGGCGGTTCACGTTCTTCGACAGCTCGGCAGCCACCTTCGCGGTCATTGGACGCTCGGCCACGGCGCGTGCCACCGAGCGGCCTGGAGCCGCTCCAACGGGCGCCGACTGGCTCAGTACTAGTGCAGGTACCGCCAAAGTGGCGGCGAACAAGGAGATGCCCAAGCTCTTGGCGCGCATGGGTATCCCGGCTCGTGTGATTCCTCGCATAATCATCTCCCCTTCAAAAGGGCTGTCGGGAGGGTGCAACCTGGTGCGCCCCCCGAAACGCCGGTGCAGATAAGACGGACGATACAGCAGTTCAGCTGGGACCGCTAATGCCTGTTGTCGGGCCAACTGGCCCGAGGCGCTCAAACGTGCAGGCCGCACTCGGTCTTCGCGGTACCGGCCCAACGTCCCTCGCGGGGATGGCGGCCCTCGGGCACCGGCACCGTCGTCGGAGCGCATCCGATCGAGACGTACCCCACGTAGTTCAACGGGTGGCGCGGCAGATCGTGAGCCGTCACGTATTCGTCGACGTCGTCGTCATCCCAGGCCGCAACCGGGTTCACCTTCACAATGGCTCGTCTCGGGTCCCACGCGATCACCGGGGCGGCGGCCCGCTCGGGCGTGTCCACGCGCTTTAGGCCTGTTATCCAGGCGCTGTGACCTTCGAGAGCCTTGGCCAGCGGGGCGACCTTGCGGAGCTCACAACACCGGCTCGAGCCGCAGGGGAACTCCTCGAGCGACACCTCCGGATGAGTGATCACCAAGTTGAGGTTGTAACGGCGCCGAAGTCGCTCCACGTAGGCGAGCGTCTCGGGGAAATGGAACTCGGTGTCGAGGAAGATCACCTCTATGGAAGGGTCGACCCGAACCGCCATGTCGAGCAGAGCGGCATCCTGGAACGAGGCCGCGAGGGCAACCTGCCCGGGAAACCGGTTTACCGCCCATCCGACGATCTCCATCGGGTCCGCCTTGTCGAGGCGGTCCGAGGCCGCCTCCAGCTCGGCAAGCAGGTCGGCTGACGGCTTGTGACCCTCAGACTCGAGTTCCATGCTCCTCCGTCTCATCATCAGCCGCGACAGATTCGCGGGCCCCTCTCAAAGTTACCGCCTGTCGGATTCCGTTCGGCAACACAAGCTCTGAACCGGGAAGGCGACATGGGAATGTGACGTTCGGCCCTTACACAAAAGGGAGAAAGCGAGTTATCTGAACTACAGGCGAGTGAAATGAGGACACCATGGTGAGCCCGGGCCACTCTGGTTGGGTCGACCTGCCGGAGGAACTGGCGTCGGCACGCAGTCGCGAGCTGCTCGACTGTGCCGCGATCAACAAGGACACTGCCTTTGCCGAGAGCGAGCGCGCGACGCTCGGGCTCCGCGGACTTCTGCCGTGGCGGATCACGACCATCGAAGAGCAGGTGGCGCTCGAGCTCGAGCACCTGCGACGCAAGGCGGACGACCTCGAGAAGTACATCGGCCTCGCTGCGCTCCAGAACAGGAACGAGACTCTCTTCTACCGGCTGCTTGTCGAGCACCTCGAGGAACTCGCCCCGATCATCTACACCCCGACGGTGGGACGGGCCTGTCGCGAGTACAGCCACGTTTTCCGCCGGCCGCGAGGTGTCTGGATCACACCGGACGACATAGAGCGCATCCCTGAGCTGCTCCACAACGCCGGCCAGCCGTCGGTCAGGCTCATCGTTGTCACAGACAACGAGAGGATCCTCGGCCTCGGCGACCAGGGAGCCGGAGGCATGGGCATTCCCATCGGCAAGCTCGCGCTCTACGTCGCCGGGGCGGGCATCCACCCGCAGTTGACCCTGCCGGTCTCGCTCGACTGCGGGACCGACAATGAAGAGCTCTTGTCCGACCCGCTCTACCTCGGCTACCAGAAGCGGCGGCTCAGGGGTGACGCTTACTACGCCTTCGTCGATGCCTTCGTCAACGCCGTCAAGGAAGTCTACCCCGACGCGCTGTTGCAGTGGGAAGACTTCAAGCAGCACAACGCGATCCGGCTCCTTGACCACTACCGCCATCGCCTCCCGTGCTTCAACGACGACATACAGGGAACTGCCGGTGTGATCTGCGGCGGCATCCTGGCAGCGCTGCGCCACCGGGGCGAGAAGCTGTCCGCCCAGCGCCTCGTGTTCCTCGGAGCTGGAGCTGCCGGCATCGGCATCGCCCGGCTCGTCCAGTCCATCATGCGGTCGGAAGGCGCCAGCGAGGGCGATGCCCGTCTCGCGGTGGCGATGCTCGACTCGCACGGGCTTCTCTTCGAAGGACGCGAGGCGATGGAGGACGACAAGCTCCCGTTCGCGCTCACCGCTGAGGACCTCAAGCAGCTCGGCTTCGAGCCCGGTGACAGCTACGACCTCGAGGCGGTCGTCCGCCACGTGGCCCCGACGATCCTCGTCGGCACGAGCGGCAAGCCCGGGGCCTTCACCGAGGTCGCCATCCGCGAGATGGCAGCCCGAACGCCACTACCGATCGTTCTCCCGCTGTCCAACCCGACGGCGAACTCGGAGGCCACGCCGGCCGACGTCCTCGCCTGGAGCAACGGCCGGGCGGTTGTGGCGACGGGCAGCCCGTTCGACCCCGTCGAGATCGGCGGCCGTACCCATGTGATCGGTCAGGCGAACAACGTCTTCGTGTTCCCGGGCGTCGGGCTGGGCGCGCTCGCCAGCCGAGCCTGGGAGGTGACCGACCGTATGTTCCTCGTGGCCGCGACGACGCTAGCGGCCAGCGTCCCCGAAGAGCGGATGGAGCAGGGAGCGATCTACCCTCGCCTGACCAAGCTGCGCTCGATATCGCGACAGATCGCCATCGGGGTCGCCCGCGAGGCCCGGGACGGAAAGGTCGCCCCCGACGCGACCGACGCCGCGATCGAGGACGCTGTCGACTCGTACATATGGTCACCCGAGTACGACTCCTTCTGACTGAAGCTCCAGGAGGGCCCGCTCGACAGTTGAGCGCCGGGCGGTGCTCGGGCTTCGGCTAGTCGCTCTGTTGCGGCACGAGCCCGCGCCGTTCCATCTCGTCGAGCACAGGCGGAGGAACCGGGCGACACCCGCAGGCCTCGGCGTGCTCGAGGTGCCATTGGACGCGCGCGTCGATCGATGATCCCTTCTCCAGACGATGCTGCTCGTGCCACGGGCGGTTCACATGGCAGAAGCTAGCGCCTGGACCATGGGACTTCTCGAGTGTCGCGAGCCCGTGAGCGCGTCCTGATAATGCTTCGGCTTCCTGGCATCCTTTGCTTGATGCGAATGCGATTCGTTGCCCTCACCCTCGGGGGCGGCGTATTGGCTCTTCAGGAAGGGGGGGACTATGGGAGAAAAGGAGATCCCTGTCGAGACATTCGACGCGCTCTTGCGCGACCTCGTCACATGGAACCTCGTGGTACTGGTTGAAGGAGATGGTCCGAACGCTTGGGCCCTCGTCCCGCGGGCGCAACAACGCCTCGCGGACCTGACGAGGGACCGAGGGCCCTGGCCCGCCGAGCGCACGGCCTACCTGGGCCGGCGGTGCGCCGACTGCGGCAAGAGAGAGGTCACCTGGATGCGCCACGGCGAATATGTCTGCGACCCGTGCTGGCAACAACGCCTCGTCAGCACCGAGTCTGACCAGCCGGCCGACCTAGCCCCGTCGGGGCGAACCCGATGGCGGCGCCGTCGCCGGGCGCAAATCGCCTGAGAGTCGAGACGCCGCCGAGCTTAGCCCGGGCGCCGCGGGCGCCTGAGGCAGGGGACGGGCTGCTACCACGCTCCCGATCACGATTGGCCCGTATTCAGGCCACCGCCTCGTCCTCAGTGACATCGCTCGCGCCCGTACCTGCTGCATATTCCGGCACGAACCTGTCGTACTCGCCGTCGAACAACGGTGAGGTGATGAGGAAGTCCGCACTCGCGCGGTTGCATGCGACCGGAATGTTCCATACGACCGCAATTCGCAGGAGGGCCTTCACGTCCGGGTCGTGAGGCTGCGGCTCGAGCGGATCCCAAAAGAAGAGAAGCATGTCGATCTCGCCCTCAGCGATCTTCGCTCCGAGCTGAAGATCCCCGCCCAACGGGCCACTCTGCAGGCGGTGTACCGGGAGGTTGAGCTGCGCCGCCAGCTCGGCGCCAGTAGAGCCCGTGGCGAGCAGTTCATGGTGCGAGAGCGTCTCCCTATTGGCGCGTGCCCATTCGGCGAGGTCCCACTTCTTGTTGTCATGGGCCACGAGCGCGATCCGCATCGGAGCAGCCGCGCATGGCCGTGATCGTCTTTTCAGATTGTGCGTTACGGAATCGGTCACGGAACTGTTCTAACAAGATCAGCCTATGCCTCAAGCGCCGTGGCGTAGCTTGACGATTAACTTTGCGTTAACTCCGTATGAATCATCCCCCGTCTTGCGGTAATGGAAATTGATTAGAAGCTGAAGGCATGGCGACTGTGGCGGCGCCCGTCGCTTCGTGCTGGCGCAAGATGCCCGATCGTGATGAGACAGCCACCCGGGCGGCCTTCACCAACTCGGTCCCCTCTGGCATAGGGTCTGCCAACTTTTAACATATTTTCCCTGGCATGAGGCACTGACGGTCTGAGTAATTCACATCCGATTCTGATACTCCGCCGGCATAGACCGTTCGCCGAAGCGTTAGCCGATCCGCTCGCATACGAGGCACAGCGGGTCGGTGGAAATCACATCCAAATGTGATACTGCCCCAAACGATGATACGGCTGCGTAACCGCGAAAGGGGCATGCATGAGTGAAAGCTAAGAGACCCATATTCGCCGTCGCCTCCACGCCGCGTTGTCTGGCGTCGCCGTCGGGCTGCTCGCGGGCGCCACCTCGCTTGCTCTGATGACTCTCACCGCCGCGGCGGCCTCCGCGACGACACCCCCGACGAGCTGCCCCGCCAGCAGCACGCTGCAAACCCCTTCGGGCGCTCCCAGGCAGAGTGCATCAACACCTCCACGGGCACGCCTGTCGGAGGAGGACGGCCGGGCAGGAAATCGACACAGACGGGCATGCAGGCCACGCGATCTCGCAGGGAGGGCCAGGCGGATCTGGCCGGCCATTGCCAGGAGATCCGAGCCGCCGCGGCGGGATCGGACTAACGCCGTCTCAATCGGGTCTTTCGCCTCTGTCGGCTGCTCGCACGACTGCGGACAATCATGGTCAGAAGGTTATGGAGGTTGCCGCTATGTCAAGTGCAACTGCAGGCGCGATCGGTGTTGTGCTCCTGATCGGAGCTGTTGTCGTCGGCCTCGCCGTCGGACCTAAGTGGTGGCACTGGGGGTCTTTCATCGTCTTGACCCTCGTCCTGTTCATCCCCCTTATGATGGCCTTCTTCATCCCGCTGCCAATCGTGGTCATCTTGAACGTCGCCATCAGCCACAACATCTGGCTGAGAAAGCACGGGGCGACTCCAGCGCACGGGATCTCCTCACCGAGCTGATCCCAGCGCAGCCAACCTCGGACCCGCGCAAGCCGGGCCCTCCGACGTCTATGGCTTCCAGGTGCCGCCGTGGACCTCCTGCAAGCTGACCACGGACAACCCGTGCTGCTTCCAGTCGGCCATTCCCGCCGCCGCCGCTCGCGCCGCGGCCACCGTCGTCAGGCACGGCACCTGGTGGAGCAGTGCCGTGGAGCGGATGCGCACGCCATCAGCGCGCGAACCGCGGCCTCGCGGGGTGTTGACCACTAGCTGGACGCGACCGGAGGAGATCAGCTCGACCACGTCTGCCGCACCCATCTCACCGAGCCTGGCGGCCACCGTCATGACGGGAATGCCGCTCGACTCCAGGAAGGCAGCCGTGCCAGACGTCGCGGTTAGCTCGAAGCCCAGTTCGCTGAAGGCACGAGCCGCCTCCAGCCCTGCGGGCTTGTCGCGGTCCGCCAGCGACAACAAGACCGTGCCCTCAGAAGGCAGGCGGTTGCCGGCGGCGATCTGGCTCTTGGCGAAAGCCAGCCCGAAGGTCGTGCCGATGCCCATCACCTCGCCCGTCGAGCGCATCTCGGGGCCCAACAAGATGTCGACGCCGGGGAAGCGGCTGAACGGCAGCACGGCCTCTTTGACACTCACCCATTTCCCCGCGGTCGGTGGACGCAACAACTTCTCGTCCCGAAGCTGCGCCAGGCTCGCCCCTGCCATCACGCGGGCTGCCACCTTGGCCAGAGGCACGCCGGTCGCCTTGGCCACGAAAGGCACCGTGCGGCTGGCCCGCGGGTTGGCCTCCAACACGTAGACGACCCCGTCCCTGACGGCGTACTGGACATTCAAGAGTCCGACGACCGCGAGTGCCTCGGCGATCGCACGTGTGTGGGCCTCGAGGGCAGCGACGACGTCGGCTGCCAGGGTCTGGGTCGGCAGGGCGCAGGCCGAGTCGCCCGAATGGATGCCCGCCTCCTCGACGTGCTCCATGATGCCCGCCAGGAGCAGCTCACCGGAACGGTCACGGACGGCGTCGACGTCCACTTCTATCGCGTCCTCAAGGAAACGGTCCACGAGGACGGGGCGCTGTGCCGAGACACCGCCCTCGCTCCTGAGCGAGGCCGAGAGGGCCACTATCGCCTTCTCAAGCCGTTCGTCGTCGTAGACGATTTCCATGGCTCGCCCCCCGAGCACATAGCTGGGTCTCACGAGCACCGGATAGCCGATCTTGCCCGCGACGACGAGCGCCTCGGAGACGTTGGTCGCCGTTCCACCCGCAGGCTGTGGGATCCCGAGGCGTTCGCAGAGCGCGTTCCACTGCTCGCGGTCCTCTGCAAGGTCGATCGACGCCGGCGAGGTGCCTAGCACGAGGCCAGGGTCAATGGCGTGTGACAGCTTCAGCGGCGTCTGGCCCCCGAGCGAAACGATCACCCCGACAAGGGGGGCGGTGTCGTTGCCGGCCTCGTCTACACCAGCGCCGAGTTCGGCGTCGATCACGTTCGCTGTGTCCTCGGCGGTGAGCGGCTCGAAGTAGAGCCTGTCGGAGATGTCGTAGTCGGTTGAGACCGTCTCGGGGTTGCAATTGACCATGACGGTCTCGTAGCCCGCCTCCCGCAAGGCCATCGAGGCGTGCACACAGCAGTAGTCGAACTCGATCCCCTGACCGATCCGATTCGGCCCCGACCCGAGGATCACGATGCGGGGCCGAATACTGGGGCGCACCTCGTCCTCGTCCTCGTAGGTGGCGTAGTGGTACGGGGTGTCGGCCGCGAACTCCGCACCACAGGTGTCGACGGTTTTGAAGGTCGCGCGCACGCCCGAGCAAAGGCGCGCGGCACGCACCTCAGCCTCGCTCGGCGGTGGGTTCTGTTGCGAGCCCGACTTCCCGAGCAGGTAGGCGAGCTGCGCGTCCGAGAAGCCGAGGCGCTTCACCTCACGCCAAGCACGGCGGTCAAGGCCGTCCAAACCCTTGGCGTCATGGCCCAGGGCCTCGATGCGGCAACGGGCCGAGGTGACCCTCACGAGCTGGTCAACGAACCACGGATCGACCCCGGTGAGCGCCGCGACCGTGTCGGGCGAGATGTCCCGCCTTAGCGCAGCCTCGATGTGGAAGACACGCTCCGGGGTCGGCTCGCACGCCCTGGCCATGAGCTCATCGTCGTCGAGGTGGTCGTAGGCGGCCTCGGCCGGGTCGGCATTCAGTCCCGCCCGGCCCTGTTCGAGAGAGCGGAGCGCCTTTTGCAGGGACTCAGGGAACGTCCGCCCGATCGCCATGGCCTCTCCCACCGACTGCATGCGGGTCCCGAGGCGGTCGGTGCTCCCTGGGAGCTTCTCGAAGGCCCAGCGCGGGACCTTGGTCACCACGTAGTCGATCGTCGGTTCGAAACTCGCGGGTGTGGCGCCTGTGATGTCGTTGGTGATCTCGTCCAGGGTGTAGCCAACGGCGAGACGGGCGGCGATCTTGGCGATCGGAAAGCCCGTCGCCTTCGACGCAAGCGCGGACGAGCGCGAGACGCGCGGATTCATCTCAATCACGAGACGCCGGCCGTCGCTCGGCTCGACGGCGAACTGGATGTTGGAGCCACCGGTCTCCACACCGACGCGCCGGATGCAGGCGAAAGCGTCGTCCCGCATCGCCTGATACTCGACGTCGGAGAGGGTCTGTGCTGGGGCGACCGTGATCGAGTCGCCCGTGTGCACGCCCACCGGGTCGAAGTTCTCGATCGAGCAAACGACGACGCAGTTGTCGGCGCGATCGCGCATCACCTCGAGCTCGAACTCCTTCCAGCCGGCGATCGAGCGCTCGATCAGCACCCGGGAGACGGGGCTCGCGGCCAGCGCCTCGGCTGCCACCCGGGCGAGGGTGTCGCGGTCGTCGGCGGTTCCGGTACCCGCCCCGCCGAGGATGAAGCTCGGACGGACCATAAGCGGGAAGCCGACCGACTCGCCCACCGCCATCGCCTGCTCCAGAGAGGAGGCGAATCCGGAGGCGGGCACTTCGAGGCCGATCTCCCCCATCGCCTGCTTGAACCGGTCGCGGTCCTCGGCCGTGAAGATCGCCTCGGCGCTAGCCCCGATGAGCTCCACGCCGAACTCCTCGAGCACGCCAAGCTGGGCGAGCTCCATCGCCAGGTTGAGCCCGGTCTGGCCGCCTACGGTGGGAACAATGGCGTCGGGCCGCTCGCGTTCGACTATCGCGGCGAGCACCGCGGCGTCGAGTGGCTCGACATAGGTGCGGTCGGCAAGGTCCGGGTCCGTCATGATCGTGGCGGGGTTGGAGTTGGCGAGAACGACGCGGTACCCCTCCGAACGGAGCACGCGGCAGGCCTGCGAGCCCGAGTAGTCGAATTCGCACGCCTGCCCGATCACGATCGGGCCGGAGCCGATCACGAGGATCGTCTCAAGGTCGTCTCGCCGGGGCATCAGTCCTTGGCCTTCATGAGGGCGAGAAACTCCTCGAACAGGTAGCGTGCGTCGTGCGGGCCGGGGCCAGCCTCAGGGTGGTACTGGACGCTGAAGGCTCCAAGGGCATCACAGCGGATGCCCTCGATGACGCCGTCGTTCAGGTTGACATGGGTCACCCGGGTGGCCCTCGGCCCACTGTCGGGCAAGCTCGCCGGCACGACGGCGTAGTTGTGGTTCTGGCTCGTGATCTCGACCCGGCCCGTGCCCAAGCGCCGCACCGGGTGGTTGCCCCCGTGGTGCCCGAAGGGGAGCTTGAAGGTGCGAGCCCCGAGGGCCGCGCCGAGCAGCTGCTGGCCGAGGCAGATGCCGAACACGGGTACCTTGCCCAAGAGCTCGCTGATCGTGCCCGCCACAGGTCCGAGCGCGGCCGGGTCGCCCGGCCCGTTCGACAGGAACACCCCGTCAGGCTCGAGCTGCATGGTCTCGTGCGCCGGGAACAAAGCCGGTACGACTGTGATCGTGGCGAGGCGGCCCAAAGCGCGAAGCATCGTCTCTTTCACACCGAAGTCATATGCCACGACTCGCAGGCGCCCGGAACCTCTCTCATATGGAACCTTCGTCGTCACCTCGGAGACGAGGTCACGCCCGGTCGTGCCCGGCTCAGCGGCCGCGGCCGAGCGCAGCTCGGACTCGTCGGCTGTCCCGAACGCGCAGCCCATGGCGCCGTCCTCGCGCAGGTGCCTAGTCAGCCTGCGCGTGTCAATGCCCGTGATGCCAGGCACGGCGTGGTCGACGAGGAAGTTTTCGAGCGACCCTGTCGCGCGCCACGACGAGGGGCGCACGACGAGGTCACGCACGACGATCCCGCGACACCACGGGCGGAGCGCCTCGTCGTCGAAGGGAGTCACCCCGTAGTTGCCGATATGCGGGTAGGTGAAGGCGACGACCTGGCCGGCGTAGCTCGGATCGGTGACGACCTCCTGGTAACCGCTGAGCACCGTGTTGAACACGAGCTCCCCAGTGGCCACTCCTTCCGGCGCCGGCGCACCCATGGCCTCACCTTGGAACACCTCGCCATCGGCGAGGACGAGAAGCGCCTCTCGGCGCTGCGGGGCTTGGCTGTCGAAGATGCGGGGAGCAGGAAGAGTCGAGATCGTTGGCACCTTAGGGCTCAGTCCGTATTGGCGATTGCGATCCAGCCCGCCCAACGATTCGCTTCGGGTGCAAGGCGCACGTTGTCCATGCCCATTCCGGTGAGCCAAACGTCAGGCGCCTCGAAGCCGAACATGGCGATCTTCGCCTCGACGGGCGGAACCTTCAGCTTTTTCACGAGCACGATCCGCTCGACGGTCTCGGCGCCGTAACCGTAGAGGTGGCGTTCGGTGAAGTCCGTGGTCCCTCCACCGTCGACGAGGTCGTCGAGGAGGACAACGTGGCGACCTGTCAGCACCCTGTAGTCAGGGGGCAGGTCCGTGACGAGTCGAGGCTCTCCGCCGTCGCGGCTCATCCCGTAGCGGCTCACGATCATGGACTGGACGTTCGGGTGGAAATAGGGGTCGTGGTGCTGGATCGCCCACATCAGCTTCGCCGTGAACGCTTGGGCGCCGTTCAGAAGGCTCACAAAGAGCGTGTCGGTGCCCTTGTAGACCCGCGTGATCTCGACGGCCATCTCCGCGATCCGGGCGTCGACCTCGGCCTCGGTGTAGAGGATCTCCTTGTACAACGGTGCTGGGACAGCATGTTCGCTAACTTCGGGCACGTCACTCCTCACCGGTCCGGCATCGCTCTGGACGCGATGCCTCGACGACACTCGAACCTTGCTTGCCGGCTTCTCACCCGCGCTGGCGAGCAGTCATGCGCGAGTGATCCTACGGGTCCGCTCCCCCGGTGCGCTCGGACGGTCTGGCTCATGACGCGGATACTCCTAGCCATTAGCCTTCTGGCGAGCGGAGAGGGGGTGAGAGATGCGCTGTTCGAGCTGCGGGGTCGACAACCCACCCGGCAGCAAGTTCTGCCACGAGTGCGGCAGCCCTCTCGCCCGCGCCTGTCCGAGCTGCGGCGCAGCAGTGCTGGCGGCGGCGAAGTTCTGCCACGAGTGCGGAGCGACGCTGAGCTCGGCCGGCGAGGCGGTGCCCACCGGGCTCGCACCGGCTCAGCCCGCCGCGTCCACCACCGAGCTCCGCCACGTGTCGGTGCTGTTCTGTGACCTCGTCGGCTTCACGCCGTTCTCGGAGAAACGGGACCCCGAAGAGGTACGCGAGCTCCTCTCGGGATACTTCGAGCTCGCCCGGGCGATCGTCGCCCGCTACGGCGGCACCGTCGAGAAATTCATCGGCGACGCCGTCATGGCCGTCTGGGGCGCCCCGGTCACGAACGAGGACGACGCCGAACGGGCGGTGCGGGCGGGACTCGAGCTCGTCTCGGCCGTCGCCGCCTACGGCACCGAGCACCAGACAGAGCTCCAGGCCCGCGTCGGTGTCGGGACCGGCGGCGCCGCTACCACCGAGACGGCCGAGGAGGGCCTCGTCATTGGGGACCGGGT
>JBEKMZ010000004.1:0-107475 GCA_049523315.1 Acidimicrobiales bacterium | reverse complement strand
GGTGTTGGACCGCATACGCGCTTCGAGCTCGGAACGGTCACCTCGACGGAGTTTGAGTAGAGGAAGTCGCATCCCTCCATGAAACCACATCATTGTTATTAACGCGAGGATCCACTAGTTTCTTCGGCGGGCGAGACGTAACAGTGATCTCCGTCTCATACTCGAATCAACCCCATTTCGGCTGGTACGCGTACAGTCCGCACGGTAAGCCCGGCGTCTACGGTGCCTATGACCAGTACTCCGTTTCGGTCGCCGAAGGCATGCCGATGCGCCTCGTAGATAGTGGTGACAAAAAAGCCTTCTTCGGACCCGGTGTGACCGAGGCCCAGCAAAGTGCGAATGGTTACTCCGTCACCACTATCGGCCCGCAGTGTGCAGACGGCGAGTGCAATGCTGCGGAAGTCGTTGCTAGCGGTCGCGTGGTCTGGAACGTTGAGGCGTTTTGGGTGGGGCCAGCTAACACCGTCGGGGATTTCGTTGCCTCGTTCAAGCCGATCGGTCGCTGACCACTATGCACCGGGGCCGCGGCCTGCTCGCTGGTTAGCGAGTTCCCGCCAGCGAAAGCAGCTCGTCACGTGGTCCATGACGAGGCCGGTCGCCTGCAGGTGCGCATAGCAGACGACCGGTCCTAGAAAACCGAAGCCCCGCCGCTTCAGATCCTTGCTCAGCTCCTTCGACAGCGGCGTCTCGGCCGGGATCTGCGACTCGGTGACCCAGGCATTTACGACCGGCGCACCGTCGACGAACCCCCAGATGTAACGATCGAAACTGCCGAACTCGCGGCGCACATCGAGAAACGCCGCCGCGTTGGAGATGGCGCTCTCGACTTTGCGGCGGTTGCGGATTATGCCGGACTCGCCCAAGAGTCGTTCGACGTCCGCAGGCCCGAGAGCTGCGACGGCATCCGGGTCGAAACCGCAAAAGGCTTCCCGGTAGGCCTCGCGGCGCTTCAATATCGTTATCCAGCTCAAGCCCGCCTGGGCGGACTCAAGGATGAGGAACTCAAAGTGCCGCCGATCATCGTGCACGGGCACGCCCCACTCCTGGTCGTGATAGGGCTGGAGATCTGGGCCGATAGCCCAGTCACAGCGCGAGGCGGGGCTCGAATCAGACTTGTGTAGCGGCAACTCGGAAGGGCTCCTCACACTCGGCATTGTTGAGTTGTAACAGACATCGTCACGGCTCGTGGGCTCAGAGCAGGCGGAGCTGCTCGGGCGACGGGCGCAGCTGAAGCGCCTCGACACGGCCGCGGCGCCTGTCGAGAGCCGGTGCGGATGGCGCAGGACGCGAAGGCTCCGCAGCCCCAGGTCCGTCAGCGCTCTCAAGCGCCCTCGGCTCGACGCCCCGCCATGCGGAGCGACGGCTGGCGGGGCGCTCAACGGACCTGACGATCTCGGAGATGCGCTGCTGTTCGGCCCGGGGTTGATACGAGCCGCGCTTGAACCGCTCCGCATGAAGGGCCACGAGCTCGGGCCGCGCCCCGCTGAGCCACTCGAGATAATGCTCACGTACCCCAGGCCGCAGATGGAGTGCGACCGGGGTGATCGAGACCGCCCCGGCTTCGAGGCATGCCTTGGTCACAGCCCGCAGCTGCTCCTCCGAGTCGGACAAGCCGGGAAGGACCGGGGCGATCAGCACGCCGCAGCGCACCCCTGCCTCGTTGAGCTTCGTAACTGCTTCGAGGCGCTTGTCCGGTGGTGGTGTCCCGGGCTCTGTGAGGCGCCACACCTCACGGTCCAATGTTCCGATCGAAAGAGCGAGGCTCACACGTGTGCGGGTGGCGGCCTCGGACAGCAAGGAGATGTCCCTCAGCACGAGCGTCGACTTCGTGAGGATGCTGAAGGAGTTGCCGGCCTCGGCGAGCACGCGCACGATGCCCTGGGTGAGGTGGTACTTGCCTTCCGCCTTCTGGTAAGGATCGGTGTTGGTCCCCATGGCGATGTGGTCGCCTCGCCACTTGGGTGAGCGCAGCTCGGCGCGTAGTCGCTCGACAGCATTGACTTTCACGACGATCTTGCGCTCGAAGTCCTCGCCCGTCCCGAGCCCGAGATAGCTGTGCGTGGGCCTCGCGAAGCAGTACGTGCACGCGTGGCTACAACCCCGGTAGGCGTTGATCGTGTAGTCGAACGGCATCCTCGAGGCCGAGGGCACTTTGTTCACGATGGTGCGCGCGTTCACGTGGAAGAACTCCATTCCCCGGTACTCCCCCGTGCCGACGTGCCGTTCGCCGAGCGCTGACTCGGAGAACAACATTGCGGACTCCTCGTGCTCGACGAGGCGCCAGCGCAGCTGGCCTGACTGATCCTGTCCCTCCACGGCGACAGCCTATCGAACATATGTACGTATGGAAACATCAGGCCCGGGGAAGCGGGCTTGGTCTTATCCTGGCCGGGTGCCCACTCTGCCCGACGCCATCACAGCGATCACCGACCCGAGCGAGCGCGAACTCGTGGAGCTCGCCTTCGAGGCGTGCGCGAAGGCCTACGCCCCCTACTCCAAATTCCAGGTCGGGGCGGCGATAAGGACCACCAGGGGCACCTACACGGGTACCAACGTCGAGAACGGTAGCTACGGGCTGACCTCCTGCGCGGAGCGCAACGCCGTGTTTGCCGCCGTCACGGCCGAGGGCGGCAAGATCCGGCTCGAAGCCGTAGCCGTCTACGCCCTCCTGCCCGGCGGGAACGTGAGGACGGCGTCACCGTGCGGTGCTTGCCGACAAGTGCTCGCCGAGTTCGGACGCGACGCGTCTATCACCTTTCTCGAAGGTGGGCGTTTTTGCACCATGACCGTCGACGAGCTGTTGCCCGCTGCCTTCGAGCTGTACTGACACGCCGGGCCGGCGTAACTGTGCCTAGCAGGCGCCCGGGGCCAGCTCGTCGAGCGCTTCCAGCAGCCTGTTCACGTCCGACTCGTCGTTGTAGTGCACGACTCCCGCCCTCACGGCACCGCCCGTGTCATAGATCTTGAGCACTCCTGCCAGCTCGCGTGCGTAGTTGTCGCCGTTCCACACGTTGACGCCGCGTTCACCGAGATGGACGGCGACTTCGCGGGGGCTGCGGTCGGCGAGGTTAAAGCAGGCGGTCGGGGCGCGCAGGGGCGCGCTCCCGTAGGTCGTGACATGTCCCATCGAGTCGAGGCGACCGAGCAGGGAGTCGAACAGAGCCGCCTCGTATTCGGCGACGGCCGTCATCGACACGAGGAGGCGTTCGCGCCGAGACCCGGTCGCGGCGGGATCGAGCGATGCGAGATGGTCGACCGCGGCCGTGACGCCGGCAAGGTCGGCGAAGGGCAAGGTCCCGCGCTCGAACCGACCCGGCACCGAATCTGGTGCCGGGTCGAGCTTGTAAGGATGCAGAGTCTCGAGCAGATCCGGACTCGCCACCACGGCCCCCACGTGCGGGCCGGACCACTTGTAGGCGCTCGTGGCCCAGAAGTCGGCCCCGAGCGCGACGACGTCGACCGGCCCGTGCGGTGTCGCATGCACGCCGTCGACATAGCTGAGCGCCCCGGCCTCGCGTGCTTTGCCGCAGATCTCGACGACGTCGGGACGCGTGCCGATGAGGTTGCTCGCGGCCGTTATAGCCACGAGCCTGGTCCTGTCCGAGATCAGTTCGTCGTACTGGCCAGTAGGGACCTCACCGCTCGAGGCCTCCACTTCGGCCCAGCGGACGACTGCCCCCGCCCGTGCGGCGGCCTGGACCCATGGCCGCACGTTCGCGTCGTGGTCCAAGCGGGAGACGACAACCTCATCGCCGGCGGCCCAGGTCCTAGACAGCGTCTCGGCGAGCCTGTAGGTGAGCGTGGTCATGTTCGGCCCGAGAATCACCCCGTCGCTCTCAGCGCCCACCAGGTCGGCGACAGCGCGTCGGCAGCTGTCAACGATCTCCCCGGCACGGTCACTGGCGGCAAAGGCGCCTCCGAGGTTGCTGATGCCGGCAAGGTACGCACCAGAGATCGCCTCGATAACGCTCGAAGGCACCTGGGTACCTGCCGCTCCGTCTAGATATGCACAGCCGTCGCCGAGTGCGGGATATGAGGAGCGGATCCGGGCTACATCCAGGCTCATCAGGTCGTCTCGGCCGCGTGGCATACGGCTTCGACGTTGTTCCCGTCCGGATCGCGCACGAATGCGCCGTAGTAGTTCTCGTGGTACTCCGGCCACAGGCGAGGCTCGTTCAGCACCTGAGCACCGAGGGACACGGCCGCCTCGAAGAACGCTCGCACGCTCGCCCGGTCCCGGGCCACAAAGGCGATGTGGTTCTCACGGTTCGAGCCATCGGAGGCGAGCGGCCCGACCCAGAACTCCGGCTTTCCCTCGAGGCCGTAGCCGATGACTTGGCCGAAGTCCATGACGCGGGCACCGCCGAGCGGGGCGAGGACGCGGTCGTAGAACATCGAGCTCGCGGCCGTGTCGGCGCACTGAATAGACAGATGATCAAGCATGAACGGGATCATACGGCGCCGGCCCGGTTAGAAGAAGGCCCGCCATTGTTGTCTGATCCGAGCATCGGTGCGCGAGACTTCGTAATTCAGATGGCTGCACGACTCAAGCGCAGTTCCTCCCGCGCGACGACCAACCCGGCCGATGTGTCCGTGGCTGCGCTCACCGGACCGCTCGAAGCCGCTAGGCGGCGGGCAAGGACAAACGCCTTGCTGCTAGTTGACCTCGACAACTTCCATGTCCTCAATAACGGTCTCGGCCGCCTTCTCGGCGACACAGTCCTGGGGGTCGTCGCCACCCGGCTCGAACAGAGCGTCTCCGGCTTCGGCCAGTGCCTCTTGTGCGGAGGAGACCGGTTCATCGTGCTTGTCTCCGAGACCACGAAAGAGCCAAATCTCGCCTCCATCGCAGCCAGGCTGATCGAGGCCGTGCGCGCGCCCATCCCGGTCGAAGATGGCGCGGCCCCTTTGGTCGTCTCGGCCAGCGTGGGCAGTGTCATCGACGACGGTGCCGCGGTCGACGAGCTCGTCCGGCGGGCCGACATCGCACTGAGCCGAGCGAAGAAAAAAGAGCCGAGCGGCCACGTCAGCTTCGAGCCCGAGATGCAGCAGGCAGTCGAGGCCGAGGCGCGTCTCGAGCGCGAGCTGCGCGAAGCGCTCGACTCCGAGCTGCTCTTCCTCGCCTACCTGCCAGGGGTCGACATCGACTCGGGCCGCGTCACCAGTGCCGAGGCGCTTCTGCGCTGGAACCACCCCAGGCGCGGGGTGATTGCGGCCCGCGAGTTCGTGCCGATCCTCGAAAAGAGCGGAACGATCCTGGAGGTCGGCAGCTGGGTCCTCCAGGAGGCCTGCATGCAAGCCGCGGCCTGGCAGCGGCGCGGGATGAGCCTCGAGTTGCACGTCAACCTCTCGGCACGCCAGCTCGGTGCGGACACGACCCTTGACGATCTCCGGGACAGCTTGTTCATGAGCCGACTGGACCCGGCACTGCTCGTGCTCGAGGTCGCGGAGGCGACATTCGCAACCGAGACCTGGGCCGTCGCAGCGCGCCTCGAGGAGTTCAAGGCTCTCGGGGTGAGCATCGCCATGGACAGTTTCGGCGCTTCCTATGCCGCATTGAGCCATCTGAAGCACCTTCCGATCGACATCGTCGAGTTCGACCGCTCGCTCGTGGCCGAGATCGGCAGGAACGACTCTGCCGCCGCCCTCGTCCGCACGCTCGTGAAGGTCGCCGAGAGCCTCGGGCTTAAGACCCTCGCCGCCGGCGTCGAGGACGAGGAGCAGCTCAAGCAGCTTCGCAACGCCGGATGCTCCGGGGCTCTCGGCCACCTTTACTCCGAGCCGGTTGACGCGGACGAGCTCGACAAGGTCTTCAGGGAATTCGAGCTCGACACGACAGGCTGGTCACCGGGACCAGTGGCTGAGCCGGACCCTGAGGAAGTCGTCGACGAAACCGAGGCGGTTGAGGATCCATGACCCGGCAAGTGACTCACGAGGTCCCGAGCGGAGCGGAACGGGCAGCGGGCCAGATGGACATCGTGAACCTCATCTGCGCGAAGCGCGACGGGCATGAGCTCAACAACGCCGAGATCGACTGGATCATGGACTCCTACGTCCGCGGCACTGTCGCGGACGAGCAGGTGGCAGCGCTCTTGATGGCCGTGTTCTGGCGCGGCCTATCGGTTCGAGAGCTGTCGCGCTGGACCTCGGCGATCATTGCCTCGGGGGAGAGAATGGACCTCTCGGGGCTCTCGCGCCCGACGGTCGACAAGCACTCGACCGGCGGGGTCGGCGACAAGGTGTCGCTGATCCTCGTCCCGCTCGTGGCTGCCTGCGGGGCGGCCGTGCCCCAGCTCTCCGGTCGCGGCCTCGGCCACACCGGTGGCACGCTCGACAAGCTCGATTCGATCCCCGGGTGGCGCTCGGAGCTCACAAACGAGGAGGTGCTCACCCAGCTCGAGGAGATCGGCTGTGTCATCTGCGCGGCCGGTGCCGGCCTCGCCCCGGCGGACCGAAAGCTCTATGCGCTCCGGGACGTGACAGGGACGGTGGAGTCGATACCGCTCATCGCCGGCTCGATCATGTCGAAGAAGATCGCCGAGGGCACCGAGTCGCTCGTCTTGGACGTCAAGGTCGGCTCGGGCGCCTTTATGACCGAGCGCGAGCGGGCGGCGGAGCTGGCCCGCACCATGGTCCGTCTCGGCCGTGACCACGGACTGAAGGTGACCGCGATGCTGAGCTCCATGGACACCCCGCTCGGGCGCGCCGTCGGCAACGCCCTCGAGGTTACAGAGTCGATAGAAGTCCTCGAGGGCAAGCACGCCGACTCTGATCTCGCCGAGCTGACGCTCGCCCTCGCCCGGGAGATGCTGGAGCTGGCCGGGATCGAGGCCGACCCCGCCCAGGCGCTCTCTGACGGGACCGCCCTTGCCTGCTATCGCGAGATGGTCGTCGCCCAAGGGGGCGACCCCGACGCCGCTCTGCCTCGGGCGCCCAGGGTCGAGACCGTGAGCGCGGATCGGGCAGGCCTGCTAAGTCGCCTCGACGCCCGTTCCGTCGGAGTCGCGGCTTGGCGTCTTGGCGCCGGCAGGGCGCGCAAGGAGGACCCTGTGAGCGCTGTCGCCGGAATCGTCTGTCGCGTAAAGCCTGGTGAGCAAGTTTCAGAGGGTGAACCTCTACTTGAGCTTCATACTGAGCGGCCGGATCGGCTCGACTGGGCTCGTGAGGCCCTCAGGGGAGCCATCGAGATCGCCGACGAGGCAACGGAACGACAAGATGTGGTTCTGGAGGTGATCAAATGAGCCCTGCTCCGCGGCTCGAGGAGATCCGGGCGGTGCCGAAGGTGCTCCTCCACGATCATCTCGACGGCGGCCTGCGGCCGGCCACTGTCATCGAGCTCGCAGCCGAACAAGGCTACCGGGACCTGCCGACGACCGACCCTGGCGAACTGGCGGCGTGGTTCGTCGCCGCCGCGCCACGGCGTGACCTCGTTCGCTACCTGGAGGGCTTCGTCCACACCGTCGGTGTGATGCAGACAGCAGAGGCCCTTCAGCGGGTCGCGACCGAGTGCGTCGAGGACCTTGCCGACGACGGGATCGTTTACGCCGAGGTGCGCTTTGCCCCGGAGCTGCACACCGAGCAGGACCTGACGCTCGAGCAGGTGGTCGAGGCGGTGCTGGCCGGATTCGACGGTGGCATGGCGCGTGCGGCCGCGGCAGGGCAGCCGATCCTCGTGCGGACCCTCTTGACCGCCATGCGCACCGCGGCGCGTTCTCGCGAGATCGCCGAGCTGGCCGTGAGATACCGCGACGTGGGGGTGGCCGGCTTTGACGTCGCCGGTCCCGAGGCGGGCTACCCACCGACGGCCCACCTCGACGCGTTCCACCTCGTGCAACGGGAGAACTTTCACGCCACCGTTCACGCGGGTGAGGCCTTCGGGCTCCCGTCTATCTGGGAGGCGATCCAGTGGTGCAACGCTGAGCGGCTCGGGCACGGGGTGCGCATCGTCGACGACGTCGTCGTCGACGATGACGGCGAAGCCTCGCTCGGCCGCCTGGCGGCCTACGTCCGCGACAGGCGCATTCCCCTCGAGATGTGCCCGACCTCGAACGTCCACACCGGGGCCGTCCCGTCCCTCGCCGAACACCCGATCGGCCTGCTGCGCCGGCTGCGCTTCAGGGTCACGGTGAGCACGGACAACCGTCTCATGAGCGGCATCAGCCTGTCTGCGGAGCTCGCCGGTCTCGTCGATACATTCGCGTGGACCTGGAGGGACCTCAACTGGCTCCAGATCAACGCAATGAAGAGCGCCTTTTGCCCGTTCGAGGACCGGTTGGCGCTGATCGACGCCAGGATAAAGCCTGGCTTCGCAGCATTTGACCCCGATGCCCGCCCAGGCCCCGACGACAGCGCGTCGGTGGCTCAGGGATCCTTCGGCGGCGACCTCATCGACTGACAACGGGCAGCGACGTCGCCCTCGATCCGACTGAGTGCGGCAGCGGCCCGTTTGCGTTCCTCGGCGAGGTGCTGTTTTTGCACCGGCCCGCTCACGACCTCAAAGTAGGCCTTCAGCTTGGGCTCGGTGCCGCTAGGCCTGAGCACGACACGCGCCCCACCTGCGAGGCGGACCACCAGCGCATCGGTGGCGGGAAGTTCGGCTGTGCCTTGGGACATGTCGACAACCTCGGCGACGGCGAGTCCGCCGAGCACCTCGGGCGGGTCGGTCCGCCAACGACCGACGATCTCGGCCATCTCGCCTTGCGCGCCCGCTCCCGACAGCCTGAGCGACCACTGCGAGGTGGCGTGAACCCCGAAACGACAGGCTAGGTCGTCGAGCAGCGCAGACACCGATGACGCCCGCGCTTTGGCCGTGGCCGCGATCTCGGCGGCGACGAGCGCGGCCGAAAGGCCGTCCTTGTCCGAGACGGCGTCGCCGACCTCGTAACCGAGCGCCTCCTCGTAACCGAAGACGAGATGGGTCCCCGGGCGGCGGCAGGGCGCCCTCGCAATCCACTTGAAACCGGTCAGAGTCTCGACATAGCTGACGCCGACCTCGGCGGCCATCTTCGAGAGCATGGTAGAAGAGACGATCGTCGTCGCCACGAGCCTGTCGTCGCCATCGGTCGCGCCGAGCACATGGTCGCCAAGGAGCGCGCCCAGCTCGTCACCTGTCAGCCTCCGCCACGCTCCTGTCCTCGGGTCGGGCACAGCGACAGCGAGCCGGTCGGCGTCGGGGTCGTTGGCGAGGATCAGGTCAGCACCGAGCCGGACGGCATCAGCAAAGGCGAGGTCGAGAGCTCCCGGCTCTTCCGGGTTCGGGAAGGCCACGGTCGGGAACTCGGGGTCGGGCGCCTCCTGAGCCGCCACCACCGAGACCGGAGCGAATCCGGCCTCGTCCAAAAGCCAGGGAAGCACAGCGGCGCCTACTCCGTGAAGCGGCGTGTAGACGATCCGCAGGCTCCGCTCCCCGGCCGGGTCGAGATGGCGGAACACCTCTCGCCTGTAGGCCTCGAGGAGCGCGGCCTCGTCGATCGTCTCGGCGCTGCGGGCCAAGGCGCCACCAGCTCGCGCCATGGCGCTGGCCCGGGCGTTCGCCGCCGCCTCGGCGATGTGGATGTCATCGGGTGGGATCACTTGCGCGCCGTCGCTTGCGTAGACCTTGTAGCCGTTGTCGGCGGCAGGGTTGTGGCTCGCGGTGATCATCACCCCTGCCGCCGCGCCGAGATGCTTGACGGCAAAGGCGGTTATCGGCGTGGGCAACGGGCGTGGGAGCACGCGCACGCGCACCCCGGCGCCAAGCGCGACCTCGGCGACGTCGCGGGCGAACTCGGCCGATCCGTTGCGGGCGTCACGGCCGACGACGATCCCCCGCTCGGCGGACTCAGGACCCTTGTCGAGGAGCCACTGTGACACTCCCGCCGTCGTCTTGCGGACGACAAGCCGGTTCATCCTTGCCGGGCCAGCGCCGAGCGCCCCCCGCAGCCCGGCTGTCCCGAAGCTGAGCGGGTTCTCGAAACGCGTTCTCAGCTCGGCGGTGTCGCCAGCCTCGAGGAGCGCCGCGAGCTCGGCTCGCGTCGAGGGGTCAGGATCGGCCGCCATCCAAGCCTCTACCTCGGCGCGCAAGGCCGTCGGGATCGGCTCTTGGCCCTCAGGGTGCTCCGTCACAGTGCCGACAGCACCCCGCTGATGAGCCCGACGAGGTACGGCGCCGCGTCAGCACCGGCAGCCAGCACCTCAGCGTGGTCGAGCGGGGTCGGGCTGACGCCGGCGGCGAGGTTCGTGACGAGCGAGATGCCGAGAACAGACGCCCCAAGGTGGTGCGCCGCGATCGCCTCGAGCGCGGTGGACATCCCGACAAGGTCCGCGCCGAGCTTGCGTAGCATTGCGACCTCGGCCGGGGTCTCGTACTGGGGGCCGGTCAGGCCTGCGTAGACACCTTCGCCGAGAGTGGGGTCGACTCCCCTGGCGATGGACCGGAGCTTGGCCGGGTAGAGCTCGGTGAGGTCCACGAAGCGTCCCTTGTAGGCCTCAGGCGGTGGCGGCCCGCTCAGAGGGGAGGCACCTGTGAGGTTCAGATGGTCCCGGATCAACACAGCCTGGCCGGGGCGCATCGCCGGGTCGAGACCCCCAGCCGCGTTGGTCAAGATCACGACCCGCGCCCCGGCGATGACAGCCGTTCGGACAGGGTGGACCACCTCTGCCGGCGAGCGGCCCTCGTAGAGATGGGTTCGCCCGATCAGCAGCAGGACGTTGTGGCCGCCGATGGTGAGCAAGCGCAGCTGCCCGTGGTGACCGGCCACAGTCGGGGCTGCGAAGCCGGTCAGCTCGCTGGTGGCAAGTTCGGCCTCCGGTGTCCCGAACCCGTCGGCGACACCCTGCCAGCCCGAGCCGAGGACGATCGCAACCTCGGGCGTCAGTCCTTTCGCCCACCGATTCACTTCCGCTCCAGCCGCGAACGCGAGCTCGAACGGGTCGGTTGAGCCAACAGAAGCGATCATGCGCGGAAGATTAGAGCTGGGAAGCCGGGCTGGCACTCGAAGACGCGCGCCCGAGGTACTCAGACGCCGACGGGATGCCAGACGGTCTTGGTTTCGAGGAAGGCGAGCATGCGCCGCGGCGTTGGGGCGGCGCTCCAGTCTGGACCGCCCCGGTCCGGGCGCAGCACCCGCTTCACGTTCGTCACCGCGGCCTGCTCGAGCTCGACGAGGAGCTCGGCGGGGGCGCCCGCCAGATCGAGGGCGTCAACGTCGCGGTGAGCGGCGAGCACGGGCGCCAGCTCGGCGACCCGGCCCGTGAGAAGGTTGACGACACCGCCGGGAACGTCGGAGGTCGCGAGCACCTCGGCGAGGGTGATGGCGGGAAGCGGCCTCTCCTCGCTTGCAACGAGCACGACGGCATTGCCGGTCACTAACACGGGCGCGAGCACGCTCACCAGGCCCAGCAAAGACGAGGGCTGAGGCGCGATCACGCCGACAACACCGGTGGGCTCGGGCACGCTGAAGTTGAAGAAGGGCCCGGCGACGGGGTTGGAGGACCCGGTGACCTGGGCCACCTTGTCCGCCCAACCTGCGTACCAAACCCAGCGGTCGACTGCGGCGTCGACGCTGGCAGCCGCTTGCTTGTGGGTCGTCCCCTCGCTCGAGGCGACCTCGTCCGCGAACTGAGCGCGCCGCCCGTCCAGCATCTCCGCGACCCGGTAGAGGACCTGACCCCTGTTGTAGGCGGTCGCACCGGCCCAGCCCGGCTGCGCCTTGCGGGCGGCGACGACTGCGTCGCGGACGTCTTTTCGCGAGGCGCGGGCCGCGTTGGCGAGAAAGGCACCGCTCGAGTCGACCACGATGTAGGAGCGCCCGGACTCCGAGCGTGGGAAGGCCCCTCCGATGTAGAGCTTGTAGGTCTTGCGCACCGACAGGCGCTGCTCAGACATCGAGGTACGCGGCCAGGCCTTGGCGACCGCCCTCCCTTCCGAATCCCGACTCGCGATAGCCCCCGAACGGGCTCGAGGGGTCGAAGCGGTTGAAGCTGTTCGCCCACACGACCCCGGCGCGCAACTGGCCGGCCATCCACAAGATGCGACTGCCCTTTTCCGTCCAAACGCCGGCGGAGAGCCCGTATACGGTGTTGTTCGCCTTGGCGACGGCCTCCTCGGGGGTGCGGAACGTGAGGACCGAAAGAACCGGGCCGAAGATCTCCTCCTGTGCGATCCGGTGAGCCTGCGACACGCCGGTGAACACCGTCGGCGGGAACCAGTAGCCCTGCGCCGGCAGGTCGCACTCGGGCGACCAGCGCACGGCACCTTCGGCTTCCCCCTCCGCGACGAGGCTGCGAATCTTCTCGAGCTGAGCGGCGTTGTTGATGGCACCGAGATCGGTGTTCTTGTCGAGCGGGTCGCCGACACGAAGCGTCCCCAGGCGATGCTTCAGCTTCTCGACGACGACATCGGCGATCGACTCCTGCACGAGCAGACGTGAGCCTGCGCAGCACACCTCGCCCTGGTTGAAAAAGATGCCGTTGACGATGCCCTCGACCGCCTGGTCCACGGGAGCGTCGTCGAACACGATGTTCGCCGCCTTGCCGCCGAGCTCGAGGGTGAGGTGCTTCCCTGTCCCTGCCAAGGCACGCTGGAGGTCCTTTCCGATCTCGGTCGAGCCTGTGAAAGCCACCTTGTCGACCCCGGGATGCGCGACGAGTGCCGCGCCGGCGACTGATCCGGCGCCGGTGAGGACGTTGACGACCCCGGGCGGGAGGTCGGCCTGCTGGATGATCTCGGCGAGGAGCAGGGCCGAGAGCGGAGTCGTCGTCGCCGGCTTCAGCACACAGGTGTTGCCGGCAGCAAGCGCTGGTGCGAGCTTCCACGCCGCCATCATGAGGGGGAAGTTCCACGGGATCACCTGCCCGGCGACGCCGATCGGGCGCGGATCAGGCCCGAAACCGGCGTAGTCGAGCTTGTCCGCCCAACCCGCGTAGTAGAAGAAGTGGGCAGCCGCCAAGGGGACGTCGACGTCGCGGGACTCGCGGATCGGCTTGCCGTTGTCGAGGCTCTCGAGCACTGCTAGCTCGCGCGACCGCTCCTGGATCATGCGGGCGATGCGGTACAGGTACTTCGCCCTCTCGGCGCCGGGCATCGGGCCCCAGACGGCCTTCTGGGCGCGCCCGGCCGCTTCCACCGCCCGATCGACGTCGGCCGGACTCGCGGCGGCAACGTCCGCCAGCACTTCCTCGGTGGCAGGGTTCTCGGTCTTGTAGGCGCTGCCCCCGGTGGCCTCGACGAAGGCGCCATCTATGAACAGCCCGTAAGACGAGTGGATGTCGACGATGGCCCGCGATTCGGGTGCCGGTGCGTAGTCCCAGGTCATCGCGTCATGACAGGCTGTAGTCCTCAGTCCCGGCATAGGAGCCGGTCAGCTGCTTGGATCGCTGCATCAACAGGTCGTTAAGGAGGCTCGAAGCCCCGAACCTGAACAGGGAGGGGCTCAGCCAGGCTTCGCCGACGGTCTCGTTCACGACGACGAGATACCTGATGGCGTCCTTCGCGTTCCGGATGCCACCGGCAACCTTCACGCCAACTCGCGTCCCTGTTAGATCGGCGAAGTCTCGCACCGCCTCCAGCATGACAAGCGCCACGGGAAGCGTCGCGGATGGGCTGAGCTTGCCGGTCGAGGTCTTGATGAAATCAGCCCCACCCACCATCGCCAGGTAACTCGCCCGCCTGACGTTGTCGTAAGTGACGAGCTCGCCAGTCTCCAAGATGACTTTCAAGTGGGTCTGGCCGCACGCCTCCTTCACGGCCTGCACCTCCTCGAGGACCATGCCGTACCGGCCGGCGAGGAACGCTCCCCGGTCGATGACCATGTCAACCTCGTCGGCACCGGCAAGGATGGCATCACGTACGTCGGCGAGCTTTACCGCGAGCGAGGCCCGACCAGACGGGAAGGCCGTGGCGACCGCGGCCACAGCCACGGAGCTGCCCGCCAAGGCCTGCTTGGCGACGGGCACGAGGTCTGGGTAGATGCATACGGCGGCGACGGAAGGGACCGCGGCGTCGCTCGGGTCTGGGCGGACAGCCTTCGCGCACAAGCTCCGGACCTTGCCCGGGGTGTCGGCTCCCTCGAGGGTGGTCAGGTCGACCATCCGGACTGCCATGTCGAGTGCCCGGAGCTTGGCCGAGGTCTTGATCGACCGGGTCGCGAGCGATGCCGCCCTCGAGTCGGCACCCACCTGATCGACCCCGGGAAGGCCATGAAGGAAACGGCGCAGCTCGGTCTCGGATCGTCCGAGGTAAGCAAGCATCTCGGACGCCGAGCCGCCTGAACCGACGATGGAAGTGCCCGCACCGGCGCCGCCCGCGAGTGGCCGTCTGGCCTCCAAGACAAGGCCGCCGGGCGCGCTGGTACCGCTGGGCGCGACTGGCATCGCTTCAGTCTCCATTGAGCCACCTCACAGCTGCACCGGGCATCGAGCCTATCCTGCGGACGTCGCGAATCGAGCGGGTGACATGTCACGAGCGTCACCCGGGGAGCGCTCGGCCCCAGCCGAACGCCTAGAGGAGAATAACGACATGGCAAATTCGGACTCCATAGGCCTCGGCGTCCACTCCGAGGTGGGACAGCTCCGCCAGGTCATCGTCCACCGGCCGGGGCTCGAGCTGTCGCGGCTCACGCCCCAGAACATCGCCGAGATGCTTTTCGACGGCGTTGTCTGGGTGGCGAAGGCAAATGAGGAGCACGACGCCTTCGTGGAAGCCCTCCGTGAGAGGGGGGTCCGCGTGCATCACTTCGAGCAGCTCTTGACGGAGGTCCTCCAACTCGACGAGGGCCGTGCCTTCGTCCTCGACCGGATCTGTACCGAGGAGATCGTCGGTCCGACGCTCATTGACCCCCTTCGCGCCTTTTTCGAGGACCTCGACTGCGAAAGCCTCTGCACCTGCCTCATCGGCGGGGTGCTCAAGGGCGACCTCCACCCCATGAGCGCCAATAGCTTGAAGTGGGAGAGCCTCCAGGCCGACGACTTCCTGCTCGCCCCGTTGCCCAACCACCTGTTCCAACGTGACAACGTCTGTTGGATCTACGACGGCGTGACGATCAACCCGATGGCGAAGCTGGCACGCCAGCGCGAGACCCTGCACAGCCGGGCCATCTACCGCTACCACCCGATGTTCGCGGGCGCACACTTCTTCTCCTACTACGGCGACGACGACCTCAACCATCTGCCTGCCTCGGTTGAAGGCGGCGACGTGCATGTGATCGGCAACGGGACTGTGATGATCGGGATGGGTGAGCGCACGACGCCGATGGGCGCCGAGATCCTGACCGAGCGCCTGTTCGCCTCAGGCCAGGTGCACAAGGTCATCGCTGTCGAGCTGCCGAAGACCCGTTCCATGATGCACCTGGACACGGCCATGACGATGATCGACAAGACCACTTTCGTTCTCTACCCGTACTTCGATCGCCAAGCCCGCTCGTGGACGGTCACGCTCGACGACACCGGCCGGTTCGACGTCGCCCTCAACGACAACCTCTGGGAGACCATCGCCGCGGCCATCGGGGTGGACAGGGTGACCGTGCTCGCGATCGATGCTGACATCCGGGCCGCGGAGCGAGAGCAATGGGATGACGGCACCAACTACCTGGCCGTCTCGCCTGGCGTCATCTTCGGCTACGACCGCAACGTTGCCACCAACACGATGCTCAAGCACAACGGGTTCGAGGTCGTGACTGTTTCCGGCAGCGAGCTCGGGCGCGGTCGCGGCGGGCCACGGTGCATGACGTGTCCGATCGAACGGGATCCCGCCTAGGACGGGGCTTCCTCGGCCTTAGGAGTGCTCCGGTCTGCGGCCTCTAGGTCCGCGGCGGTGAACACCGCGCTCACCGACAACGCCACCTCCCGCAGCATGTCGTGCTTACCGTTGCTGCGGTCGATGACGCACAACACATGGTCGACGATCGCACCCAACCCGCGCAGATCTTCGGTCGACATTGCAACCTGACCGCCGGTGGTTATGACGTCTTCGACGACGAGAACCCGGCGGCCGGCCACGCGACCGCCCTCGGCGAGCTTGGCGGTGCCGTACTGCTTTGCTGCTTTGCGGACGAATACCGCTTCGAGGCCGGTAGCAAGCGACAGCGCCGTCGCGATCGGCACCCCTCCAAGCTCGAGGCCGGCGAGGACCTCCGTGCCGGCGGGTATGAGGGCAACCGCGTGGGCCGCCACCTCGCGCAAGAGATCTGGATCGCCTTCGAACTGGTACTTGTCGAAGTAATAGTCCGCGATCTGGCCCGAGCGCAGGGTGAAGGTTCCCACCAAGCGGCAGCGGTCGTTGATGCGGGCGGCGAGCATCTGTCTGTCCATCTCCCTGACAGTCTGCCCCGGCCGCGGCCGCCGGTGAGGACCCAAATGCCCACTCAGGGCGTTATGAATACACACCGTGCGCGCGCGGCATAGCATCATGGGTAAGTGGCGGCTTCGGTGGAATAGATCTGAAAGGCTGGGAGAGCGTGAAATTGTCGCGGAAAATGGCGGCGACGTTGCACGTCGCCTCGATATTGGCTATCGCCGCAATTCTCGTACCGTTGCTGGCGAGCCCTGCCCTGGCCGGGAGTCCGATCGTCCAGTCCGGAACCGGCACAGGCTCGACGACAACTGTCGCCAGCTTGTCGTTCACCGATTTGATAACGACGACAGGTGGAGACGGGGGGCCGGTCGCCTTCACGGTCACGGTGCCCTCAAGCCCTGCCGGGCTCAGCGTCGATGGGTCGGGCAACGTCACGACGACAGGCTCCCTGGCGGCGAACACCTACACGATCTCGGGCACTGACTCGGACAGTTCCGCTGACACCGGGAGCTGGAGTTACACCTTGAGCTCACCCACGCATAACGCAGCCACCGTCACCCCTGCCGACAGCACAAGCTTCACGGACCAGCTGGAGACGAGCGGCGCAATCGGCTCGGTCACCTTTGTCCAGTCGACGGGTTCGCCCGTGAGCGTCTCGTCCTCCGGCGGGGTCAGCGTCGGCTCGACGCTTTCGGTGGGCGCCAATACGGCCACCGGCACCGACAGCGACATCTATGGGAGCTCACCCACGCATAACGCAGCCACCGTCACCCCTGCCGACAGCACAAGCTTCACGGACCAGCTGGAGACGAGCGGCGCAATCGGCTCGGTCACCTTTGTCCAGTCGACGGGTTCGCCCGAAGTGAGAGTCTCGTCCTCCGGCCGGGTCAGCGTCGGCTCTACATTGTCCGTCGGGAACTACACCTCGACGGGGACCGACTCGGACATCTACGGCAATACCGGGTCGTGGAGTTACACCTTGAATGTCACCGCGGCGACGATCTCACAGTCGTCGCCAGTATCGAACTCGACGACAACCGGAAACAGCGCGGGTTTCACCGATCAGTTGGCGACAACCGGCGGCGTCGCCGGACAGGTCGTCTTCGTGGCGACAGTCACCAACCCCGCGTTGTCGGTCAGTGACACAGGGGCAGTCTCGACTGAAGAAACAACGGCACTGCCGGCGGCACTGCCGGCGGGCCAGTACACCGTCTCGGGTACGGACAACGACGGCAGCTACGGAGACACGGGTACCTGGACCTACACGCTGACGGTCACTCCCGCGACGATCGCCCAGGGCTCGCCGACCGGGAACGGTGCTTCGGTAACTCCTGTCTCCAGCTCCGCTTGGACCGACCAGGTGGACATCTCAGGCAACATCGGCGTAGTCACCTTCGTCACCACAAGCCCCTCCAGCCCGGCGGGGGTCCTCGTGAGCTCTTCGGGCGCTATAACGACGACGGGCAAGCTCGCCACCGGCGCCTACGTCGTCTCGGGCACCGACTCGGACAGCTACGGAGACACGGGCCCCTGGGCCTACACGCTGACGGTCACGGCCGCGACGATCAGCCAGGGCGCGCCGCTCACGAACTCGGTCGCTCCCACCGCCAGCAGCAGTTTCCGAGAGCAGCTGAACACGCAGAGCAACGTCGGAGCGGTCGCCTTCGTCACCGACTCGACGACCGGACCCGCGGGGGCGACAACCGGGATCGTGGTCTCTGCCACAGGCGTGGTCTCCGCGACGGGGTCACTCGAAGTCGGCACCTACACAGCCTTGGGCACCGACACGGACGCCCTTGGTGACAACGGGGCATGGGATTTCACTCTGACCGTCTCCGCGAGCGCGATCACCCAGGTTGCTCCGTTCTTGAACACGAAACTGCTTACGCCCGCCACCAGCTCGAGCTTCACCGTTCAGCTGAAGACCAGCGCCAGCAAGGCCTCTTTCACCACCACCCACTCGAGCCCACCAGGTCTCCTCGTCTCGAGCAGCGGCCTCGTCTCGGCTAAGGGAGCCCTCGCCGCCGGCACCTACAGCATCTCGGGCACGGACTCCGACGGCCTCGGTGACAATGGTACCTGGGGGTTCTCTGTGACAGTCACCCCCACCAAGATCACCCAGACGGCCCCGAGCACCGCATCGATTTCAACGGGCAAGGACTACTCCGGCCAGCTGAAAGTCTCGGGCTCCTACGGCACCGTCACCTACACGCAGGCCTCAGGCAAGCCTTACCTGACGGTCTCCTCCAAGGGCGTCGTCTCAGCCGCGGGAGACCTGCGGGCCGGGACGTACAAGGCATCCGGATCCGCTTCCGACAACTACCGCGACGACCGCGGCAGTTGGACCTTGTCTCTGACCGTGACCGCAACAAAGATCCTCCAGGGCGTCCCGACCACGGCGGCGACCACGACCGGAAAGGCCTTCGCAGACCAGCTGAAGCTCTCTGGCTCGCACGGCACCGTCACCTTCGCCCAGGTGAGCGGAGCGCCCCATCTCAAGGTCTCGTCCTCAGGCATGCTCTCGGCGCCGTCAGACTTGATGAAGGGAACCTACAGGGCCTCGGGCACCGACTCCGACAGCCTCGGTGACAGCGGGACATGGAGCTTTTCTTTGACGGTCACCTCTGCCTCGATCCGCCAGCTCGGCCCGAGCTCGGAGACAACCCTGGTCGGCAAAGCCTTCAGCGGCCATCTCAAGGTCACGGGAGCGCATGGCACCGTCACCTACAGCCAGTCGACCGGCGCGCCTCACATCAGGGTCTCGTCGTCCGGCGCGATCTCGGCACCTGCCAACTTGGCGAAAGGTATCTACAAGGCAACGGGTGCTGCCAGGGACACAGAGGACGACTCCGGGACCTGGACCTTCACCTTGACCGTCGTCGCCAAAAAGCTCACCCAGCTCTCCCCCACCTACGCTGCCACGACGGTCGGCAAGGCCTTCGCGACCAAGCTGAAGGTCACCGGAGCCGACGGCATTGTCACCTACAGCCAGTCGAGTGGCGCCCCTCACCTCAAAGTTTCGTCATCCGGCGCGATCTCGGCCCCGGCCACGCTCGCCGCCGGGACATACAAGGCGACCGGGGTCGCCAAGGACTCCTTCGGTGACACCGGCTACTGGAGCTTCACATTGAAGGTCACAGCCAACCGGCTCGCGCAGCTCGCCCCGGTCGTCGGAAAGGTCACAGCGGGCAAAGCCTTCAAGGCTCAGCTCAAGGTCTCCGGAGCACACGGCGCCGTCAGCTTCAGCCAGTCGAAGGGAGCGCCGCGGCTGACAGTCTCGCCCTCAGGAGTGGTGTCTGGCGCGGCAACGCTGGCAGCTGGCGTCTACACGGCTTCGGGCGCGGAGAAAGACAGCCTCGGCGACACCGGGGCATGGAGCTTCACCCTCACGGTCAGCGGGAGCAAGCTCACTCAAATCGCACCCTTGCGCGCGACGACCGCCACAGCGAAAGGATTCAAGGGTCAGCTCAAGGTCTCAGGAGCACACGGCACGGTCGTCTACACCGAGTCGAAGGGAGCACCCCACCTGAAGGTCTCGCCCTCCGGCGTCGTCTCCTCCGCGGCGTCCTTGCCAGCTGGTCGGTACAACGCGAAGGGCACGGACAAAGACAGTGCCGGCGACACCGGAACCTGGGTCTTCACTTTGACCGTCAAGGGTTCGGCTCTCACCCAGCTCGCCCCCAAGAGCGCCTCCATCCCGAGCGGCAAGGCCTACACCGTCCAACTCAAGGTCTCCGGAGCGCGCGGAGCGGTCACTTTCACCCAGTTGACAGACGCCCAGGTCATGACCGTGTCTTCCACCGGCAAGATCTCCGTGCCGGCGACACTCGCCCCGGCGAGCTATGTGGTCACGGGCATCGCCAAGGACAAGCTCGGTGACACCTGCAAGTGGACCTTCACTCTGACGGTCTCGGCTTAGGAGGAGTGAGCGTCTCAGCTTTGGTGGGACCCCTGATTGGTAAGAGCCGTTTGCACCCGAAGCTGTCGGCGAGGAGCCCCGCCGGGCGATAGTCGCGCTTTTCGTAGAGGGCGCCACGGTCGCGGACGAAGTAAGGCCTCGGTTGGGTCCCGTTTTGCCGCCCGGCGCGAACGTCCGCGACGATCCCACCGCGTTCCCCGCTGCCAAGCACCCCGGTCTTCAGCTCTTCGACTTGGCCGACTTGTCGTAGATAGCACCGACGAAGGCGGGGCTCGCCGTCTCATGCGCGTAGTCCGCCGTGAAGTGCTTGCCGAGGCGGGCGAATGTCCCTTTGAAGACCCCGCCCGAGAGTAAGAAGAGCTGGAAGTCGGTGTTCGCCGCCGCGTGCCCGGCGAGATAGGGGCTGAGGCTCCCGCCGGCAGTGAACTTGCCCGCACCGGCGCAGCATGGGGAGACGACCTGGAACTGGCCGAGGCTCTTCGGGCTCGTGATCTCAGGGACGATCGTCCCGTCGCTCTTGTTCGTGAAGGCAGCACCTTCTTGGAGGAGGTACAAGGCCCGCGGGCCGATCTTCACGGTCCCGTCGTTTGTCACCGCGGCCGCAGCGTCGTCGTTGAACTCCCCGCCTGTCACGCTCAAGGTGCCCGCGTGGGTGTTGGTAAGGCCGGCCTGGTACTGAACGGTCCACGAGGGATCCTTCACCTCGGCGAGGATGGTCCCGATGTTACGGATCGCACCGTCGTTGACGATCGCCGGCCCGCCCCTCTTCGAGCCCGAGCCCTGCGCCTCGAGCACGATCGTGCCGTCGTTTGTGACCGTCCCCCCGTCCAAGGACAGAGTCGTGCCGTTGTAGTTGTCCCCGCTCGAGTTGTAGGCCTCCCCCACTACCGTGATCTTCTGGCCGACAGGGATCGTGCCGGTGAGCTTGGCGGCTATGGAGCTCACGAAGAACTGGGCCGCCCCGGACTTGTCGACGAGGAGCGCGCCACCGCCGAGCACGACCTCGTTGCCCTTGATCGGGCCTCCGGCCTGGGTGAAGGTCACGGTTCCCGTCGTCTGTTCCGCTGTGATCGACCCGTCGTTGACGAGCGCCCCGTAGTTAGCGAAGCTCGCAGGGTCCCCATAGACACCCTGCAGCGGGAGCAGGGACATTGACGCCCCTGCGCCGACCGTGAAGCTGCCGTCGTTGGTGATTCCGTCTTCTTGCAGCTGCCCCGACAGGTCGTGCACGCTCGCGTGCGCCTCGTTCACGAGGGGGGCCTCGAACTGGGTGAAGCTCGCGAGCTTGTTCGTCGGGGCCCCGGTCTCGGTCTCGATCGTGCCGTAGTTGAGGAACTCCGCCCCGAACACCGCCGCGTACCCGCCGGACGGGTTTGCCGGAAGCGTCGTACCGCCGTTGGTCGACTCGAGGACGAGATTGCCCTGGGCGGTGATCGTGCTCGTGCTCGCGACGGTCAAAGAGACGGTGCTCACCTGCTCGTTGCTGTTCGAGGTGCTCCCCTGCCCGACGATGTCGAGGCTCTGGATCCCGCCCCCGCCCGAGGCGCCGAGAGTGACGGCATGCACGTTCCCGCCGTTGTTGTTGGGATCGGCGGTGCCAAGGACCCACGGGGCGAGCGTCACCGTGTAGGTGCCCGGCAGCGTGATGCAGGCATTGTCGGTGCCGCCGGGAATCTGCCCGGTAGTCCAGTTGGACGGCACGCCCCAAAGGCCGCTCACAGCAGCCTTCCAGCTGTCGGTGCACGCGGCGCTGTGCGGGCTGGCGCCTGTCTGCGCGCCAGCGGCCGGTACCGCTAAAGCACCGAGCAGTACGGCACCGAGAAACAGTGTCCGACTACGGGTCATCTCAGGGGGCCTTTCAATGCTGAGGAGGTCCGTGAGTGTAGCCCGCCACCTCGCGGACCTCGGAACATGACAGCGCGGCACGAAGGTGACAACCGCCCGTCACGGTCGCGGGAAAACGCGCCTAGCGAGCGCGAAGGCGGGCGTCGAGGGTGTCGCGAAGCGCGTCCCCGACGAAGTTGAACGCCACCACCGTCACCATCACGATGAGTCCGGCCGGGTAGACCTCCCACCAGTATCCGTCGAGGAGGTATGTAGTCCCCTGCGAGAGCATCGCCCCCCAGCTGACTGCCGGCGGCGGCAGGCCGAAGCCGAGAAAGCTCAAGGTGGCGAGGATGATGATGGCGTCGGCCACCTGAAAGGTGGCATTCACCGAGATCGTCCCGAGCGTGTTCGGGATGATGTGGCGCCCGACTATGCGCGAGTCACGGCCGCCTGCGACTCGAACCGCGTCGACGAACTCGCGCGTTCTAAGCGACAGCGTCTCGCCCCGTACGAGGCGGGCCGGGCCGAGCCAGGACAGGAACGAGAGCACGACGATCAGCAACGGCACGCTCGGGCGGAACACACTCGCCAGGTAGATGAGGAGGAAGATCGCGGGCACGGCGATGACGACGTCGACGACGCGCATCATGACGGCATCAACCAGGCCGCCCACGAAACCGGAGACAGCGCCCCAAAGGGCCCCGAAGCTCGTCGCCACGAGCGCGACGGCAAGAGAGATCTCGAGGGCGCTCTGGCCCCCGACCATGAGACGGCCGAGGATATCGAAACCGTTCGCGTCGGTGCCGAGAGGGTGCCCGAGCCCGGGCGCCATGTTGGTAAGCGCGATGTTCGCGTGCACCTGGTCGCTGTGATAGACGAGCGGGCCCACGAAACAGAACAAGGCGACGGCGACGATGATGCCGAGGCCGACGACACCGAGGCGGTTCTCGACGAAGGCGGAGGCGAACGACTGCGCGCCGGCGCGCGGCCGCGCCTGCGTCCCGGGCTGCGAGATGGCGATGTCTAATTGGTCGATCTCAACCGGAACGAGGACGTCAGCCATATCTGACCCTCGGGTCGAGCACGGCATAGGCGAGATCGGCAAAAAGGCTCCCGAGCACGGTCGCGACCCCGACGATGACTGTGATGCCGAGCTCCACCGGATAGTCCGCGTTCACGGCCGCGTTGAAGTACGTGAGGCCAAGTCCCGGGAAGTTGAAGACGTACTCCACGACGAGCCCGGTCGTGAGCACCGCCGGGATGGACAAGCCGAGGAGCGTCACGACGGGCACGAGAGAGTTGCGAAGTACGTGGCGGGCCAACACAACGCGCGCCGGCAGGCCCTTGGCCCGGGCCACGCGCACGTAGTCCTGGGCGAGGGTGTCGATAGCAGCCGAGCGCATGTAGCGGCTGAACAGGGCGACGTTGACGAGTGTGAGGGTGACGACGGGCAGCACGAGGGCGCGGGGATCGGCCAGCACCCCCGCCGCACTGGCCGCCTGCGGGGCCTCGGGGGGAAAGACGTGCACGCCGATGGCGAGCCCCGCTATGAGCAGGAGCCCGAGCCAGTAGGAGGGCATCGAGTAGAGGAGGAACGCCACGCCCGTGGCCGCATGGTCGAGCGCCTTGTTGCGCCGCACCGCCTGCGCGACCCCGAGCGGGATCGCTATCACGAGGGCCAAGGCGACAGCGATGCCGACGAGGATGAGGTCGTTCGGGAGCTCATGAGCAACGAGCGAGTCCACGCTCTGGTTCAGGCGGTAGGAGTAGCCGAGGTTGCCGTGCAACACCTGGGAGAGGAACCTCAGGTACTGCGAGACGAGCGGGCGGTCGAGGCCGTTCGCCCTGTCGAAGGCGGCGATCTCACCGGCGCTCGCCCTCTGGCCCAAGATGGCACGGGCAAGGTTGCCGGGGATGATGTGCTCGAGAACGAACACGAGCACCGTGAGACCGAGCAGGACGATGACGGCTTGGCACAGGCGCCGCAGTGCGTATCCGATCATGTGCGGTCCTGCCCTCCTTTTGAAACGGTCGCTCGGCTCAGCCCTTCGTGAAGTACCACTCTTCGGGGCTGATGAACCCGTAGGCGTTCGGGACGAAGCCGTGCAGGTTCGACTGGACCGTAACTAGTGTGCCCGGACTCGGCTGCCAGAAGTTGGGCAGCTCGAGGCGTACCTGGTCCTGGTAGGCGTCCAGGGCCGCCTGAGCCCCCGCTACCGGCGTGGTCGTGGTCGCCTCGATCAGCTTGTCGGTCGTCGGGTTCGAGTAGTTAGAGACGTTGCCGAGGGCTCCGGTCTCGAAGATCTCCTCCCCGCTTGGGTAGTGGTCCGGCTCGAAGACCCAACCGGCGCCGTACTGACCGAGCTGCCAGCTGCATGAGGCCTGGCTCGGCGAGCACGTCAGGATCGTCGAGGCGATCGTGGTCGGCGTCACCTCCTTGAGGGCGATGTCGATGCCCACCTCTTTTGCGACCGACTGCAGGTCCACCATCGAGCCGTCGGTGTAGGGCAGCCCGCTCGGGTACATGAGCGTGAAGTTGAGCCCCTCCCCCGCCCTTATCCCCTTCCCGCACTGGCTCGGGGCGGTGCCGGGGTGCACGCAGCTAGAAAGGCCGTTCGCGGCCACCTTCCAGCCGTGGGCCGAGAGCAGCTTCGAAGCCGCCGAGACGTTGAACGGGTACGGGTTCACCGAGGCGTTCGCGTCCGCGTAGGGGTTGGCCGGGCTCGCCGGCACCGGGCCGTAGGTGGGCACGCCGAGGCCGCCGTAGTAGGCGTGGATCCAGCCCTGCTGGTCGACGAGGTGCTGGAAGGCCTGGCGGAAGTAGAGCTGGCGCAGGATCGGCCCCACCGTGGGGTTGTTGAAGTTCGGCTCGAAGTAGTCGAACTGGAACGGGTACCAGTCGACCAGCTGGTAGCCCTGCGAGCGCAGCGCCCCCGACTGGGGCAGGTCGTTGTCGGGCACGTAGCCGACCGAGATCTGGTTGGCCCCAGAAGCCGATCCGGGCCCGCCCCTCGCCGGACCGGCCCGCAAGACGGAGAACTCCGCCGCAGCGCTCGTAAAGGGAAGCTCGACGAGCCTCGCCAGGTGCGCCTTGTCCGACCCGGAAAAGTGCGGATTCGGCACGAAGGTCGCGGTCCCCTCGGTCGTGAGCTCGGTGAGCTTCCACGCCCCGTCCACGACGGACCAGATGGGGCTGGTGGCGTAGCTCGCGATCTTCGTGGCCTGGGTGTTGAGGAAGTTGTAGACGGCTCTCGCCCCTGACCGGGTCGCGTCGGGCAGGTCGAGCTCGCCCGGCTTGGGCACGGGCTCCGAGAGAGAGGTCCGGTCCCAGGCGAGCGGGAGGGGCGTAATCTGGGAGAGCTCGTTGTAGGTGTACCAGACGGGGTTGTAGGCCGCGTTCAGTTCGAGCCGCACGGTCGTCGCGTTCGGCGCCGTCGCCGTCTTCACGTTGTCAGGGAAGCCGCCCGGCACATAGGAGGCCCAGTCGTCGGGGTTCGCCTTTAACAAGTCGATCCAGAAGATCACGTCCCGGGCACTCACGTTTTCACCGTCGGACCACACGTAGTGCTTTAGTGTGATCGTCACGACCCGGTTGCCGTCGCTGTAGACCGGAGCGTTGCCGATCGAGAGCCGGTAGTCGATCGAAGTGGCCGCCTTGTCACCGAACCAGTAGAGCGGCTCGTAGAGAAGCGTCTGGAGATCGGCCGTGTTCGCGACAGTGAAGTACTGGCCGGACACGAGCGGGAATATGTAGTTTGGGGGCGTTTCCGGCTGCTCGGCGAAATAGGCCGTCCCACCATTGACGATCCCGCCTGTCGCCTTCGTGGTCTTCTGTGCGCTCGCCCCGGACCCGCTTGCAGAAGGGTTGCAGGCCGCCAGGCCGAGCGAGGCGGCGGCCAGGAGGGCCAGCGCTGCCGCGACCCGCCTCGGGGGGGCGCCCTCGTGCATCATTCTCCTCTCAGTTCCTTGAGACCGGCACGCCGTCGAGGAACTCGTTCGTCGTGGCGTCCTTCCAGACATCTTGGTCGGCGAGCACCCCGTAGGAAGCCAGGAAGGCTGCGTACGGCGCGATCAGCTCCTCGGCGCGTTGGGCCCCGAAGCGCCGTTCGTAGAACCAGCTCGTTGCGACAAGCTCGAGCGAGCGCTCGAGGCGCCAGCGCGGCTGGTACGGGATCGCGCGCGCGAGGAGCTCGAGCGTCCGGGGCATGTCGGCCGCCGCCTCGACAAAACCGCGTGCGGTCGCCTGCACGAATCCGCGGACGAGCTCGGGGTTCTGCTCTAACATCGCCTCCCGGGTTCCGAGCAGGTAGCTGTGGTAGGCGGGCGCCCCGATCTCGTCCACGCGCCAGGTCAGCACCTCGTCCTCTGGAACGTCACGCGTGAGCACGTCCCAGCACCAGTAGCCACCGAAGATAGCGTCGAGCCCGCTAGAGACCAGGTACGCGGGCGTGAGCTCGTGCGCGGTCGAGTCCACGCTTAGCACCTTGGAGGCATCCCCGCCGTCTCTGGAGACGAGATGGCTCACCATGGCGCGGCCGCGTGGGGTCTGCCCGTAGCCGATCCTGTGCCCCGCGAGCTCCCGGGGGCGATCGATGCCGGCGGAGCGCCGGACCTGGATCGTCTCGAGACCGGTCTGGTTCACCGCCGCGACCCCGACGAGCGGCTCGTGGCACTCCCTGCGCACAAGCAGCCGGTTCGAAGGGAACACGCCGAAATCGACCTCGCCGCGGGCGAGGTGGGCGAGGGTGTCGCCCCGGGCGTAGTCGTGCGTCGTGAGCTCCACGTCCAGACCGACCTCGTCGTACCAGCCGCGTTCGCGCGCGACGTAGAACCCAGCCGCGTTCGGCCACGGGTGCACGTAGTCGAGCATCACCCGGACGCGGGTCACGGCGCGCCCTGCTCGCTCGAAGGACCACCCACGCGCCGCCCCTCGACCGGCGCGTGGGCTCCGCGGCGCACCAGCGGGGTGGCGCGGCTACCGCGAATCACGAGATCGAACGACTCCATCGGCCGGCTGACGGCGAAGTACTCCTTCTCGGCCCGCAGCCACTCGGAGTCCCACTCCTCGGGCGTGACACGCTCGCGGAGCCGACCTAGTCGTTCGAGCTCGGGCGTGTCCACATAGACCGCCTTGTCCACGAGGTCGGCGAGCTCGCTTGAGGACGAGTAGACCCCTTCCAAGACGACGAGGCCAGCCGGGCCTACCCGCGTTGTCGCCGACGAGAGCGTACCGGTCTCCCAGTCGAAGGCGTGGAACACCGCCTCGCGCCCGGCTCTAAGCGGCTCGAGGGCCTCGGCGCGAAGGCGGGCGATGTCGTAGTAGCTCCCGAGTCCGGCGACTCCGCCCTCTGTTGAGACGGGGCGGGGCGTGAAGAAGTCGTCGGTGTGGACAAGGCTCGCACCGCTCAGCGCGCAAAGCTGCCGTGCGATAGTCGACTTGCCCGAGGCTCCCTCGCCGTCGATCGCGACGACCGTCACTTCTCCCCCTCTCCCGCGCAAGCGCTCCATCGTGTCCGCCGCGACGCCGAGCACCTCGTCTGCCAAGTCCTCCTGTCGCTGCCGGCTTATCGAACCGTCTCGCACACCGCTAGCTTGCTGTGCCGCCGGCAGGCGAGGGGGCGAGTACATATTTCTATTATACCGATCGAAACAGTCTGGAATCAACTTCGCAAGCCCCGTACGCGCGAGCGGGCTTGCGAGGCGGCCCTTTCGGGCAGGTCGCCGACGAGGGGCTGTGCACCATCTATCCTGGGGCATCAACCTACGACCCAGAGCTGCGAGGTGACACGATGATCCATCCTGGGCGGGCCCATCGAGCTTCTCGTCGCCAGACGATCGCAGTGGCAGTGGTCGTCATCCCGCTCGCTCTCGGGCTGACGGGCTGCAGCGCAATCAGCAAGGCCGTCAACGCGGTCAAGGCCGTTCACAACCTGTTGCACGGCAGCGCCGCGATCAACTCGCTTAGCGCGAAGATCAAGGCAGGCGACTCGACGACGTCGTACGACGCGACCTGGGTGACCACGGGTAGTTCGCCGGCGACGATCAGTTACGCAGCCACGCCCCCACATGACTTTGCCTTCGTCGACACGACCTCGAGCGGAGCTCAGACGCGGCTGTTTGCCAGCACCGCGGGCCAGTTCGAGTGCAGTCGCTCCTCGGCGAGCGCGGCGTGGCAGTGCCTCAAGACCGACCTCTCCGGCCTCAACACCTCCAAGTTGGCCTACGCCCTCTACTCGGGTGCGTACTGGATCGACTTCCTCAAGATCTACTCGGTCGCCGCTGCCCTGCACGGTGTCACGATCAGCTCGGCGTCCATGACGGTCAACGGCTTCAAGTTGACCTGTGCCGTGGTAGTGAGCGGCAAGAAGCCGAACCAGACCACGAGCGAGGTGTGCGTGACCGCCCAGGGGATCCTCGGCTACGTGAGCGCGGCGGCTAAGTCCGCCGAGTTCGAGATCAAGAGCTACTCGTGGTCTCCGCCGGCATCGTTGTTCGAGGTCCCGGCCGGGGCGACGGTCACGACCATTCCCACTACTACCACCTCGTAGGCCCGACAGACCACTGTGTGCGGCATAGCCGGGTTCACCGGCCGCGACCCTGGGCTGCTCGATGCCATGCTGGCCTCGATCGAGCACCGTGGGCCCGACTCGTGGGGGGCGGAGCTGGGCGAGGAGTTCACCGTCGGGATGCGGCGCCTCTCGATCATCGACATCGAGGGCGGCGAGCAGCCGATCCGCTCGCGCGAGACCGGGGCGTGCATCGTCTTCAACGGCGAGCTCTACAACAACGCCGAGTTGCGCACAGAGCTCGTCCGGGCGGGGCACCGCTTCGTCTCGGACCACTCGGACACAGAGACGGTGCTGCGCGCCTATGAGCAGTGGGGCGACTCGTGTGTCACCCACCTCGTGGGCATGTTCGCCTTCGCCGTTGTCGACCCGCGCCGCCACGTCATGTACCTCGCCCGCGACCGGCTCGGGATAAAACCGCTCTACTACAACCTTGCCCCGGGCCGTTTCTGCTTCGCCTCGGAGCTGAAGGCGCTCTTCCAGGACCCCAGGGTCCCACGCGCTCCCGACATGGCCGTGCTCTACCGCTTCTTGCTCCACCGGGTGCACGACGCCGGCGAGGAGACGTTCTTCGCCGGCGTCAAGCGGCTCCTGCCAGGTCACCACATGACCGTCGGCGCGGACGGCCGCACGACCACGACCAAGTACTGGTCGCCGGAGGTGAACCCCGAGTTCTCGTCGTCGCTCGGTGACACCGAGTACGCCGAGAGCTTCGCGGACTTGTTCGAGCGGGTGATCCGCCGACACATGATCGCGGACGTACCGGTCGGCGTGTCGCTCTCCGGCGGCCTCGACTCGAGCGGCGTCTCCTCGGTCATGGCCGCACTCATGGGCTCGGGAACCGACACCCACACCGAGGGCTCGCTTCACACCTTCTCCGCCCTGTACCCGGGCCAGAGCATTGACGAGAGTGACTACGTTCATTCCGTCGAACGACATGTAAGAAGCGTCCCGCACTATGCCTACCCGACGGTGGAGCAGTTCTGGGACGAGATCATGGAATGGGTCTGGTATCAAGAAGAGCCGACGATCTCCTCGGCGCCGTACGCCTACTACTCGGTCTACCGGATCGCAAAGGGCCAGGTGAAGGTGATCCTGTCCGGCAACGGGGGTGACGAGCTCCTCGCCGGCTACCTCCCCTACTTCCGCACCTATCTGAGCTCGGCCGTCGACCAGCGCCATTACCTTGCCGCGGCCCGCGAGGCGATGCTGGGGCGCGACCTGTACAAGAGCTACGCCCGCGAGCTCCTCTCCACGCGGCGCCCGGGCGCGAAGCGACCCTTTTCGATGCCGGAGCTGCTCACGGCCACGCCCTTGGAGCTCGCCGAGTTCGACTACCACCCGAGCCGCAACTTGAACACCCGGCTCGCCGACGACGTCCTGCGGTACTCGACGCCCAACCTCTTGCGCTACGAGGACAAGAACTCGATGGCCTTCTCGATCGAGTCGAGGGTCCCGTTCTTGGACCACGAGCTGGTCGAGTTCGTCTTCAAGCTGCCGATCGACCAGAAGATCAAGAGAGGGTGGAACCGCTACGTGTACCGTCAGGCCATGAAAGGAAAGATGCCCGAGGCCAACCGGACGAGGCGCTCCAAGATCGGCTTCACAAATCCGGAGGCTGCCTGGACGCGCGAGCGGGTCGCGCAGATCCGCGAGGTCTTCTCCTCCCCGGCACTGGCCTCCCGGGGAATCTTCGACCCAGCCCGTCTCGTCGAAGAGCTCGACGCCTGGCTCGCCGGCAAGCCGGGCGACGGGCTCGCGTTCTGGCGCGTGCTCGTGACCGAGCTTTGGCTACAGCGCTATGTCGACTCGCCGGTGGCGGTCCGATGACCTCGCCAGCTGAGGGCGGGAGCTGATGGTCGCGGACCAAGGCCCGGTGGCGGCAGTCGAGATCGGTCGGCGAACCTACGAGCGCGTCTTGGTGCACACGCACCTGATCCACATCAAAGAGGACCTCGAGCCGCTCTTGGACACCCACGTTCGGCCGCTTCTCAAAAAAGGCGACTGGGTGGCGATGTCGGAGAAGGTCGTTGCCATCTCCGAGGGCCGCGTCGTCCACTACTCGGTCGTCCGTCCCGGGCCGCTCGCCAAACTCATCGTCAAGGGCACCCGCAAGTACGCAAATGACGTCGCCTTCTCAGACCCGCGCAAGATGCAGGTCGCCATCATGCAGACCGGCTCCACGCGGGCGGCTCTCGCGATGGTGGTCGGGGGGATCACCAAGCTGTTCGGGCGCCACGGGGATTTCTACCGGATAGCCGGCCACCGCATCGCCGAGATCGACGGCTTCAACCCGGACACGGTCGCGCCCTTCGACGAGTTCGCCATGCTCGGGCCCGCGGACCCGGACAAGGCCTGCGCGAGCTTCGCCCGCTTCCTCGGCCACCCGGTGGTGATCATCGACGGCAACAACATCAACGTCGAGGTGCTCGGGATGAGCCCCGACATGCCCCTCGACAAGGCGACCGCACGTCTCGTCCTGCTCGACAACCCCATGGGCCAGGGCGACGAGCTGACCCCGTTCGTGATCGTCCATGTGGCCGGGGGACCTTCCGGCGAGTAGCCCCCGGCCCTCAGATGCCGGAGAGGCTGCGGATGATGCGGGCGAGGGCGGAGTTGTCGTCGTCGCCATGCCCGTTGGCGACCAGGCCGTCCTCGAAGCACGCCGCCAGCGAGGCGACCGGGAGCACGGCCCCGATGCTGCGGGCGAGCTCGAGCGCGATCGCCATGTCCTTTCGGTGCAGCGCGATCTTAAAACCGAGCGGGTAGCTGTCCTCGATCATGCGCCCGGAGCGGTTCTGGAGGATCCACGAGCCCGCCGCCCCGCCCGAAAGCGCGCTCACCACGGCCGCGGCGTCCATGCCGGACTTCAATGCGAGCACGATCCCCTCCGCCACGCCCAGGTAGGTGCCGCACAGGATCACCTGGTTGACGGCCTTGGCGACCTGACCAGATCCGACCGGGCCGAGATGTGTGATCGTGTGGCCCATGGCGGAGAGGACGTCGCGGGCCCGATCGAGCTCGGCGGCCTGTCCACCGACCATGATCGTCAGCGTCCCGGCCACCGCACCCTCCGAGCCGCCCGAGACTGGCGCATCGAGCATGGCGACGCCATGAGCCTCCAGGCGCGCCGCGAACTCCCGGGCGCTCGCCGGGCTGATCGTCGAGCAGTCGATCAAAAGCGAGCCAGGGGCGAAACCCTCGGCCAGGCCGTCGGGCCCGAAGATGACCTCGCCAACCTGAGGCGAATCGGTCACACACGTCACGACGACCTCGGACGCGCCCGCCAGCTCGCGCGGGCTTGCGACCTCGATGGCACCGAGCGCCACTAGCGCACCGGCCCGACCCGGGGTGCGGTTCCACACCCTTAGCTCGAACCCGGCCCGGGCCAGGTTGGCCGCCATGGCCGAGCCCATCGTCCCGAGACCGGCGAAGCCCACCTTCCTAGCCGCGGGCCCTTCGACCCCTGTAGTCGTCACGACGTCTCCTCTCGCTTTGCCATAGCTTGGCGAAGTATGGTCCCCCCGTCGGCCCCGGGCACAAACGGCGCCGACGGAGCCGCCGGGTGCCTCGATGATCGCGATCGCCGCATCCTCGAGGTGATCGACGAGCGCGAGGCGCTCGAGCTCGCCTGCGGCCTGATCGCCCGGCCGAGCGAGAACCCTCCCGGCAACGAGCGGGCGTGCGCGAAGTACCTGTCGTCATTCCTCGAGGACCGGGGCGTCGCCGGGGACCTCGAGGAAGTGGAGCCGGGCCGGCCGAACCTGTACGCCACGATCGGCGTCTCCGGGCCGACGCTCGTGCTGTGCGGCCACCTCGACACCGTGCCGGCCGGCGAAGGCTGGACGCGCCGCCGCCCTTTCGAGCCGAGCTTTTGCGAGGGCCTCCTCTTCGGGCGGGGCGCCTGCGACATGAAAGCGGGCCTGGCCGCCATGACGGCGGCTCTGCTCGCGCTCAAGAGATCCGGTTTCGAGCTAAGCGGCACGCTCGCCCTTCACGCCGTTATCGACGAAGAGGCCGCCTCCGCCGGCGCGAGGAGAGCGGCCGCCAGCCGTCGCGCCGACTGGGTCGTCGTCGCCGAGCCCTCGAGCGGGTGCGTGCTCGGGGTCGGCAACGGGCAGCTCAACTTCGAGATCACCTTCTCCGGCACGGCGGTGCACAGCTCGCATCCCGAGGACGGCCGCAACGCGATCCACGACGCCGCCGCTTTCATTCGCCTCGTGGAGGCTGAGAACGGCCGCCTGGCGAAGTTCCCCTTCCCTGGGATCGGGCCGGCGACGATCTCGATCGGGCTCGTCGAAGGTGGCCGAGGTCCCTCGACCGTCGCCGACTGCTGCAAGCTCACCGTGGACCGCCGCGTTCTCCCCTCCGAGAGCCTCGATGGGGCCGAGGAGCAGCTGCGGCACCTCTTGAGCCGGCTCAAAGGCGAGCGCCCCGGGCTCAGCTGGGAGATGACGCGGACCGTTGCCTTCCCGGCCTTGAAGGGCGGGGGCTCCTCGGGCCTGGAGCGTGCCCTCAATCGCGCCATCGCCGACCTCGGCGGCACCGTGGCGGAGTATCGCCGGGGAATGCGCTTTGCAACCGATGCCGCCTGGTACGAGGCCGCAGGTTCTGCGGCGGTGGTCTTCGGCCCTGGCGATGTGACGATCGCCCACCGGCCTGACGAGCACGTCCCGGTCAGCGACCTCTACGCCACGACCCGGGCGTTGGCGGTCTTGGCGGGACGCCTGTTGTCCTAGGTCGCGCCCGCTCTGAAAAGCGTGAGGCCCGGCGCGCTCGGTCACTGAGTGCGCTCGGCCCGTGGGCAAGTGAGATCAGACGACGGGGACCCCGGCCGTCGCGTCCTCCGCCTCGAGTGTGACCGCCACGGCGTGGACGACAGACGCGATCCTGAGCGCCTCGTGGATCTGCTCCCTGCTCAAGCCGAGCTCGCGCAGCTTGTGCTCGTGCGCCGCCAGGCATCCGCCACAGCCGTTCACGGCGCTCACGGCGAAGCACCAGAACTCGAAGTCCTCGGCGTCGACACCGCCCCGCGTGGCGATCGCCTGCATGCGAAGCCGAGCGGGGACATCCTCGTAGTCCTTCGCCCCTTCGTCAGCCAACAGATGCTTGCTCCGGTAGTAGATGTTGTTCATCGCCATGACGGCCGCAGCGGCCTTGGCAGCGTCGAAGGCCTCTCCGGAGAGGTGTTGTTTCGCCTCATCGGCAAGCTCCAGGAGGGCACGCCTTCCTCGGGAGGCGACCGCCGTCGCCAGCACGGTGCCCCAGAGGCGCTGCTCGGGCAGGGTCGAGACGGCGATGGTGGAGTCGAGGTTGAGCCGGAGGTCCTTCGCGAAGGCCGGCAGAGCGCTTTTCAGGACAGCAACGCCCATCAGGCGCTCTTTGTCATGAGCGCCTTCGCGTCAAGCGTCGCCGCACCCTTGTGCCAGTTGCAGGCGCACAGCTCGTCGGTCTGCAAGGCATCGAGCACCCGGAGCACCTCCTCGACGTTTCGGCCGACCGACCCGGCGGTCACCATGACGAACTGGATGATCCCGTCTGGGTCCACGACGAAAGTCGCCCGGTCCGCGACTCCGTCGGAGTTGAGCACCCCGAGGTCCGCGACAAGACGCCGGTCGAGATCCGAGAGCATCGGGAAGGGCAGGTTCTTAAGGTCCTCGTGCTGATTGCGCCAGGCGTAATGCACGTACTCGTTGTCGACGGAACCTCCGAGCACCTGCGCGTCCCGGTCGGAGAACTCGGTGTTGAGACGGCCGAACTCGGCGATCTCGGTCGGGCAGATGAAGGTGAAGTCCTTGGGCCAGAAGAACACGACGCGCCATTTCCCCTCGTAGGTCGAAGAGTCGATCTTCGTGAAGTAGTCCTCGGGCGTCTTGGCCTCGAGTGCGCTCAGGTCGCCGGGGACGAGCGCTGTGAGCGAGAACTCCGGGAAACGGTCACCGATACCAAGCATGGTCTCTCCTTGATTGTTGATCCTGCGTACTGCCGCTCCCCGAGGTCTGAAACGGACGAGCGGCCACCGCCTTCGAGGTTACCGAACTGTGGCGCGCGCCATTCCCGCCACGTGCAGCGGCCGAGGGGCTGCACGTGGCGCGAGGCGCCGGATGCCAGAGTGCTAGAGCCCGATGGCGTAGGCGTTCGGCGCGCTGCCGAGGTTCTGCGCGGCGCCGAAGTTGTAGACCTTGCCGTTCGCGGCCACGAGCCAGTACCCGTCACCTGCGGGAGTGCCCGCGATCCCGACGATCGCCGCGGGGATGGCCTTGTGGGCAAGCGAGCCGTAGAAGGGCGCGTCACCGAACGAGAAGACACGGCCGTCGGCCGACACGAGCCAGTAGCCCCTCCCGCCCGGCGTGGTCGCCATGCCCACGATGGGCTCGCTCAGCTTCTCGCCGGCGACTGACCCGTGTGAGCGGGCGTCCCCGAAGGCTGTCACGGACCCGTTGATCCCCGTCAACAGATAGCCCTTGCCGGTGGACGACGAGGCGATGGCGACGATCTCGGTGCCCTTCGGCGCCTTGCCCGGATAGGTCCTCGCCCGACCGAAGCCCTGGACTGCGCCTGACTGCGTAACGATCCAGTAGCCCTTGCCGTCGGGCATGGCAGCGATGCCGGCGACATCTTTCCTCGACGCCTCGCCGAAAAACGACGCGTCGCCGAACGCCGTCACCGCGCCTGTCGTGCTCACGACCCAGTAGCCGAGGCCCGAGGGTGTCGTCGCGAAGCCGGCCGGGACAGAGCCCTCGCCCGCGATGCCGCCGTGCGAACCGACGTCACCGAATCCGAGGATTGCACCGGCCTGTGTCTCGACCAGGTACCCATCGTCGCCGAGGCTCGGCACCGCCGTGCCCGACACGGTCCTGAGCCCGACGCCTTTGTTCGAGGTCGCCTTCACGCTGAAGAGCCATGTCGCCCCGGCCTGCAAGTCGGTGAAGGTCAGGCTCCGCTTGGTGGCACCGGCGAGTTGACGCTCGCTCGCGAGACCTGGGGACGAAGCGGTCACGATGTAACCGGTGACCGGGCTGCCCCCGTCGCTCGCGGGCGCTGACCACCTGACCGTCGTTGCCCCCGCCCTCGGTAGCGCCGATACGGTGCTCGGCCCGCTCGGGGTGCTCGGAGTGTAGGTGTAAGGGATCGAGTTGCTCGCCCTGCCCCCGTGGTCGAAGTAGCTCTCCACCGTTGCGACCCTGACAGGCACCGTCGTCCCCGCCTTTCCGGGCGGGACGAGGACAGCGATCAGGTTCGTGGTGCCACAGACCAACAACGCCTGGGCGTTGGAGGTCGAAAGTGTCACCACCTTGCCGAAGCCGACCGCCACGACGCAACCGAGGTTGCTCCCGGTCAGAACGACGACGTTCCCGCCGTGAGCGGGCCCGCTCGTTGTCGAGATGCTTTCGAGCTTCGGATTGCCGGGTGGGTATACCGCCAGCTCGTCTGAACCCGGGTTGTAGCTGCAACCGGTGTTGGTGCAGACCTCGACGTCGATGATGGCCGGGTTCTGCGCCACCGACTCGGTGGTCAGCTCCTTGTCGCTCTTGACGGCGAAGCTGTACTGGGTCCCGACCGAGTAGCCGGTCTGGTTGTCCACAAAACCGATCGGGCCGACCGTCTGGAGCAGCCCAACGCCGCTGATGTCGACCGGCGCTCCACAACCCGAGTTCGGCGGCGAGCTCGCGCAGGTGAACGAGTCGGGCACGCCCGGCAGGCCGGTGCGCGGGTCGACGACCGCCGACAGCTTCGGCACGCCGGCGTAGACGATCTTGGAATCGTTGGAAATGCCGGCCGTCGAGACGAAGCGGACCTCGCGCGTGACTGGCTCCACGGTCGCCTGCGCGCCGGACTTGACCAGGGCCGGGGCGACCAGCTGCAGCGATGTGCCGGTCGCCGCCACCGGGCTCAGGACGGAATTCTCGCTGGCGGAGGGCCCCACCAAGGCGTAGTCCAACGTGAGACCGTTCATGCCGGTCCCCTCGATGGTGACCAAGCTGGCCGGCCCACCGGCCTCGCTCGCCAAATGGACGGCGTTACACAACGCAGTTGCCGGCGCGACGCACTGGCTGAGATCGGCGACCGTACCCGTCGAGACAGACGTGATCGTCGGGGTGGGGACGTAGTCGAACTCGGTGGGTTGCGGTGCGATCTCATAGCCCGCTGGCGCCTCCTCGGCGCCCATGGAGTCGAAGGTGATCGAGCCCTCGTACGGCGGCAGGATCGAGCCCTTCGCGCTGGAGCCGTTGGCGTTGGTGACCACGACCTGCACCTGGCAGATGTCGTTCGTGGCGTTCTCGCCCGCATAGACACCAGTGGTGGGAAGGCCCGCGCAGGTCTGTGTCGAGTAGGCGGGCGGGGTCAGCTTGATCTCGTACGGGTTCTTCACCTCAAAGCTGGCAGCGTTCACACCGCCGAAGCTGACCTGGGTCGCCCCGGTGAACCCGGAGCCGTAGATGGTCACAGGTGCGGGCGAGGATTCCAGTCCGCCGTAGGGCCCGACGCCCGTGACGCTCGGGACGGCCGCTGGCAATGAGCTCTCGTCCAGGTACTCGAACAGGTCCGTCGCGCTCGGTATGTTCGACGCCCCGCTCTTGAGGTGGACCACTATGGCGGCGGGGCCGGCCCCGCTGTCGGGGCTGGGCGAGGCAGTAGGCGTGACCGCCTTCGCCGGCGGAATCACGACGGTGAGTGTCGTGGCGTTGAGCACGGCGAAACTATTGGCCTGTGTCGTGCCCACCTCGACGCTCGTGACGTTCGGGCTCGAGGCGGTACCGAAGCCTGATCCGGAGACCGTCACCGGGTAACCGCCCGCCGTCGACCCGGACGACGGGCTGAGCCCGGTCACCGTCGGCGGGGCGAGTTGTCCGGCGTAGTCGCACATGTAAAAGGCGAGAGCGTTGCCACCCGTCAGCGTGGTCAGCTGCGGGGAACCGAGTCCCGAAGCCATGTCGTAGCCGGGCCGCGCCGGGAACACGAGCCCATTGTCGAGGCCGTAGACGTCGTTGTTGCCCGAGACGATGTCGTTGAAGGACGTCGCATACGCGGTCGCGTTGGCGGCGATGCCGTAGAGGATCGGGCTCGCGAAGCCGACGTCCTGTACGCCGTTTATCTTGTCGGCCGAGCATGACGGGGAGGCATTGACGAGGGCGAGCAGGGCAGCCCAGATCGGCGTCGCCGACGAGGTGCCGCCGATCGTCGCCCAGCCGTCGGCGGGGCCGAAGCCGAGGGACTTGCCGTAAAGGGTGACCGCGCCCGTGAATTCGTCGGCCTGTGCCGAGACATCCGGAGTCTCGCGGCACAGTGTTCCTGCCGGAAGGCCCAAGGCGCCGTCGCAGAAGGTCGGGCTGGTATCAGGGGCCGAGGACTTGGCCGTCGCGACCTCATAGGCCTCGGCGTGGGCGATGTCCGCCTTGTTCCCCGTCGTGTCGGCGATCGGCACCTGCCAGGCGGGCATCGTCCAGGACTGCGAGATGCCTCCACCGCCGGCGCCCCACTGCGCGCCGTCGTCCCAGACGTGCTCGAGGGCCGGCTGGGTGGCGTCGTCGATCGTGGAACCGCCGACGGACAGGACATAGGGCTGGCTGCCCGGATCGAGGACCGAGAGCAGGTTCTGGCCGGCGGGGGGCTCGATCTGGCGGGTCGAGTTGCACTCGTCGTCGCCGGTGTCACCGGCCGCGGACAGAATTGTCTGGCCCTGGGCGGCGGCCTGCTCGAATAGGAGGTTCTCCGCCTGCTGGACGCCGGGGACGGCCAGCTGGAGGAGCTGCTCGCACGCGGCCCAGCTCGAGGTGACTACCTGGTCGGTGTCGTTGTTGACGATCTCGGCGTACTCGTCAAAGCCGCCCGAGTTCGAATTGGGAGCCTCGTAAACGTCGATATTGGCTTCCGGGGCGATCGCGGAGACGTCCTCGATGTCGAGGGTGGCCTCGTCGTTCTCGCTGCCGGGCCCGGGCTGGGGCTCACCGCCGTCGACCGGGATGATCGAAAGGCGACTGCCGGCGAGGTTCCCTTTGTTGCCCGACATCTGGGCAGCTTCGGCGGCGCCGAAGTAGCACGTGTCGAATGTCTCGATGTCGCTTTTGAGGAACGGCTGCAGCTCGTAGACGGCGACGTGCTCCCCGCTGCCGTAGTCACCAAGGCGGTAGAGGCCGAATGCGCCATACGCGTTGGCGATCTCGTCATCGGTGAGCCCGCCCGAGGTCTCGGCGTCGAGCTGAGCCGCCCCGCAAGCAGTAGGCGAGCCTGCAGGGTGCGAGAAGCTCGGCGCCTTCGCCGCCTTGAAGGTGTGCTGCACCGACGGCGGCCCAGGCCGGATGTCGGCTGCCTCGTCATGGACGAGGCTGTTCAAGCCGATCACCGCGACAACCGAGCCGGCGATCGACGACGGCATCCTCACCGCGCCTGTGGTCGCCTGGCCGATCGCCCCGTCGGCGAGCCGGTATCGCTCGATCCCGGTCCGAAACGCCGACTCGACCTTGGCGGCAGAGCCAGAGAAGCTAACGATGAGCCCGTCGCGCGAGATGTTGGTGACCCGCAGCCCCTCGGCGGAGAGCTTGGCCTTGACGGCGGCAATGCTCGAGGGGGCCGGGCCGAAGCGCTGGGCGAAGGCCCCCGGCGCCAGGTACTGGTGGAACCGAGGCGAGTTCTTGTCGGTGACCGCGGCGATGAAGCTGGTAAGGGCGGACTCGTCTTGCGGCCGCAGCACGACCATGCCGGCCTGCATCGACCCGGCAGCGATCGAGCCGAGGGCCCTGTCGCCGAGGGGGATCTGCGGCGCGGCCGCGACCGTGACCATAGAAATGGCCCGCGCGCCGGCCCCAGCGAGCGCCGGGGGCAGCATCGCCAGGAAAGGAGCGCATGTGAGCAACGCAGCACCTGTAGCCAGGAGGCGACGGCCTCGCCTCGCAGCGCTACCAGGTGACAGTCCCGGTTCGCGCGCGACGGATTTGGCTTGCTGTGAATCGCTCCCGCTGGTCATTGGTGACCCCTTTCGTGCTCGCGCCCCGGGCGCGGTCATACGCCTGGTGATGGACCCCTGGAGGCGGGTTTCCGGCCCATACTGGCACAACAGACCCGTAGTGCAGGCGCACCGTGCCATAGCGCGGACGCTGCGACACCCGGCACCGTGGCCAGGCGCCGTCCGCAGATTTGAAAGGACATCGACCGTCCTCTGCTCTCAGGTGGCCCTTATGATCTCGCTCGGCGCGCTGCCCCGAGGTCGCGCCGCGACGCGACCAGACCCGCGACCAGCTCGACGAACAGGCGCGGCGCTGTGGCGTCGCCGGTCGTTCCAAGACCAAAAGGCCTACCTTCGACGAGGCGTCGACCGGTGAACTTCTAAGCCGGCAGCACCGAAGGCTCAGTTGAAGCGCAGCACGCGGACAGGTCGCATCCCTTCAGCGGCCAACTCCCAACTCGAGCCGCTGTCGCTCGAGCGGAAGATATGACCATTGCGGGTCCCGAGAGCGACGTGACCTCCCGAGGCCGCCACCGATCCTGTGTCGAGGTTGAAGGGGAACGACTCCGGGAGCCCAGACCCGCACGCCTCGAAGCTCGCGCCGAGGCGGCAACGAAAGAGTCGGCCGTCCGAGGTATCGGGACCGGTCGACGCGGTGACAAACGCGGTCTCGCCGTCGAGCGCGACAGCCCTCGCATAGCCGGCGTGGAGGCCGTCTGTCATCCACTGCCAGGTTTCGCCGCCATCGGTGCTCCAGCCGAAGCCGATCGCGGCCGCGACGGCCACGGTGCCACCGAACCCTGTGACGACCTCATGGACGTCGGACTCGGGCGCGATGACGTTGCGCCATGACTGGCCCTGGTCGTCCGACCGCCAGAGTCCCCCGACGTGCACGTTGGCGTACCAGACATCGCTCTGCGACACGGCGATGGAGCGCAGCTCCGGCGTCGGGCCCGCAGGGTTGCTCCAGGACTCCCTGCCGGCGACTTGGTCGAAGGCGGGTAGCTCGCTGACGGTGCCGTCCGGCGACACGGTGACGAGATGCGCGCCCTCCAGCCCGACCACGAGGGTCCCCCCGGCCGCGGCTGCCATTGCCTGGGCCTTGGGCCCGGCAAGGCCGGTCACAAAGGTCATGTCGAACTCGTCGAGGAGGACGATGCGCTCCCCGTCGAGAAGGCTCCACGTCGGTCGGGCGCTGCCGGCCAGCAAGCTCCCGACTCCCCCGGAAAACGAACTGACCGCCACCGCGGTGACAAGGACGTCTTCGGCGTAGGTGTACGAGCGGTCGAGGTCCTCAAGATGCGCCCTGGTCCCGACGATCAGCATTGCGAACCTCCTTGTCGGCTGCAACCGTATTCGAGCTGTGGGTCCCTGCACAGCACAGGGCAGAGTCGGGGGCGCCTCGCGCCTAGTTACGGCCGGCGGCCTCGGACCACGACGCTTCCGCGCGGGCGGCGTCTGCGACGAGGTTGCCGAGGGCAAGGTTGACGTCATAAGGGTGATATCCCCAGTCCGGCCCATCTGTCTCGGTCACGACAACGCGATGGTCCGTGGCGCCAGACGCCTTGGTGACCTGGAGCCAGGTCGCCCCGCCTGCGCTCTCACAGCGCGCGCTGTAGAGCTTCGGGTACTCCACCCACGGCGTCGCCTCGAGGCCATCGGAGGGGAAGTACGCCAAGAGGGCGCCGCTGCCGCCGCCAAGGGCTGCAGGGTTGGCGCAGGCGACCTGCTCGCCGCGCCTCGTCAGCTGGTCGGACAGGAGCGAGACACCCTGACCCGGCCTCCCGAAGAGCGAGGCAAAAGGAGGCTCGCCCGGGAAGCTCGAGTAGGCGATCACACAACCTGTTTCCCCCAGTGCCGTGCACAGCGGAATGTGCCTGAAGCTGCCGCCTGTGAGCGCGCCAATGTGCACGACCACGTTGCCGCCGAGGATGACCGCCAGCACGAGCCGGCGACGCAAGGCGGCGTTCTCGTCGACGAAGTGCTCGAGCAGCATGATCAACATCGCCGCGCCCTGGGAGTGGCCGATGAACACGATCGGCCGACCGTGGTTGTCGTGCGCCAGATAGTCCTCGAAACCCGCCCGGATGCTGTCGTAGGCAGTCTCGATGACCGGTGAGGTCCCGATCGGAACCGTCTCGAGACCCGCCAGGGTGATCTGGCGATACATCGGCGCCCAGACCCGGCAGACGGTGGAAAAACGTGAGGCCTGGGCGACCGCTACGGCACGTTCGGACTTCTGCACCCTCAGATCCGCGTTCAGGGAGGTCTCCTCGCTGACGGTGGGATAGACGTAGAAGCAGTCGAACCTCGAGGCCGTGGCGGGCTTTGCGCTCGTGACCGATCTTGCCCCCGAGGCCTGCACGACCGTCGTCGCGAGGCTCGTGCTGCACGGGTCGTCGGCCATTGCCGGCCTGCAGAGCCACACTGTCGGGGTGCGCGCGGCCACCCTCGAGGCGGTGGCAACGGCCCTGGCGGGTGCAGATGCGACGATGGCCGCTGCAAAGACGAGCCCGACGCCGCCCGACAACCAAGAGCGGAGCCGGGACGACTTAACAGGGATCATGACAGACATCGTGTCACTGCATCACCGCTAGGTGAATGGCCCGGCAGACATCGGGCGCTGTCTCAGTGCCCGATGTCCTCGCCAAGATAGGCCATTCGCACCCGGTCGTCGCGCAGCAAGGTCGCGGCGGAGTCCTGGAGCACGATCCTCCCGTTCTCGAGCACATAACCCCGATCGGCCAACTGCAGGGCCTTGGCCGCGTTCTGCTCGACCAGCAAGACCGTGACCCCCTGCTCGCGGATCGTCTTCAGGATCTCGAAGATCGTCTGCACGAAGAGCGGGGCCAGCCCCATCGAAGGCTCGTCCAGGAGCAACAACCTCGGCTCAGCCATAAGGGCCCGCCCGATGGCGAGCATCTGCTGCTCGCCCCCGGAGAGGTTGCCTCCCTGCTGCTTACGACGGTCCTTCAGGATCGGGAAGAGCTCGTAGACCTCGTCAAGCTTGGTGTTCTGGCCGTGCTGCTTGTGGTAGGCACCTATCTCGAGGTTCTCGAGCACAGTCATCTGCGGGAAGATCCGCCGGCCCTCGGGAACGTGACTGATCCCGAGCTCGACGGTCCTGTGCGCCGCGAAACGCGAGATGTCGACGCCCTCGAAGCGGACCGTGCCCGAGGAGGCGTGGTGCAGCCCCGAGATCATCCGGAGCGTGGTCGTCTTGCCGGCGCCGTTCGCGCCGAGCAGGGTGACGATCTCTCCTTTCTCGACAGAGATTGTGAAGTCGTGCAGAGCCGGGACGGCTCCGTAACGGACCTCCACGCCGGTGACATCGAGCATCGCCATCAGGCTTGCTCCGTCGCGGCGTCGTCATCAGGCGAGCCCAGATAGGCGTTGATCACGACCGGGTCCCTTTGTATCTCGGCCGGGGAGCCTTGTGCGATCACCTGGCCAAAGTTCAACACGATGATCCGCTCTGCCACCGACATCACAAGCTTCATGTCGTGCTCGATCAGCAGCACTGTGACACCGAGCTGCTTGTTCACCTTGCGGATCAGCTCGGCGAGCTCGACCTTCTCGGCCGGGTTCGTCCCCGCGGCAGGCTCGTCCAACAAGAGCACCTCGGGGTTCGTCCCGAGTGCCCGGGCGATTTCGAGGCGCCGTCGGTCCCCGTAGGGCAGTGAGCTCGAGAGCTCGTTCGCCCGTCTTGTGAGCCCGACGAATTTCAAAAGCTCGAGCGTCCTCAAGTCGCTCTGGTGCTCCTCGCGCCGGGTGCGGGGCAGCCGGAGCATCGCCCCGATCGGTCCCGTATGCTGCTTTGACTCGACGCCAATCTTCACGTTCTCGAAAGTCGTCAGCGCGTTGAACATGCGGGAGGTCTGGAAGGTCCTCGCTACCCCGAGCCGGTTCACCTTGTAGGGCTTGCGGCCGATCACGCTCACCGGGTGCCCGTCTTTCGGGGTGAAAACGATCGTGCCTTCCTGGGGCGTGTAGACACCGGTCAGGCAGTTGAAAAGGGAGGTCTTGCCCGCCCCGTTCGGGCCGATCACTGACAGGATCTCGCCCTGGTGCAACTTGAGCGAGACATCGGCAAGGCTCGTGACCCCGCCAAAGCGCAGAGTCACCTTCTCGATGTCGAAGACGACCTCGGTCGTCTCTAGCGGCGAGCGTTCGGGCGCGGCGTCGGTCATCGGGTCTCCGGGCCTATGTAGCCAGGCTCGTCGAGCGACAGCTTGCCGTAGTCCGAAGGCAGCTCCTCACCCATGGAGGTAAGCCGCACCGGCCCGCCCGGGCTCTCGGCATGGCCGACGCCTTCCTCGGTGAGCAGGATCTCCCTGCGCCGGCGGCGGGAGGGGATGATCCCCTGCGGCCGAAAGATCATGAGCAGGATCAAAAGAGCCCCGAGATAGATGAACTCGTCTTGGAACTGGTAGTCCTGGAAGGAGCGGACCTGCAGGTACTGAGGCAGCCACTGGATCACGAAGGCGCCGACCACCGCCCCCGCGATCGAGCCCATGCCTCCGAAGATCACGAAGACGAGGATAAGGATCGAGGTCTGGACGATGAAGTCGTTCGGCACGAGGCTTTGCACCTGGCTCGCAAAGAACACCCCGGCGAACCCGGACGTCGAGGCGCCGATCGAGAAAGCCATGACCTTGTACTTAAGGGCGTTGATGCCCATGGAATCGGCCGCCACCTCGTCCTCACGGATGGCTGTCCAGGACCGCCCCACGCGGGAGTGCTCGAGGAAGCTGAACGCCACCGTGAAGATGACCGCCACCCCGAGTATCAGGTAGTAGTAAGGCAGCACCGTCCCGGTCCAGTTGTAGGAGACCGAGGCGAAATGCACCGAGAACTGCGGTATGACTCCCGGCGTGCCGGCCGGCCCGCCCGTGATCCCGTCGAGGTTGTTGGCGATGATCTCGATGATCTCTCCGAAGCCCAGAGTCACGATGGCGAGATAGTCCCCGCGAAGGCGCAAGGTGGGTGTCCCGAGGAGGACGCCGGTCAGCATCGCGGCTGCGATGGCGAAGGGGATGATCCAGAAGGGATTGAGTATGAACGGCGGTTGGATGGGAAGCGCCCCGGTGAAATAAGCCGTCGAGTACGCACCGATCGCCCAGAACGCCACATAGCCGAGGTCGAGAAGACCCGCGAAGCCGACGACGACGTTGAGGCCCATGGCGAGAAGGACATAGATCGCGACCTGGGTCGTGAGGATCGACTGGATGCCGGCGTTCATGTGCAAAGGCCACTGGATCGCGATCAGCAGGGCCGCGAGGGTGATCGAGGTCTTGCCGAAGGAGAACCTCGCCTGCTTGGTGATCCCGGTGAACTCGTACCGGGCGCGCCCGGGCCGAGCCCCCCCGATCGCGCGAACGAGGTCCACAGCCACCCAGGCGGCGGCGCATATCAACGCGATCGCACCGACGCTCATGACGGCGAGACCACCCTCGTTGGAATGGGGAATGAGATGGATCGACGCGAACCAGTGCGCCACCGAGTGCGGCGTCGAGGCGCGCCAGCCGTACCAGTGCGTCCACATCAACCATCCGTAAGCGAGCAGGACGAGGGCACCGAGGCTGAGGAGCCCCCTGCCCCGCCGGGGCTCGATCGCCTTGCGGGCGAGCGCCAGGACCCACAGCAAGCCCTCGAGCACGATGAACGCAAGGCCGATCCACAACAGCAGCACCCCGAGGGTCCGGTCGTGGGGCACTGCCTGGATCGAGTTGAGGTACTTCGACACCGGGTTGTGCATCCACGCCAGCGCTCCGTAGACGGCAACCAACGCGTAGCCACCGAGCCTCGCTGTCCGCAAGGACCTCGACTCGAAGAGGTAGACGACAAGCTCCATCGCCGCGAAGGCAAAGCCGATCTCTAGGCAGAGACCTCCTTTCCAGGTGTCCTTCGGCGAGATCCACGACACCCAGACAAAGCCCGCCAGGACGACGACCAGATCGAGCGCCAGGCGAACGAGGCGGCGCGCCGTCAGGCTGCGCAGATATGTCCGGGCCCGGTTGGCCCACGCGCTAGCTGCCGTTCCCATCGTCTGCGAGAGGGTGATGAGGGCGAAGATCACCGCGCCGGCACCGAGGAACCAGAACAAGCGCGGGAACTGCAGCGCACCTGTGAAGCCCGATGTTGGGGCGGCGTTGGTGCCCGGGGGGCCGGTCATGACGGCCACCACCAAGACGCCCAACAGGCACATGGCGAGCCGGCGTATCAAGGGGTTGGCACCGAGCGAGGCGAGCTGTGCCGAGAGCGAGCGGTCACGGGCACCGGCGGGCCGGGGGTCGGGTCGGCCCTCGATGCCCGCGCTCGTAGCGCTCATGCCTCCCTCCCCAGTCGCTCGCCGAGGATGCCCGTCGGGCGGAAGAGCAACAGCGTCACGAGCACCCCGAAGGCGACGACGTCCTGCCATTCCGCCGACATCCAGCGCAGCGGGATGCTCTCGAAGACGCCGAGCATGAGACCGCCGATCATGGCCCCGCGGATGTTGCCGATGCCTCCGAGGACGGCGGCGGTGAAGGCCTTGAGGCCCGGGACGAAGCCCATCGTGTAGATCACGCCGAACTGGAGGCCGAACAGGAACCCGGCCGCGCCGCCCATGAGGCCGCCGAGCACGAAGGTGAGCGCGATCGTGCGGTCGATGTGAACGCCCATGAGGCTCGCCGTCTCGGCGTCCTGCGCGACCGCACGGATGCCTTTGCCGAGCTTGGTGCGGTTCACGACGGTGTCGAGCACGACCAGCAGCACGAGAGCGGTGACCATCGTGAGGATCCAGACGGACTGGACACCGACCCCGCAGAGGAAGAAGGCGTGCCCGGTTATCACCTGCGGCGTCGGTATGAAAGCCGTGTAGCGCCCGAACTCCTTGCCGGCGAGGTTGTAGAGGAAGTAGGAGGCCCCGATTGCGCTGATGAGGTAGGTCAACCTCGGGGCGTTGCGCCTTCGCAGTGGCCTGTAGGCGACCCGCTCGAGGACGAACGCGGCCGCGCCCCCGGCAGCCGCACCTGCGACGATGCCGACGAGCATGAACCCGACCGCCCAGAAGCCGGACGGGGTGGACGAGCCGAGGATGGCCCGCATGGCGAACAGGCCACCGAAGCCGCCGGACATGACCACCTCGGAGTGGGCGAAGTTGATCAGCCTGAGGACACCGTATACAAGGGTGTAACCGAGGGCGATGAGCGCGTAGAGGAACCCGTTGGCGAGGCCCCCAACGACGAGCGAAACCCAGATGTTGTTGTTCGCGATGAACGCCGGGCAATGCATGCGTCCAGATCACTCCCCTCAACCTTGGGCAGCAGGTTACTCAGTCTCAGACGGAGTACCCAAGACAAAAAACCGGGCACCTCGCTATTGCGAAGTGCCCGGTTCCTCAACAGCCGCTTAGAGGTGCTACTCGACTCCGATTTGGACGAAGGCGCCGTGCTGCACCACGTTGAGGTAGATCTTCGTCGCCGCGATATTCCCGTTAGCCTTGAACGAGATCGTCTTGGTGAGGCCGATGAAGCTGATCTTGTGAAGGCCTTTGACGACGTTCTCACGAGTGATGTTCATCGTTCCGCCCTTCTCGGATGCGAGGATCTTGAGCTCGTCGATGATCGTGTTCGCCGCGTCGAACGACTCAGCCGAGTAGACGGCCGGGGCGATACGCGCGAGAGCCTTGAAGCCTGCCGCGAACGCCTTGTCAGCCTTGGTCGTGCCGAGCACCGCGCACCCGCAACTGGCGTACACGCCGTTCGCCGCGCTGGACGGGTTAGTTGCCTTAACGAGCGCGCCGGAGTCGCTGCCGTCGTCGCTGAACACCTTGCCCATGTAGCCCGCCTTGTGGAGCGCTGTGAGAAGCAAGCCGAGGTCGCAGTAGTAACCGGCGTAGAACAGCAGCTGCGGGTGCGCCTTGACGACAATGGCGGCGTCATCTGGGTACTGCGTGGGGCTCGCCGTGCCGTCGCTGCACTGTGTCGTGCCCGGGAACACGCCGCTCGTGACCGTGGCGCCGTCCTTCCTGGCCTGGGAGGCAAAGGCGTTGGCCAGGCCGACGCCGTAGGTGCTGGCATCGCTGACGACGTACAGCTTGCTCAGGTGGAGCTTCTGGTCGACGTAGAGGGCGTCGGCCGGTCCCTGGACGTCGTCGTCCGGGATGACCCGGAAGAAGTTCTTCCATCCGTAGTCGGCAAGGGCAGGCAGGCTCGCCGAGGGGCTCACGGTCGCAAGGTCATGAGAGCTGAACGTCGGCTCGGCTGCCTTGGTGGCGCCCGAGAAAGCCGGCCCGACAACACCGATGACGGCTGGGGTCGCCGTGAGCTCCTGGGCATCGGTCGGCGACAGCGTCCCCGAGCCCTGGTCGTCCTTACCGACGTACTTGAGCGTGAAGGGAAGCTTGCCGAACTGGGACATCCCGGAGTTCGCTTGGTTGATGGCGTACTGGACCGCGTAGGTCTGGTCCAGGCCGAGCACAGCGTTGCCACCCGAAAGCGGCCCTTCGTACGCGAGCTCGAAGACTGGCTTTGCGGTGGCCGGATGCTTGGCGTTCGCGAACGCCGCTCCGCTGAAAGCGGTGAGCACAAGTGCTCCCGCGACGAGCGGCACACCGGCCTTCATGAGCAATTTCCTCATGAAAACTCCCCTCCTAATCGAGTTGACTAAGGGCACCCGTTTGCCCCCAGTTCGTAACAGTATGGAAACCTTATCGGCTCTCGGGGAATAAGTCCACGCAGATCACCTAGAGCCACCCCTGCCCGTCGGCTGTGCGGACCGCCTCGGCGCGCTTGCGGGCTCCCGTCTTCGCGATCGCGGCGGAGAGGTAGTTGCGGACCGTCCCCTCGGAAAGAAAGAGGCGCTCGGCGATCTCCGAGACCGTGGCTCCGGGACGAGCGGCCACGAGCACGTCGCGCTCGCGGGCGGTGATGGGCGACACGCCATCGGCGAGGGCGCTCGCGGCGAGTTCATCGGCGGCAAGTTCCAAGAAGGCTTCTTCCAACCCGCCGCCGCGCACTTCTAGGTCGCGCGCCTCAGGAAACCGCATGAGCAGCTCGCGAAGCGCCGAGTCAGACGACTGGGAGTCGAGGCATGACAGTGTCACTGCGTCGCCGCGCCCCTCGACCTTGGCCACGCCGGGCAAGCTGCCGAGCACGCCCAGATCCGCGCTGGGAAGAGTGGTGCGGATGGTCTTGCCCCCGACCTTCGCCTTGATCTCGGTAGGAGGACCATCGGCGACGACACGGCCCCGGGCCATGAGGATGACGCGGTCCGAATAGGCATCTGCCTCCTCGAGGTAGTGCGTCGCGAACAGGACGGTCTTTCCTCTAGAGGCAACCGCCCGCATCGCGGTCCAAAAGTCCCGGCGACCCTCGACGTCTAGCGCCGCCGTCGGCTCGTCGAGAACGAGCAGGTCCGGGTCGGCAACAAGCGCGATCGCGAAGCGCACTCGCTGGGTCTGGCCCCCGGAAAGCTTCGTCTCCCACCGGTCGGCGATGTCGTCGATGCCGGTCAGGCGGAGCGTGTCGTCCACCCCGAGCGGATGACGGTAAAGCGAGGCGACCATCGTGATGAGCTCGCGGACACTTAGGTACTCGATGAGCTGCCCGGTCTGGAGCATCCCCCCAACGGCTCCGGCCTTGACCGCTTCGGCGGGCGAGAGGCCGGACACCGACACGCTTCCCTTGTCGGGTCGGGTGAGTCCTAGCACCATGTCGATCGTCGTCGTCTTGCCCGCCCCGTTGGGTCCGAGCAGGGCCACTGTCTCACCGGCGGCGATGGACAACTCGATCCCCCGTACGGCCCGGACTTCGCCGTAGGACTTGCTGAGCGCGAGAAGGCTTATGCCGTTGGGCTGATCGTCGTAAGTAGCCATGGCTCGATCTTGGCAGCGACTGCGAAGTTCGCACAGTGCGTTGACTCACGACTTCTTCGTGACATTTGTCATGCCCGGGTCATGATTGCACTGCGGACCCGGGCAATCGTCCTCAGACGAGGCTCGAGCGCCAGGCCTCGTGAAGCGCGGCGTAATGGCCCGATCCCTCAACGAGCAACTGCGCAGGTGGGCCGTCCTCAACGATCTGGCCGGACTCGATCACTACGACTCGATCGGCGATCTCGACCGTGGAGAGCCGGTGAGCGATGATCACCGCCGTCCGGCCCGCGAGAGCCGTCTTGAGGGCGGACTGGACGAGCCGCTCCATCGGGGCGTCGAGCGACGAGCTCGCCTCGTCGAGGACGAGAACAGCCGGGTTGGCGAGCATCGCCCTAGACAGGGCAACGAGCTGACGTTGCCCTGCCGACAGGCGCGAGCCCTGCTTGCCGACGTCACTCTCGTATCCGCCGCCGAGCGCCTCCGCGATCGAGTCGACACCGACCGCGCGGGCGGCGGAGGCGATCTCCGAATCGCTCGCGGCCGGGGAGCCGAAGGCGATGTTCTCGGCCAGACTGCCCGAGAACAGGAAACTCTCCTGGGTCACCATGGCGACAGCCCGGTGGAGCGAGGTCTCGTCCATCGCCGCCAGGGAGATGTCGTCGATGGAAACCTCTCCTTCGAGCGGATCGTAAAAACGGGCGAGCAGGCGTGCGACCGTGCTCTTGCCGGCTCCCGTCGCCCCGAGCAAGGCGACGGTCTGCCCGGCCGCTATGTGGAGGTCGAAGCATGACAGGATGTCGGTCCCGTGCCTATACCCGAAGCGGACGCTGCGGAACTCGACGACTCCTTTCAGCCCTTCTTCAGGGATCGCGACGCCGTGAGCGGGCATCGGCACGCCCGGGGTCTCGTCGAGCACGCCGGCCAACTTCTCGAGCCCGGCCGCTGCTGCCTGGAAGGAGTCGTAGAACTGGCTCACCTCGCCAAGCGGCTCGAAGAACCGGCGGAGGTACAGGACAAAGGCCGCCAGCACGCCGACCTGCATCTCGTGACCGATTACCCTGTTGCCGCCGTAAAGGAGCACGGCCGCGGTCGTCAGGTTGCCTACGAGCACGATTCCCGGCCAGTAGATGCCGAGGAGCTGGAACGACCTGCTCATCGCAGCCCGGTAGCCCTCCGAAAGGTGACCGAACAGCTCGTCGTTGCGCGGCTGGCGCCTGAAGGCGTGCACCGCCCGGATACCCCGCAACGACTCGGTGAAGTGGACGATCACCAGTGCCATGGCGTTTCTCGTGTTGCGGTAGGCCTTCGTCGACTCGCGTTGGTACCAGCGGGACAAGAAGAAAAGCGGGATGAACCCCGACAGGCAGACGAGGCCGAGCGGAAGGTCCAAGACGAGGAGGATGACGCCGACGCTCACGACCGACAGCACCGCGTTGATGAGCGTGTCGAGGCCGAGGGTGAACATGTCGTTGATCGACTCGAGGTCCGAAGTGAGGCGCGAGATCATCCGGCCCGTGGTGTACCGCTCGTGAAAAGCGAGGCTGAGACGCTGGAACTGCCCGAAGACCCTCTCCCTCAGCTCGAGCAGGATCTCCTGACCGATACGGCCGGAGCCGGCGACGAAGACCCTGTACAAGATGGCCTGGGCGACCGCGCAGACAAGGATCAGCGCGGTGATGACGCTGATCGGCATGTAGTCGTCGTGGCGCACCGCACTCACCCCGCGGTCGATCCCGAGCCCGACCAGGTAGGGAATCGCCGTGCCGGCGAGGTTGGAGACCAAGATGGCGCCTGCGAGCCAGCCGATCGCCCGACGGTGGGGCGCGGCGAGAGATCCCAGCAGGTGGCGGGTGCGGCGGCGGAGCAGTCCAGTCCAGGCCTGAGGGACCTCTTCGACTTGTTCGGCCGCTATGCCGCGCCACGCCTCGTGCGCGCTCATGGGCTGGTCCTCGAGCCCTGGTAGTCAACAGACAGGACGGACGCGTAGTCGGGCCTCTCCATCAGCTCGTGATGGGTCCCGAAGGCGACGAGAACCCCGCTGCGCAACAAGGCGACCCGGTCCGCGAGCGCGACCGTCGAAGGCCGGTGGACGACGAGAAGACCCGTCATGTCTCGCAGCACTCTTCTCAGGCTCTCCTCGACGAGGGCCTCGGTGCTCACGTCGAGGGCCGAGAGCGGGTCGTCGAGCACTAGCACCGAAGGACGGGCGAGCACGGCGCGGGCGAGGGCGAGGCGCTGGCGTTGCCCTCCCGAAAGAGCCATTCCCTGCTCTCCGATGCGCGTGTCCAAGCCCCAGGGCAGCTCGGCGACGAAGCCCGCCTGGGCGAGCTCCAGCGCCTCGGCGATCGCGGACTCGGAGGCGTCGGGACGGCCGAGAACGAGGTTCTCGCGAACGCTCATAGAGAACAGGACGGGCTCCTCGAAGACGACCGCCACATGGCGCCGCAGCGACTCGAGCGTCATGTCCCTCACGTCGTGCCCGTCGAGGGTGACGCGTCCGGAGCTGACGTCGTACAAGCGACTGGGAAGACACGCCAGCGTGCTCTTGCCCGAACCCGTCAGGCCGACGATCGCCACCGTCTCGCCGGGCTCGATTGTGAGATTGACGTCGCGCAGCACCGGTTCGCGCCTGTCCGGGTAGGAGAAGCTGACGTGCTCGAAGCAAAGACGCCCTCTTGAGGCCACGAGCGCGGTCGCGCCTGGCCGGTCGTCGACGACCATTGCCGCATCGAAGACCTCGTAGACCCGATCTGCCGCCGTCGCCGCCTCTTGGGCCATCGACAGTATCCAGCCGAGGTCGATGATCGGGAACTGCACCAGGACGAGCAGGGTCGTGAAGGCGACGAGGGCTCCGAGCGACAGCGCCCCGCGGGCGACGGCTATACCCCCGATCAGCACGGAAAAGGCCATCGTCACGTTGGGGACGAGCGTGAGCAATCCCCAGAAACGGGCCCGCAACTGCACCATCTCGAGAGCAGATCCGCGAAGCGTGCGGGCCGAAGCGCCGAAGCGGTCCTGCATCAGGCGACCGCGCCCGAAGGCCTTGACGACCCGCATGCCGCTGGCTGCTTCTTCGGTAAGAGTCGCGAGGTCACCCTGCTGGTCCTGAAGGCGACGTGAGATCCGCGAGTATCCGGCCCCGAAGCGCTGGGCGATCCAGATCACCGGCAGGGTCGTCACCACCGCCAGGGTCCCAAGCGGCGGATAGGTCGCGACCAGAAGCGCCATCACGGCGAGATACTGCATGGCGTCGACGACCAAGAAGATGGCGCCGAAGCCCAAAAAGCGCCTGATGGTGCCGAGATCGGTCGTGGTCCGGGAAAGGAGCTGGCCAGTCTGCCACCGGTCGTGGAACTCGATTGGCAGCCTTTGCAGCCGGGCGTACATCCCGTTGCGGATCTCCCGCTCGATGTTCTGGATGGCAACGGACTGGACCCGGCGTCGCCCCACAATCAAACTGGCCTCTGCGACACCAAGACCGAGGGCGATCAGGAACATCGGCACGAGCGCGCCGCGGTCGCCTCGGTGAATAGGCCCGTTCACCACTGCCTCGAGCACGAGCGGGATCAGCGTGCTGGCCGCCACGGCTAGCGTCGCGCACGCCAACATGGCCAGCATCTGGGGCGTGTAAGGCCGAACGTAGCTCCGCAGCCGCCAGAGGGATCGGTACGAAGCCGCGCGCCGCCGCCGCGGTGCACTGCTCATGTATGTCACGGTAGCGATCGGCGAGGCTTGAAGCTGCCCAGGGGCGCCCGGCCCGGACATCTGCACTCACCTGACTATGAGGCGTCCGCTCGCGTTGGCCGCCCGAATGGCCGAGATCCTGGAGAATTGTCGGCCTGGTGTGCGCCTCCAGCGACGCCCGCACCGAGGACGTCCCGTCTCAGTTGCAGCAACCCCGCCAAGCCGCGACGGCCTCGTCCTCGAGCTTCTCGAGGCCTGCGAGGGCCCGCTCGTGCTCAGATGCCCGGGAACACCCGCCGCAGCTCGTCGAGATCGATGCCCCGGACCTCGAGCACCGGAGTGTGGGCGGGATCGAGGCGGCCATACAGGAGGCGAACGAATGCCTCAGCGGGAAGCGACAGCCCGGCCTCGCCCGCGTCGGGACCAGAGGCAGTGAGGACCACGGTTTCGCCCGTCTCGAGGATGAAGTGGCGCTCGGGCTCTGTCGTAGTCACGAGCACGCGCCGAATGGTCCCGTCGGGCTTGCCGCCTCTCGCGGCCAGCTGTCCGAGGGTGTCGACGAGCAGAGCGACCGCGTCGGGGAGGACCTTGGCCGTGGGATCAAGAGCCACCGCGACGTCCCAGGTGTGAAGAGCAAGCTCGCTGAGGCGCAGCCGGCTCAGCCCGGTCGCGTCGAGCTCCATCCCGAACAGGTTCAAGTGGAACCTTTCGATCTCGTCTGGAGTCAGGGACTCAAAGCGGCCTACCACTGTCTCGCTCGCCTTCAAGGTGCCGGTCGCCAGTGACTGCGGGTCGCGGGTGTTCCAGGCTTCCCATATCGGGGCGAACACCTCGCCTCCGGGCGGGTCCTGCCTGCTCAACCCTGCCTCGAGGAAGAGGCCGAATATCTCTGACTGGGACCCGAGGTGTGAGAGCACTTGGGCTATCGACCATTCCGAGTCGTAAGAACGCCGTTGCAGCTCCTCGGTGCCGAGCGGCCCGACGAGGAGCGCCAAGGTGTCATGTGAGCGCCGCAGGGCTGCGACCCAGGGTGTCAGCGAAGCTTCCATGTGTTCTCCGTTCTGTTCTGTCCGTGATAGTTGAGGTACGCGCGGAAAAAGGCGGCGATGCGGCGGCGGGCGTCTTCGGCCGCGGCCGCGTGGTGTCCGTTGGCGCCCATGAGTCTTCCCATCACGACGAACAGCACCGGCACGTGGTCGTGCGCTCCCTCGTGATCGTTGAGAAAACCGTGCCCGGCTCCCGGATATTCCTTTACGTCATGTTCGACCCCCGTCTCGCTGAGCGCGCGGTCCAGTCGCGGTGCCGCCGCGCGAAGGGCGCGGTCCTTGGCCCCGTAGCTTGCGACGACAGGACAAGCGCCGCTAAGCACGGTCTCGGCCCGTTTCGGCGCGGCGCCGTAGTCGACGCTCGAAGCCGAGAAGCCATGGCCGGGGGCAAGCATTAACGCGAACCCTCCGCTCAGGCAGTATCCGATGACCCCGACCCTATCGGTGCAGCTCTCTTGGGCGACGAGGAAACCCCGAGCCGCCTCCACGTCGTCGAAGGACGATCCCCGCCTGTCCCGCAGGTCGCGCATGATTGAGCGCATGCAGGTCACCTTCCGGCCCCAATGAAAAGTTCGGGCGCCAGCGCCATATAGCCCTCCGACGCCAACCAATCCGCCTGCTGGCGGAGGTCGTTGCTCATGCCGCAAGCGTCGTGGATCACCACGACTCCCGGCCAAGGACCCTCTCCGGCCGGAGAGGAGAGGTAACAAGCCATGTCACCCCGTCCGCTCGCGATCTTCACTTCGCCCATTGCGCGTCCTTCCCAGTCCTTGGACCGTGCCCGAGCACCGCGGTCATCCGGCTGGGTGACGGCGGTGCGGCGCCGTCAGGAATACCTGCACTCGGTGCATTGTTACATTTAAGGCATGATGGCAAGCTCGGCACCCGCTTCCGACGAGACCGTACTCGTTCACGAGATCCTCCCCGACCTGGTCGGCGACCATGTTCTCACCGTCGCCGGGGGTCGGCGTGACCGAAAGAAGCAGGCGACACGCCGCTCGTTGCGCAACGCCGCACTCGAGCTCGTGGCGATGCACGGCTTCGCGCACGTGACCGTGGAGGACATCGCCGAGGCCGCCGATGTCGCCACGCGGACCTTTTTCAACTACTTCCCCTCAAAGGAGTCCGCCGTCATCGGCGCGGACCCCGAGCGCATCGAGGAGCTGCGGGCCGACCTCCTCGCCAGGCCGGCCGACGAGCCGCCCCTAGAGGTGCTCGGATCGGTGCTTGTCCGCTATGCCGCCACGATCGACGAGGACTTTGACGAGTTCGGGGAAGGCAAGCGGGCGTGGTTCCAGAGGTTCAGTGCCGTCCGCGCCGACCCCGATCTGGCCTATGCATATGCCGCGCACATGGCTGAGGTGGAAGAGAGCCTCGCCATCGCGATCGCCGAGCGCCTCGGGACCGATCCCCGTCACGATCCCTATCCGGCCCTCGTGACCGCGACGGCTCTCGCCGCGGCCCGCGTCGCGGCCATCTACTGGAGCGCCGACGGCGGCGAGGATTCCCTGGCGCGCCTGACCCGTGTCGCGATTAGCAGCCTTGCCAGCGGACTCGTGCACGACGAGGCCACGCTGGGGTCCGCGCCACCCAAATCCGGTCCGCGGCGACGCCGCCACAGAATCGAGATACCGTCCACCGGCACCACTGAAACGAGCGAGAGGCGATGACCGAGACAGCGATCGAAATGACCGGTGCTACACCGATCCCCGGGCTCAGCCACCGGCGTGTCCTCGTCATCATCGGCGCGTTGATGCTTGGCATGTTCCTTGCCGCCCTCGACCAGACGATCGTCTCGACGGCGCTACCGACGATCGTCGCCGACCTGCACGGGGCTTCGCACCTTTCCTGGGTCGTCGTCGCCTACCTCTTGGCGGCGACGGTCTCGACGCCCCTTTGGGGAAAGCTCGGCGACCAGTACGGCCGGAAGGTCTTCTTCCAGGCGTCCATCGTCATCTTTCTCGTCGGCTCAGTCTGCTCGGGGCTGAGCCACACCATGATCGAGCTCATCGCCTTCAGGGCTGTCCAGGGCCTCGGTAGTGGCGGGCTCATGGTCGGCACTCAGGCGATCGTCGGCGACATAGTCCCTCCTCGTGATCGGGGCCGTTACCAGGGGCTCTTCGGGGCGGTGTTCGGTGTCGCGAGCGTCGCCGGGCCGTTGCTCGGAGGCGTGTTCGTCGAGCAGCTCTCCTGGCGCTGGATCTTCTACATCAACGTCCCGATCGGCGCCCTTGCCCTCGTGGTCGTGGCGAGCCGGGTGCCGGGCCACCTACGCCGGGTCCATCACGTCATCGACTACCTCGGGACGGCGGTCCTCGTGGCAGCGGCGAGCTGCCTCGTGCTGTTCACGAGCCTCGGCGGGACAACATACCCCTGGAAGTCGGAACAGATCATCGGCCTCGGAGTGGCCGGTGCCGTGCTCACCGCGATCTTCGCCATCGTTGAACGGCGGGCGACCGAGCCGGTGCTCCCGCTGCACCTTTTCTCCAACCGGACATTCTCGGTCGCGAACCTCGCCGGCTTCATCGTCGGGTTCGCCATGTTCGGCGCGATCACCTACCTGCCGGCCTTCTTCCAGATCGTCCGCGGAGAATCGCCCACCATCTCCGGCCTGCAGCTGCTGCCCTTGATGGCAGGACTGCTGGTCGTGTCCATCGGCTCGGGCCAGTACATCAGCCGGAGCGGGCGCTACCGCATCTTCCCAATCGTTGGGACGGCCGGCATCGCCCTTGGGCTCTTCCTCCTATCGCGGATGGGAATATCTACGAGCAGCACCGCGGCCGCTTTCTACATGGTTGTGCTCGGTATGGGGCTCGGTGCAGTGATGCAGGTGCTCGTGCTCGTCGTCCAGAACGCGGTCCCCTATTCAGAGCTTGGCGTAGCCACCTCTGGGGCGACCTTCTTCCGCTCGATCGGTGGGTCGTTCGGGGCCGCGATCTTCGGCGCCATCTTCTCGAACGTGCTCGTCGGCAACCTGGTGAACCATCTCCACGGCGCCAAGTTGCCTCCGGGCCTGCAAGCTTCGAGCCTCACGCCGGCGATATTGGACAAGCTGCCCCCGGTCGTGCACCACGGCATCGTCGCCGCCTATGCCCAGTCGATCCAGACCGTCTTCATCATCGCGGCACCGATTGGGCTCATCGCCTTTTTCGCCTCCTGGTTCATCCCACATGTGGAGCTGAGGCGGGGGGTGGGGACGTCCAAGGCCGCGCAGCCTCAGGCGAGCGACGCCACGACCGCTGTACAAGACGCCTCTCGGCGCGATCCGGTCCGGCCTGGGGCCGCTACCGTGTTGAGGGCGACGCCGCCAGATCCCGCCTGAGCCCTCTTTCTAAGCGGAGATCAGCACCACCGAGCGGAGGACTTCTCCCCGCTCCATGCGGGCGAAGGCCTGCTCGATCGCGTCGAGCTCGATTGTCTCCGACACGAAGCGGTCCAGGTCGAGGTGTCCGTTCAAGTAGAGCTCGATCAGCATCGGAAAGTCGCGCGAGGGAAGGCAGTCCCCGTACCAGCTCGGCTTGAGCCGCCCGCCGCGACCGAAGAACTCGATCATCGGGAGATCTATGCGCATCTCGGGCGTCGGCACGCCGACTTGGACGAGCGTCCCGGCGAGGTCGCGGGCAAAGAATGCCTGCTCCATCACTTTCGCGTTGCCGACGGCCTCGATGCAGACGTTCGCGCCGTTGCCCTGCGTGAGTGCCCGGATCGCCTCGACGGCGTCGCGCTCGGAGGAGTTCACGGTATGTGTCGCCCCGAACTGAACGGCGAGCTCAAGCTTGCGAGGGTCGAGGTCCACGCCGATGATCGTCGATGCCCCGGCGAGGCGCGCACCTGCTATCGCCGCGCACCCGACGCCGCCGCACCCGAACACCGCCACCGAGTCGCCGAAGCCGACCTCGCCCGTGAACATCGCCGCGCCGAGCCCGGCCATGATACCGCAGCCGAGGAGGCCGGCGGCCTCCGGGCGGGCGCGGGCGTCCACCTTCGTACACTGCCCGGCGGCCACGAGTGTCTTCTCGATGAACGCTCCGATCCCGAGCGCGGGCGCGAGAACGGTACCGTCCGCGAGCGTCATCTTCTGGGCGGCGTTGTGGGTGGAAAAGCAGTACTGCGGCCTGCCTCGCAGGCACGACCTGCATTGGCCACAGACCGCCCTCCAGTTGAGGACGACGAAGTCCCCCACTGCGACGGAGCTGACATCGTGCCCGACGGCTTCTACGATGCCGGCGGCCTCGTGACCGAGAAGGAACGGGAACTCGTCGTTGATCCCGCCCTCTCGGTAGTGCAGGTCGGTGTGACAGACGCCGCACGCCTGCACCCGCACGAGCGCCTCTCCCGGACCCGGGTCCGGCACGAGGATCGTGGTCACCTCGACGGGTGCTGCCTTCTCGCGGGCGATGACGCCCCGCACCTCGTGAACCATCTAGGCCTCCCCTCTCCAGACGTCTGCGCAGGCTCATCTTGCTCCACGCTGTCGGCTTCGCGCGCCGTTGACAGCGATTGGCTCCGGCGCGAGTGTTGCCGGACACACCAGGCGCGAAGGGGGACGGCATGGCTGATTTGGTGCGGGCGGCGTTGGTTCAGGCCCAGTGGGCGGGGGACAAGGACACGATGAGCAAGAACGCGATCCGTTCCGTCCGCCAAGCCGCCGCCGCCGGCGCCAAGGTCGTCTGCTTACAAGAGCTGTTCAACGGCCCCTATTTCTGCCAGGTCCAAGACGGCGAGTGGTACAACTTCGCCGAGGCGGTCCCCGACGGCCCGACGATCCGGCAGTTCATGGATCTGGCGCGAGAGCTCGGCGTCGTGCTCATCGTCCCGCTATACGAGGTCGATCAGCCCGGAATCTTCTACAACACCGCGGCTGTCATCGACGCCAGCGGTAGGTACCTCGGCAAGCACCGCAAGAACCACATCCCTCAGGTCTCCGGCTTCTGGGAGAAGTTCTATTTTCGCCCTGGCAACCTCGGCTACCCGGTCTTCGACACCGCCGTCGGCCGGATCGGCGTCTACATCTGCTACGAACGCCACTTCCCCGAAGGCTGGCGAGCCCTCGGCCTCGCGGGCGCCAAGATCGTCTTCAACCCTTCCGCAACGAGCCGGGGCCTTTCTGAGTACCTGTGGCGCTTGGAACAGCCCGCAGCCGCGGTTGCGAACGAGTACTTCGTGGGGACGATCAACCGGGTCGGCACAGAGCCGCTCGGGACGAACGAGTTCTACGGTCAGTCCTATTTCGTCGACCCGCGCGGCAAGTTCGTCGGCGAGGTCGCCTCGGACGTAGACGAGGCCGTGGTGGTGCGCGATCTCGACCTCGGTGTGATCGACGAGGTGCGCCGCATCTGGGCCTTCTACAGGGACCGCCGGCCGGAGACCTACGAACAGCTCTGTGAGGCCTGATCATGCGCACCGTGATCAAAGGGGGCACCCTCGTCACACCCGACGGCGCCTCGCCCATGGACGTCCTGGTCCAAGACGAGAAGGTCGCGGCCCTCGCCGCGGGCTTCTCCGGGCTGTCGGAGCTCTGGCAACAAGACGCTGACCTCGTCGTCGACGCGACGGGCAAGTACGTGGTGCCGGGTGGCATCGACGCCCACACCCACATGGACATGCCCTTCGGGGGGACGACCTCGGCCGACACATTCGAGACCGGGACGCGGGCGGCCGCCTGGGGCGGCACCACCATGATCATCGACTTCGCCATCCAGACCAAGGGTGGGTCCCTCTTAGCCGGCATGGACACCTGGCAGGCAAAGGCCGACGGCGTGTGCGCGGTCGACTACTCTTTCCACGCCATCATCTCGGACGTCAACGAGGCTTCACTCAAGGAGATGGACGAGCTCGTCGCGCAAGGCGTCACGAGCTTCAAGCTCTTCATGGCCTATCCCGGGGTCTTCTACGCCACTGACAGGGAAATCCTCCAAGCCATGGACAGGGCGACCGGCAACGGTGCCCTCATAATGATCCACGCCGAGAACGGGATCGCCATCGACGCGATCGTCGCCGCCGCCCTCGCCCGCGGGCAGACAGACCCGATCTTTCACGGGCTGACCCGCCCGGCGGAGATGGAGGGTGAGGCGGCGTCGCGTGCCATCCGCCTGGCGCAGGTCACCAAGGCGCCGCTTTACTTAGTGCACCTTTCCTCGGCGCCCGCCCTCGCCGCGGTCGTGGAGGCCCGGGACCGCGGGCAGAACACCTTTGCCGAGACGTGCCCCCAGTACCTGTTCTTGTCGGAGGACGACATGGCGCGCCCCGACTTCGAGGGGGCGAAGTTCGTCTGCACTCCCCCGCTGCGGCCGCGGGAGCACCAGGCGGCGCTGTGGCGCGGCCTGCGGACCGACGACCTGTCGGTCGTGTCCACGGACCACTGCCCGTTCTGCTTCGTCGAGCAGAAAGAGCTCGGCCGCGGGGACTTCACCAAGATCCCGAACGGCCTTCCGGGGGTGGAGAACCGGATGGACCTGATCTACCAAGGTGTCGTCTCTGGCGAGATAACCCTCCCCCGCTGGGTGGAGGTCACCTCGACGAACCCGGCGAGGATGTTCGGCCTCTTCCCCCAAAAGGGAGCCGTCCTCCCCGGCTCCGACGCCGACATCGTGATATACGACCCGGCCGCCACTCAGACGATCTCGGCCTCTAAGCACCACATGGCCGTCGACTACTCCTGCTACGAGGGCATGACGATCCAGGGTCGTGTCGAAACGGTCTTTTCCCGCGGGCGGCGGATCATCTCCGCCGGGGCGTACTCGGGCGAGGCCGGCCACGGGCGGTTCGTCCCCCGCGGCCTGTCCCAGGCCCTGAGATAGAGCCGGGCGACGATGGACATAGGCGTCGTCCTTCAGACCGACCCACCCGCGAGCTGGGTGATCGAGCGCGCCCGTCAAGCCGAGCAGGCCGGCTTCAGCCACGTGTGGACCTATGACTCGTGCGTCTTGTGGCAGGAACCATTCGTCATCTACGCAAACATCCTCTCCGCCACCTCTCACATCCAGGTGGGCCCGATGGTCACCAATCCCGCCACTCGCGACGTCTCGGTCACTGCCTCGATCTTCGCGACCTTGAACGACATGTTCGGAAACCGGACGGTCTGCGGCATCGGGCGCGGCGACTCAGCGCTGCGAGTCATCGGGCGCAAACCGACGAGCATGCAGACATTCGCCGAGGCGATCACCGCCATAAAGGAGCTCGCCGAGGGCCGTGAGGCAATCCTCAACGGGGTCAGCGTCAAGCTGCCGTGGGCCTCCGACAGCCGCCTGCCGGTGTGGGGCGCGGGTTACGGCCCGAAAGCCTTGCAGGTCATCGGCGAGCGGGCAGACGGGCTCATCTTGCAGGTCGCAGACCCAGACATCGCTCGTTGGACGATCGACTCTGTCCGGGCTGCGGCACGCTCGGCAGGTCGCGACCCGGACGAGCTCACGATCTGTGTGGCGGCGCCGGCCTACGTAGGCGAAGACCTCGTCCACCAGCGCGAGCAGCTGCGCTGGTTCGGGGGGATGGTCGGCAACCATGTGGCCGACCTCGTCGCTCGCTACGGGGAGTCATCCGAGGTGCCACGCGCCCTCACCGACTACGTCAGGGACCGTCAGGGCTACGACTACAGCCACCATGGCAAGGCGGGCAACCCGTCGGTCGACTTCGTGCCCGATTACATCGTGGACAGGTTCTGCCTTCTCGGGCCCGTTGAACAGCACATCGAACGGCTGCGCGAGTTGGCGGACATCGGCGTCGACCAGTTCGCCCTCTATTTGATGCACGACAAGATCCCCGAGACCCTCGAGGCATACCGGGACATGATCATCCCGGCGGCAGCGAGCCTCTAGGAACCTCGAGCAAGCACGTAGGCGCGGCGCGTCTCGGCCAACAGGGCTCGATCGAGTGGCTTATAGGCAAGCTCACCGCCGGTGCGGGCCTCGTACTGCTCGGCGAGCGCGTCATAGCTGCGCTTGACAGAGTCGTGGCTCGCCGCTGGGCTCACAGGAAAAGGCCCTAGTCCTCCGGCGAGAGCTTGCGGTAACGGCCTCGGTATCGGACGAGCGGTTGTCCTGCATCGGCCACGATCTCGAGCGCGGCGACGCGTCCTCGCACCAGCATCTGGAAACCCAGCTCCTCAGATCCGCCGAGACGACAACCGAGAGTGTGACGAGTACCGCGGATGACCGGCCCGAACTCACCGTCCACCGTCTCGACCTCCTCGAAGGGGTCGACCGGGTAGGCGAACGCGAACATCCCGGCGAGTCGTTGATCGACCGTGCCGAGCACGTGGACGACGAAGCTCCCCCGCTCGACCAGCACGTCGAAAAGATCCGACAGCGGATCGATAAGCCCAAGCACCTCGGCAGGGTCGCCCTCGGCGACGAGCAGCGACGAGACAGTAAGCCCGGCGCGTCGATTTGCTGACCCGGCCGTCCAGACCGTCACCGGGGCGACAAGGCGACCGCGAAACCGCCTATCCGGCCGACGCTCTTCCAACGGCGTCGCAAATGGGTCATCTGGGCTGAGACCGGTGTGGCGTGTCTGCAAGGCTTCGGGTGTCTCGCGAGGCGGGTCCGGAGATTCAGCCACGCTCATGGTCTACCCGAATCGAGGCCGGTCGCGTCTCCGCGGTCGTTCAGCGTCAGTGACCCGGGCCTCTGACAGATCGGTTCGGAGAGCTCATCGCCGCTTCCGGCATCCATCACGCGGGCGCGCTGCAGCGGTGGCAATCACCGACGCCAGCAGCCGAGCGTCAGCTCGGCTTTGCGTAGTTGGCCATCCCGGCGAAGTCGAGCACGACACAGGGCTCGTCGCCAATGGTCCAGCCGTCGTGTCCGGACGGTATGGAGACGACGTCGCCAGCACTGATGTCAAGCTCAGTGCCATCATCCATCAGAATCCTCTGGCGACCAGAGACGACGTATCCAACGTGCGCCGCCTGGCAGCTACCAGTGCCGACGATCGGCTTGACGTGATCTGACCACTTCCAGCCGGGCTGGAAGGTTGCGCGACCCACGACGCCACCGCCGATGCTGACTAGCTCCACCTGCCCCTTGTCGACAAACGGACGCGTCTCGTCCGCCTCGTCGAAACGCTTACGCTCGAGTCCTGCCATCGCAACCCCCCCGGTCACTCGTTCGGTCGGGCTCAAATCTACCCCGGCGCCTTTCTGCCTGCTCTGAGGAGATCCGCCCCCAGCACGGCCGTCGGTGACACGCACCCTGCCGCCGCAGGTGGCCATTGCATGATCGCCCGCGCTTGCGGGGCAAATGCGGTACGAGTCGAAGACCCGTCCGATCTCTCCCCCGTGCTAGCCACTCCCTTGGCGCGGACACAGTCTCTTTGATCGAGGTAATGACCGAGCCCGACGCATACCCGCCAATCACCTCATGGGAAGGTCACGAAGATATGCTGCTCGGAGCCCCATAACTCGAGCGCTTCAATCACCTCTGGGCCTGTGGCCAGCCGGAGTCGCCCACGCTCGAGATCCCCTCAGCGCCGAAGATCACCTTTCGAGGGCAGTTGTGATCGCTTGCACAACTTCGGCAGTGGTGGCCGTGCCGCCAAGGTCGGCTGTTCGTGGACCATCCCTTGCGACCCGGCGAAGTTCGGTCATGACGATCCGCGCGGCTTCTTGTTCGCCCAGATGCTCAAGCATCATTGCTCCCGCCCAGACAGCTGCCATCGGATTAGCAACGCCTTGCCCAGCGATGTCGGGCGCCGAACCGTGTATCGGTTCGAACATGCTGGGGAATAGGCGCTCGGGGTTGAGATTGGCGCCAGCGGGAAGGCCGAGCGAACCCTGCAAAGCCCCGCCGAGGTCGGTGAGGATATCGCCGAAAAGGTTGCTGCCCACAACCACGTCGAGCGCAGCGGGAGCCGAGACGAACTTCGCCGCGAGCGCGTCGATGTGGTACTTGGTCACTTCCACGTCCGGGAACTCATCGGCGACTTGAGCGACGACCTCGTCCCACAGCACAGCGGTGTACTGGAGGGCATTGGACTTGGTAGCGCTGGCCAACCTTCTTCGCCGGAGCCGCGCCTTTTCGAAGGCGAAGCGCGCTACGCGTTCGATACCCCGCCGAGTGAAGACGGAAGTTTGGATCGCCGTCTCGTCAGGATGTCCCTCCCGAAATCGACCGCCGATACCCGCGTATTCGCCCTCAGTGTTCTCTCGTACGCAGAGGATGTTGAGATCCGACGGGCCGAGATCCCGCAATGGGCCGGAGATACCTTCGAACAACTCGATCGGCCGAAGGTTGACGTATTGGTCGAAGTTGACACGAATCGGCAGGAGGAGGCCACGCAGCGAGACGTGGTCAGCCACACCGGGGTACCCGACGGCCCCTAGATAAATAGCGTCTGAGTCGCGAAGTTGTTCGAGGCCGTCCTCAGGCATCATCGCGCCATGGGCCAGGTACCACTCACACGACCACGGGTACTCGGTAGGCTCAATGGCGAAGCTTCCGGTTAGCTCGGCTGCCCGCCGAAGCACGGTGAGGCCACCGGAGATTACTTCCACTCCGATGCCGTCGCCCGGGATGACTGCGATCCGATATGTCTCCGTGTCTGCTCCTCTCCACGGCCAAGTTAGCACCGTGGTTGCCGAGCGGGACTTGGGCCCGCTAGGTCGCGGAGCCCCCGGGCGTCGCGTCTTTCCCACCGGAGATAGCGGGCCGTGCCGCGTCCAGGAACACCTCGAGAGAGCGCGGGTCGAGGAGGGACTCGGCACTGGCGACCTTTTCCGCTTGCGCGCCCATGAGGATCCGTTTCACCGGCACCTCGAGCTTCTTGCCCGAGAGCGTGCGCGGCACGCGGGGCACGGCTTGGACGATGTCGGGCACGTGCCGCGGCGAGAGTTGTGCCGAGAGCTCGGCGCGGATGCGCCCGACGAGGGTCTCGTCGAGCTCGGTGCCGTCTGCGAGCACGACGAAGAGGGCTATGCGGCCGGGCCCGCCGTCGGGGTCTTCCAGGTGAAGCACGAGGCTGTCCTCTATGCCCGCGATGCTTTCCACGACTGCGTAGAGCTCACCGGTGCCGATCCGAACGCCGCCTCGATTGAGCGTTGCATCCGAACGGCCGGTGATCTCGCACGACCCGTCCTCAAAGACCGTGATCCAGTCGCCGTGGTGCCAGACACCGGGGAACCTGTCGAAATAGGCCGCCCGGTAGAGCGCGCCGTCGCCGTCACCCCAAAGCCCTAGCGGCATGGACGGCATCGGGGCCGTCAGGACCAGTTCACCGACCTCGCCCACGAGCGGGCGGCCGTCGGGCGAGTAAGCCTCCACCGCCGCACCGAGGTAACGGCACGGTATGCGCCCGGCATATATCGAGTGGAGGGGGCTCGCGCCGACGAAGGGGGTGCACACGTCGGTGCCGCCGCTGACCGAGGCCAGCTGCAGGTCAGCCCCTACCTCCTGGTACACCCAGCGGTAGCCCTCGGCCGGTAGTGGCGATCCGGTCGAGCCGACAGAGCGAAGACGCGACAGGTCGAACTCGGTGCCGGGGCGCAAGCCCTTACGTTTGCAGGCCATCAGGTAGGGGGCGCTCGTGCCGAAGTACGTCACCTCGTTCTCCTCGGCCATCGACCAGAGCGCCGACAGGCCCGGATACCCCGGGTCTCCGTCGAAACACACGACGGACGCTCCGAGGAGGAGACCCGACACGAGGAAGTTCCACATCATCCATCCGGTCGTCGAGTACCAGAAGAACCGGTCCGTCGCCGTCAGGTCGCTCTGGAGACCGATGGCCTTCAGATGTTCGAGAGCGATCCCGCCGTGGCTGTGGACGATGGCCTTCGGCCTCCTCGTCGTGCCCGAGGAGAACAGCACGTACAAGGGGTGATCGAAAGGCACCAGGACGGCGTCGGGAGCCGTCCCCGACGCGACGAGCGCATCCCACCCGATCGCGCCCGCAGGTGACTTCGTGCCCAGATAGGACAAGATGACAGTTGCCTCGAGCGACGGCAACCCCTCTCGTATCGCAACGACGTCTTGCACGCGCTCGATCGTCTTCTCGCCGTAGCGGTAGCCGTCGACGGCGAGGAGGACCTTGGGCTCGAGCTGCGAGAACCGCTCCAGGACGCTGCGCGGGCCGAACTCAGGCGGGCAGGACGACCAAACGGCCCCGATGCCGGCGGTTGCGAGGAATGCCACGATGGTCTCGGCGATGTTCGGGAGGTAGCCGACCACCCGGTCGCCCTTGGCCACTCCGAGGGTGAGCAAGCCTGCACGCGCACGGGCTACCGCGTCGGCGAGATCGGGCCAGGAGAACTCGACCGGGCCGCGCGTCTGGGACAACGAGATGACCGCCGGCCGGTCACCCGCCGCCATGCCGTCGGCCGTTTCCCTTTTCCTGAGCGCCTGCTCGGCGTAGTTCAAACTGGCCTCGGGGAACCATCTGCAACCCGGCATGGACCGGTCCGAGAGCACCTTTGTCGGGGCCGGAGCGCCCACATCGAAAAAGCGCCAGATCGAGGACCAGAAGCTTTCGAGGTCCGTGACGGACCATCGCCACAGCTCCTCGTAGCTAGCGAAGTCCCCCCCGTCCCGCCGCAGGAACTCGAGGTACCGGGCGAGGAGCGAGGACCGGCGCCGTTCCTCCGGCGGCTCCCACAACAGCTCGCTCATCTCTCAGCGCCGGGATTGCCAACACCCAGCTCGCGGGCGATCAGCATCCGCAGCACCTCGCTCGTGCCCTCGCCGATCTCGAGGATCTTCGCGTCGCGCCAGAACCGGGCGACGGGCGTGTCGTTGACGAACCCGTAGCCACCGAAGATCTGCGTCGCCTCACGAGCGTTCAGCACGGCGGCGTCGGATGCGACGAGCTTGGCGATGGCCGCCTCCTTCTTGTACGGCTCGCCATACGCATGCTTGGACGCGGCGTGCAGATAGGCGAGGCGGGCCGTGTGCGCCCTGGCCTCCATGTCGGCGATCTTGAAGCGGATCGCCTGGTACTCCCCGATCCGGTGCCCGAAGGCCTCGCGCTCCGAGCAGTATCGGACCGACTCGTCCACGCAACCCTGCGCGAGCCCGACGGCGATGGCGGCAACGCCGATGCGGCCCTCGTCGAGCACCTCGAGGAACTGCGCGTAGCCGCGGCCCTCGGCCCCGAGAAGGTTCTCCGCAGGGACCCGGCAGTCCGCGAAGGCCAACTCGTGGGTGTCGGAAGCCAGCCAACCCACCTTCGAGTACTTCTTTCCGACGAGAAGGCCTGGCGTGTCCGCCGGGACAATGAAAGAGGAGATCTCCGAGCGCCCGCCCGCCTGGCTCCCGGTCACCGCCGCGACAATCAAGAGCGAGGTGATGTCGGTGCCCGAGTTCGTGATGAAAGCCTTGGTCCCGCTCAACACGTACTCGTCGCCCTCCCGGCGGGCGACGGTCCTCAAAGCCGCGGCGTCGGAGCCTCCCCCGGGCTCGGTGAGGGCGAAGGCGGCGAGCCTCTCGCCTCTTGCGAGCGGGGGAAGGTAGCGCTGGCGCTGATCCTCGGTGCCGAAACGGAAGATGAGCATCGCGGAGAGGCTGATCGCCGCCTCTAGGGTGACCGCGACCGACGAGTCGACGCGGGCGAGCTCCTCCAAGGCGACCGGCAGCGCGAGCGGGCCCGCTCCCATCCCGCCGTACTCCTCGGGGAACGGCAGGCCGAAAAGCCCCATCGCCGCCATCTTCGCGACAAGGCCGTAGGGGAACTCGCCTCGCTCGTAGAGATCGCCTATGACCGGTGCCACCTCCTCCCGCGCGAAGCGGCGCACAACGGCTTGGAACTCGGCTAGCACCTCCGGCAGCCGGTGGTCGAACGCGGCACTCACAGTCTCGTCTCCTCCCCCATCGCGGCGACGACCCTGGAGGGCGACGGCCGGCCCAATTGTGCAGCCATCCACCTGGAAGTCTCGACGAGTGCCGCGAGGTCGACGCCGGTCGCTATCCCGAGACCGTCGAGCATGAACACGAGGTCCTCGCTGGCAAGATTTCCGGTGGCGCTTTTCGCGTAGGGACAGCCTCCGAGGCCGCCCGCGGACGAGTCGACCGTAGTCACCCCGCCCATGAGCGCGGCGAGCGTGTTCGCTAGCGCCTGTCCGTAGGTGTCATGGAAGTGCACGGCGATAGAGCCTCTGTCGATCCCGGCCCGGTCGAGCGCGTCCAACAGCTCGTGGACCTGGCCGGGGGCCGCCACCCCGATCGTGTCCGCGACGCTCACCTCGTAGCAGCCCATGTCGAACAGCTCGCTCACCACCGCCACGACATCGCCCAGCGCGACTGCGCCTTCGTCCGGGTCCCCAAAGCACATCGAGACGTAGCCGCGGACCGCCATCCCGGCGTCACGGGCCTTCGATGCGACCTCGGCAAAGATAGCCATCGAATCGCGCCGGCTCCGGTGCAGGTTCGCCATCGCGAACGACTCGGTCGCGCTCGCGAACACCGCTATCTCGCGGACCGACGCCGCCATCGCCCGCTCGAGCCCGCGCAGGTTGGGGACGAGCACCCCGAGGCGGACCCCGTCGGGGCGCTCGAGGCGCGCCAGGAGCTCGTCGCCGTCGGCGAGCTGAGGCACCCGGTCAGGGCGCACGAGGCTCGTCACCTCAAGAGAGCGAAGCCCCGCGCCTAAAAGGCGCGAGATCAGCTCAAGCTTCGCCGCGACCGGGACCACGACGCTCTCGTTCTGCAAGCCGTCGCGCGGGGAGACCTCGTACAAGGTGACCTCGGCCGGCAATCCGTTCAGTCGGACCCGGCTGCGATCGCGTCGGGGCTTGCCGGACTCCTCCGTGTCGTGCACGCTCACACCCCTTCCTCGAGACGATCTGTCGGCTCGCCACCGGCATCTTCGGGCGGCTCGAGGCGGACCAACGGCGCGTCGAGCTCGACCTGGTCGCCCCTCGCGACGCACACCTCGGCCACGACACCATCTCGTGGCGTGCGCAGGGGGAACTCCATCTTCATCGACTCGAGCACGGCGAGCACTTCCCCCTCGCGCACCCTCGCCCCTCGGCGCGCCTCGAGCTCGAGCACGACGCCGGGCATCGGAGCGCTGATGAGGTCGCCGCCGGGACGCGCCGCCGCCAAGGCCGCTGCGCGGCGCCACAGGTCGAATGCGTACGTCGATCCCCGGTAGCCGATCGTGACGCTGGCTCGATCGGCGACAAAATGAAACGAGCCGATAGACCCATCGATCGAGCATCTGAGGCGGCTCTCCGACCGCTCGAGCACCTCGAGCGCGAAGTTGTGACCCCCACAGCGGACCGTCCCCACTTCGCGGTCGACGACGACCACGTGGTCGCCCTCCTCTCCGCACAGCTGAAGGGTCACCGGTGCCGACGGACCGCCCAGCCGCCAACCGTCGGCGGCGCCGAGTGGCGAGTCAGATCCACGGCCTACCAATATGCTCGCGGCGACCGCAAGGGCGGCGAAGCCATCTACCCGGGAGGCTGGCACTGGTCCCCGGTCCAAGGTGTTGACGTCGATCGCAGCCTCCGCGAAGACCTGTGAAGCGACAAGTCGCCTGCAGAAGCCGAGATTGGTCTTCAGGCCGAATACTGCGCTCTCGTCGAGGGCGCGGATGAGCCGGTCGCGCGCCGCCCGGCGGGATGGGCCGGCGACGACGATCTTGGCGAGCAACGGGTCGTAAAAGGTGGTGACAGCGCGTCCCTCGCTGACCGATGCGTCGACGAGGGCGTGCTCGGAGAACCGGACGAAGCTCGGAGTCCCAGCCTGGGGCAGGAACCCGGCCTCGGGGTCCTCGGCATATACCCGGACCTCGATCGCGTGGCCGGCGCAGGCGACGTCGGCCTGCGTGAAGCGAAGGGGCAGTCCCTGGGCGATCTCGAGCTGCAACCCGACGAGATCCAGGCCAGTGACAGCCTCGGTGACGCGATGCTCGACCTGGAGTCGGGTGTTCATCTCCAAGAAGTAGGTCTCACCGCCGGCGACGAGGAATTCGACGGTGCCGACGCTGAGGTAGCCGACCGTACGCGCCAGGCGCACTGCGTCGGCGCAAAGCCGGTCGCGAACGGCCTCATCGATGCCCGGCGCCGGGGCCTCCTCGATGACCTTCTGGTGGCGGCGCTGCACCGAGCAGTCACGCTCGAAGAGATGAACGAAGTTGCCGGCCTCGTCGGCGACGACTTGAACCTCGACGTGGCGGCCGTGCTCGACGAAGCGCTCCACCATCACCGCGGCGTCCCCGAAGGCCGCTTCGGCCTCACGCCGGGCGGAGGCGAGCGCCCGGCGCAGCTCCTTCTCATCGGCGACCACGTGCATCGCCTTTCCCCCTCCGCCGGCGACCGCCTTGATGAGCGCAGGAAAGCCGATCTTTCCGACGACGGACGCCACAAGCTCGTCGTCATGCGCGCCCTCGGCGGCAGGAAGGACGCGAAGACCGGCGCTCTCCGCGATCCGGCGGGCCTCGTCCTTCCGGCTCATCTTCTCGATGACCGACGCTGGCGGACCGACAAATACCAGGCCCGCCTCAACACAGGCCCGGGCGAACGGAGCGCTCTCCGACAAAAAGCCGTACCCAGGGTGGATCGCTGTGGCCGAGGTGAGCTTCGCAGCCGCGATCAGAGCCGCAGGGCTCAGATAGGACTGTTCCGAAGCAGAGGGCCCGATCGACACGGACAGGTCGGCAAGGCCGGCGTAGGGCGCGTCGCGGTCCGCCTCTGAATAGACCGCGACTGTCGACAGGCCGAGGCCTCGCGCGGCTTGGAGCACACGGGCGGCGATCTCACCGCGGTTGGCGACTAGGAGCCGCTCGTAGCGCAAGTGGCTGCTCACATCCGGAAGATCCCGAACCGCGTCGCGCTCGTCGGGACACCGGCAGCGATCTCAAGCCCGATGCCGAGCACCCGGCGCGTATCGGCCGGGTCGATCACACCGTCGTCCCACAGCCGCGCGCTCGAGTAGTAAGGAGACCCTTCCCTCTCGTAGGTGGCACGCAAGTCGCCGGCGGGGTCGACCTCGAGGTCTGCGCCTGTGGCCGATCCGGGGCGGCCGACCGCACCGAGAACCGTGGCCGCCTGATCGCCACCCATCACCGAGATTCGCGCGTTCGGCCACATGAACAGCAGTCTGGGGTCATAGGCGCGCCCGCACATCGCGTAGTTGCCGGCTCCGAACGAGCCCCCGATGATGACGGTGAACTTCGCCACTGCGGCGCAGGCGACGGCGGTGACGAGCTTGGCCCCGTCCTTCGCGATGCCCCGCGCCTCGTACTCGCGCCCGACCATGAAACCGGCGATGTTCTGCAGGAAGACGAGGGGGATCTTGCGCTGGGCGCACAGCTCGATGAAGTGCGCTCCTTTCAGCGCGGCTTCACTGAACAAGATGCCGTTGTTCGCGATGATCCCGACCCGGTAGCCGTAGATCCTCGCGAAACCGCAGACGAGGGTCGGACCGTAGAGCGCCTTGAACTCTGTGAGCTCCGAACGATCGACTATGCGGCGGATCACCTCGCGCACGTCATATACGGTGCGCAGGTCGCCGGGGACCACGTCGTAGATCCCGGCTGGGTCCTCGAAGGGGTCAGCCGCGTCGGTCCGGTCCAGAGCAACAGGACCCGGTGGCTCCAGGGTCTCGATTATCGAGCGGAGAACCGAGAGCGCCTCGGCGTCGTCGGCCACGAGATGGTCCACCACGCCGGACAACCTGGCGTGCACCTCACCTCCGCCGAGCTCCTCGGCGGTGACGACCTCTCCCGTCGCCGCTTTGACGAGCGGTGGGCCACCCAAAAAGATCGTCCCCTGGCCCGCGACGATGACGTTCTCGTCGCACATCGCGGGGACATAAGCCCCGCCCGCGGTGCTCGAGCCCATCACCGCCGCGAGCTGAGCGATGCCCGCAGCCGACATCTGCGCTTGGTTGAAAAAGATCCGGCCGAAGTGCTCACGGTCCGGGAACACCTCGGCTTGCAAGGGTAGGTAGGCGCCGCCCGAGTCGACTAGGTAGCAGCAAGGGAGACGGTTCTCGGCGGCGATGTGCTGCGCGCGAAGGTGCTTTTTCACAGTCACCGGGAAGTAGGTCCCGCCCTTCACGGTGGCGTCGTTGGCGACGATCATGCACGGCCGGTCACACACCTGTCCCACCCCGGTTATGAGGCCTGCGGCGGGTAGCACCTCGTCATAAAGCTCGTAGCCGGCAAGCGGTGACAGCTCGAGAAACGGCGACCCGGGGTCGACGAGACGGTCTATGCGCTCGCGGGCGAGCAGCTTGTTGCGCGCCAGGTGGCGATCGCGGGCTGCTTCGGTTCCACCGCGGCGGATGACCGAGAGGCGGTCACGAAGCTCCTCAGTGAGCTCGCGCAAACTGCGCCCCGACGCTCTTGGGCCGGAACCCGTGTCCGCTGCTTCAACTGATTCGTCGTGCAAGCTGGTCTGGCCTCCTCGAACCCCGGCCGCGCGCTGCGCCCCCTCGGGACGAAACGTTAACGTCGTCGCGATGAGCAAAGCTGCCAGCTCCGGTCTCGTCGAGCTGCGCAGGGAGGGTCACCTCGCCGAGATCATCTTGAATCGGCCGGCCCAGCTAAATGCCATCTCGAGTGCGATGGCGATCGAGCTCAGCTCGATCGCCTCCCAGCTCGCCGATGACGGCCGCATACGCGCAGTAGTCATCTCGTCTTCGAACGAGCGCGCCTTTTGCGTAGGGGCAGACCTGAAGGAGCGCAACCGATTCAGCGACAACGAGATGATGCAGCAGCGCCCGCTCATCCGGGCCATGTTCACAGGGCTCCTCTCGATCCCTGTCGCCACGATCGCTGCCGTCGCCGGCTATGCCCTCGGGGGTGGGCTCGAGATAGCCCTCTCGTGCGATCTCATCGTCGCCGACGCGACTGCGGTTCTCGGCCTGCCCGAGGTATCTGTCGGCCTCGTGCCAGGCGGAGGCGGCACCCAGTTGCTGCCAAGGCGGGTGGGCTCGGCCGGCGCGACCGACCTCATCCTCACCGGTCGGCGCGTCGAGGTCGACGAAGCGTTCCGTCTCGGCCTTGTCGATCGCGAAGTCCCTGCTGGAAGTGCTCGCTCAGAGGCCCTGGCGATTGCCCGCCGGATCGCCGTGAACTCCCCGGTTGCCGTTCGGGCCGCAAAGCGCGCTATCCGGCTCGGAACGGGCCGGCCCCTGGCCGAAGGGCTCGAGGTGGAGCACGCGGCTTGGCTGGAGGCGGCAGGCTCGGCTGACCGTCGCGAAGGCATTGCAGCTTTCGTCGACAGACGCGAGGCGAACTGGCCGGGCTAGTAGCGAACCCGTCCCGAGAGCGCGCCCGGCTACGACCCGGCAAAGCCCAGGCGGCTCGGTTGCTTGCCGACAGTGCCGAGCCCAGTCCAGATCGCCTTCGCCACGAGCCATGTCGGCGAGCGCGGGTTGAAGGCGACGAGGCGGAACATCGGCGCGGTGACTGTGGCCCAGCGGTCGTGCCAGCCACGTTCCCAACAGTCGATCCTGTTGATGGTGGGATCGTCACACGCCTTGGTTATGAGGTCAGCCACGAGAATGTCCCCGGGGCTCAGGTGCTGCACCGACTCGTCGTAGGCGGTCCCCATCAAGAACAGGGTGTCTTGTACCTGGACCGCGAGCTGGGCGGCCGCAGGACGGTCGTCGATCAACAGCGACCGCACCGCGACGCGGCGCGACCTTGCGACGCTCACGAGGAAGCGCCGGGCCGCCGCCGCGATAGGGCGGTCGCAATCTGTGACCGACAACCAGATGACCCCTTCGGGATCGAGGTTCTCCACCCACTTTGGCAACTGAACGAAGACCTGGGCGTCGCAGGTGAGCGCCTCCTAGTGATCGCGGACAGCCTCAAAGCCCCCGGCACCGCTGTGGACATCCGTCCGGTAGGTCATCTCCAACACCGGTCCAGTCAACCGACACGCACTGGTCTCAGCCAGTGACACTGTCAGAATCCAGTGAGGCGCGAACGCGTAGTCGAAACACCGGCCATCGAGTCACCCAGAAGCCCGCCCGGCCGTGCTCGCCAGAAGAAGACGGCTCAATCACCTGCGCTCGGGCGGGCACCGCACCGCTGGCACGGACCGAAGAGAACAGAGCGTCCCTTAACATCGTGCAGGGCTCATCTTGTGGTCGCCCGCGTCCAACCGTCGCCACCGTACCTGTTGTGTACACCGGAGGAGCGCCGCATGACTGGCTTTCTCGCTGAGATCCGCGAAACGTTTCTGTGGAACCGAGACAGCCCTTTCGGCCCACTGCCGCCCTTGCTGGTTTCGATGACGCTCGTCACGGGCCTGGTCGATGCGTTCAGCTACCTTGTCCTCGGCCACGTCTTCGTCGCCAACATGACGGGCAACGTCGTGCTCTTGGGCTTCGCCTTGGTCGGTGCGCCCGGGTTCTCTATCGACGCGTCCCTCGTCTCAATAGCGTCCTTCGTCGTCGGCGGCCTCGTCGGGGGTCAACTCGGGTCCCGGTTCGGGCACCATCGCGGACGCCACCTGGGCTCCGGGGCGACCGTGCAGGTCGTGTTCCTCGCGACCGGAATGGCCCTCGCCGCGCTCAGTGGCAAGCCGATTGCCTCCGGCTACCACTACGGCCTCATCGTCGTGCTGGCGGTCGGGATGGGGATCCAGAATGCCACGGCGCGCAAGCTCGCAGTGCCCGACCTGACCACCACCGTGCTCACCTTGACCATCACGGGAATCGCCGCTGACAGCGCGATCGGCGGTGGGACGGGATCCAAGGCTGGTCGTCGCCTTGTCGCGGTCGGCACGATGCTCGCCGGGGCCGTCGTCGGCGCGAGCTTCGTAGTCCACCACCAGATCGTCCTCCCCCTTGTGATCGCTGTGATCGTGACCCTGGGCGTCGCCGCGACCGCGCATGTGCTCGGGAGCTCGAGCCCGGCCTGGACCCGAACTAAGAGCTGACAGATGCGAGCGGCTTCGGCCGGTCGGGTCGCCGGCCCGGCTTAGGCTGACCGCCGGTGGGGACTTCTCCGGGCCTCGCATACAAGTCCGCCGTCGGGCGGTGGGTGATCGCAGCGACGGTGCTGGGCTCGGGCATGGCGGCCATCGACGCCACCGTCGTTGGCATCGCCCTCCCCACGATCGGGCGGAGGTTCAACGCCCCGATCGGCACATTGCAATGGGTCGTGACCGGCTACACGCTCACGCTGGCGGCGCTGCTCTTGCTCGGTGGCTCGCTCGGCGACAGGTTCGGGCGAAAAAGGGTGTTCGGCGTCGGCGTCATCTGGTTCGCTCTGTCCTCGGCCGCGTGCGGCTTCGCGCCAAGTGCATCGGTCCTCATCGTCGCCCGCGTCATCCAGGGTGTGGGAGGGGCACTGCTCACTCCCGGCAGCCTCGCTATCTTGCAGGCCTCCTTCTCGCAGGCCGATCGCGGCCGCGCCATCGGCGCCTGGTCCGGCCTCGGAGGACTCGCCTCCGCCGCGGGCCCTCTGCTCGGCGGGTACCTGATCGCGGCCGCTTCATGGCGCTGGATCTTTTTCATCAACATCCCCGTCGGAGCGCTCGTGCTGGCATGGTCGACACGTCACGTGCCCGAGTCGCGAGATCCGGCGGCGAGCGGTCGTGTCGACGTCGTGGGCGCGACGGTGGGCATGGTCTCGTTGGCCGGAGTGACCTACGGGCTCATCGAGGGGCCGGCTCACGGCTTCGGCTCCCCGGCGGTGTTGGTTGGTCTGCTGGGCGGTGTCGTCGGCGGGGTCGCCTTCGTGATGGTCGAACGCTTCACGGACGCTCCTATGCTCCCCCTCGCACTGTTCGGCGAGCGGCAGTTCTCAGTGACCAACGTCGTGACCCTCATCGTCTATGCGGCTCTCGGAGGGGCTTTGTTCCTCATACCCGTCGAGCTGCAGGTGGTCAACCACTACACACCTTTGGAGGCGGGAGCGGCCCTCATCCCCTTGACCGTGGTGATGCTGCTCCTCTCGGCACGCTCCGGCCAGCTCTCGGCGCGGATCGGCCCACGCCTGCAAATGGGACTCGGTCCGATCGTCATAGGCGCAGGGCTCGCCCTCCTCGTGCGCAGCACGGGCTCGCTCTCTTATGCAAGCGGTGTGCTCCCGGCCGTGCTGGTCTTCGCGCTCGGCCTCGCGATCACCGTCGCGCCATTGACAACCACGGCTCTCGGTGCTGCTCCGGCCGAGCACGCCGGGATCGCCTCGGGAGTGAACAACTACGTCGCTCGAGTGGGAAGCCTGCTCGCCGTCGCCGTGCTGCCGGCGTTGGCCGGTATCTCCGGAAAGGGCTATGTCCACACCCGGGCGCTCTCGGCGGGGTTCCGCCACGCGATGATCATCTCCGCCACGATGTGCGTGCTCGGTGGTGTCATCGCCGCCGTCGGTATCCGCAACCCGGCGCAATCCGAGAGGCAGCGTGCGATGAGCCGTCATCGCCAACACAGCCATTGCGCGCTCGACGCGCCGCCGCTCGGCGAGGAGTGACTGGAGCCGGCCGGATGGGCCTCCAGCGGGCTCTACCGGTACGAGACGAGACGATCCCAACATCTGCAGCTGATCGCTTCGACGCTTTCAGTAGTCACTCGGGCACTACCTGTCACCGCTGCTGCAAGGAGAAGCCCCTCCCAAGGACGCGGGAACAATCGATCACAATCAGCACTACCCTTCTCGGGATGCGTCAAGGCGCAAATGCTGTTGTGGGGGGAATCTCAAAGCCCGAACCTGGTTTGCTAGGTCGCGTCACGCTCCTGGAGCTGCCGCGCACGATCGACGGCGCACGTCGGTTCGGGGCACGTTTCAAGGCCTATGTCGCCCTCACAAAGCCGCGGATCATTGAGCTATTGCTCATCACTACGGTTCCGACAATGTTTGTCGCCGCCAAAGGTGTGCCTCCGATTCGTCTGATAATTCTGACAGTGCTTGGCGGAGCGCTCGCGGCCGGCGGGGCAAACGCGATGAACATGGTCTACGACCGGGACATCGACGCGGTAATGGAACGAACCAAGCACCGGCCCCTCGTCACGGGAATGATCAGCCCACGGGCGGCGGTTGTGTTCGCCTGCCTCCTCGAGGTCGCGTCGTTCGCCCTGCTCGCGACGACCGTCAACCTGCTCTCCGCGATATTGGCGATCTCGGCGACTGCGTTCTATCTCGGCGTGTACACGACGTGGCTCAAGCGGCTGTCGCCACAGAACATAGTGATCGGCGGTGCCGCCGGCGCGGTGCCCGTGCTCGTCGGATGGAGCGCCGTCACCGGCCGGCTGTCGGCGGCACCCTTTGTGATGTTCGGCCTGATATTCCTCTGGACTCCTCCGCATTTCTGGGCACTTGCGGTGCGTTACCGCGACGACTACTCGGCTGCACACGTCCCCATGTTGCCGTCGGTAGCGGACATGGGGAAGGTGACGCGCCAGATCCTCTGTTACACCGTCGCCGTCGTCGCCCTCTCTTTCGTGTTGATCCCGGCCGCTCACCTCGGTGTGGTCTACGCAGCCTCGGCGGCCGTGACCGGCGCGGCATTCCTCTATCACGCGGTCGGTCTTTGCCGCGACCCGAGACCCGGTCGCGCCATGCGAATGTTCGGTTTCTCGATCACCTATCTCACGGTTCTGTTCGTGGCGATGGGCGTCGACGCACTCGTCCACCCCTGGTGACCAAGCCGGCGCGGCACCACCGCCGATGACGGACGCGGTTGGATCCTCTTCGGCCGGCGCATCTGAGGACGGTCCTGTAGACAGGGCCGCGGCATTCGCTGCCGGCCCGTCGCGCATCCCGCGCAAGTTCGTGTACTGGGTGTTGCTCGCGGCCGCCGTGCTCGGAATCGGAGGGGCGCTGCTCGAGCACGTCCTGACCGCAGCTGGTATCAATCCGACTCCGCCGAGCACGACGACGGCAGTGCCGGCCTCGTCGCGTCCGCCCGCCGCTTCGAGCACGGAGCACGAGACGACTGTGCCAGGAGCACTCGCAGGCTTCATGGGGCTGTCGCGCATGACGCCCGGCCATGCTCGAGCCATTTCGCTCGTCGACCAGCGCGGCCAGAGCTTCTCGCTCGCCGACGAGCGCGGGAAGGTCGTCGTGCTCTCGTTCTTCGACGGGCGCTGCAACGACATCTGTCCTGTCATCGCCGATGAGATCGAGCAGGCGGACGCAAGGCTGGGAGTTCTGGCGAGTCGCGTCGGATTCCTCACCGTCAATACTGATCCGGCAGCTACAGCCGTCTCCGGCCTCGATCAGGTGCTCGCCAAAACTGGGCTCGGACGACTGCCCAACTGGCACATGTTGACCGGGCCGCTCTCCGCTCTGAACACGGTATGGAGCAATTACGGGGTCATCGTGAGCTTCGACACCGCGACGCGTACGGTGGAGCACAATGACGTCATCTACTTCCTCGACGGTGCGGGCCGATTCGCCTTCAGCGCGACGCCGTCGGCGAACGAGAGCCGCCCCTCGGGCACCTATGAGCTACCCGCCTCAGAAATGAGCGAGTTCGCGAAGGGTATCGCCACCTACGCCACCCAGCTCGCGGACAGCCGATGAGTACCGGCCAACGACCGCCGGGCGAGGGGGCCGACCAGGTCACCGCCGAGTCACCGGCCCGGCCCTGGTATCGACGCCGCGCCCTGCTCGTGAGCCTGGGAACGATCGTCGTGCTCGCAGTTACCGTGATTTCCGACCTCCCGGTCCACGGCTCCAACGCTGCCAACATCTCGGCCGGGAGGGGCGTCATGACCGAGGTCAACACCGACATCGCCCCTTGTGCCTTCGCTGCAAAAGAGTCGTTCGAGATCCACGCACAACAGCTTGCGGGCTCGCTCACGACCGCGGACGAGCAACAGGCGCCCTCACTCCTGCGACAGGATCTCGCCGCCTGCTCGTTCACCGACGACAGCATCTACGAGCTCTCTAGCATCGAGGTCCCCGGCTCGTCGGCAGGAAAGCGCCTCGGGGATCTCGTCGCGACGGCGACCGAGTGGGCCACTTCTGACGCACTCGGAGCCATCACCGATCTGGAGACGCTCTTCAGCCACCCGAACGACAAGAGCGCCCAGCGTGACCTTTCGACACGGGAGCGGACTCTGGCCTCCGACCGCGCCGCTGCCTTCGCCGACATCAGCGCCGCCGACCAGATCCTGGGCACACGTCTCCAGGAGCCGGACATGCCGGCACTACCCGATTCGAGGTCCTCGCTCGCCGCCTGACCAGCGCCTCCGAAACCTACGAGGCGGTCTTCTGGCCGGCCACTGAGCCGTAAAAGTCGATCTCGCGGCTGTCCTCGCTGCGCAACCAGGCGAGCAGGTTCCAGAACACGACCGGCATGAACACCACACATCCCACGAGCCATAACACGCCAGTCGCGAACTGTTGATCTGCGGCAGCACTGAGACCGCGCCCGGAGACGTGGTGGAAGGCCGGGTACCAAGAGGTGCTCGAGAATCCGGCCAGGTAAGAGACTGTCCACACCGTCCACATGGCCACGGCGGCCATCACCGCGCGCAACGGCCGACGTGCACGTGGGACGACTGGACCGGACTCCGCGATCTCGGACCAGAAAGCGACTCCGACCACCACCAGACTGATCGCCTCGGCGACGAGCAGCCATGGCTGGCGCTCGATGGCGTCGACGGCCGCCGGGGTGCGCCAGGCCACCGCCGCGCACATGAACAGCAGCAGGAACGCCAGAGCGCGTGCGGGCTCAGGATGGCGCCGCCGGGAGGTCGCCAGGCTTTCGGCCCACCTTGGCCGCCGATCCCGGGACTCGCCCCCGCCAGCCGACCGGCCGGAACGCCGGATCGGGGCAGCGTGGACGAAAAGCGCCGGGATCACCATGGCAAAAACGGCAAACTGTATCGCCTCGACGAACAGATAGCGACGGGCGAGCTCGTACAGGGGCGGCACGACCATGGCGAGCGCCGCCAGCAAGGCGGCGAAGGCGCACCACCGGCGAAGCTCACCAATCCTCGTCCCGGGACGCCCTCCGGCGGCCCCGGAAGTCATCGCGATGGGCCGCGCTGGAAGAACCCCCAGAAGCACACCAACAGGAAGAACCCGAGCGGGATCGCAAGTGTCATCACCTGCGGGCCGAGAAAGTACTCACTCACTTGTCTATCGTCCACCTTTCGACCCCGGCCTCGCCTTTCGGGCACACCCGGGATCTCTTGGTCGCATGGGTCTTGCACTCACGCCACGTAAAAGAGCACCCAGAAGAAGAAGGCCACAAAAGCAATGAACACCCAGAAGTAGGTGCAGCCTTCCAGGTTCACGCGGAAGAGCCGGACAGCCGGCAAAGAGGAGCGGGCCACTCCCCCGTCCTCGGCTACCGCACGGCGCAGGCGAAGCTGTCGGGCCAAGAGCGTCTCCAGCCAGTATCCCCCAGAGAGGAGCATCGCGATGTTCATGCCTGCCCAACCGACAAAGCAGGACGCATAGCCGCTCGACCCGGGGAAGAAGGGCAGCACCGTCAGCTGCCAGATCTGCAGCGATACCGCCGTGAGAGTGCACAGGACCGCCGTCCATCCCGCCACCTGCCAGTCGAGCGAGGAGCCCTGCCGGAAGCGCCACAGGCCGTAGCCGGCCAAAAAGGCGCTCGCGAGCGAGAACGCGAACACGGCCGCTCCGGCACCGGTGGGAGCGGTAATACCGGCGGGGCGCCAAAGGTTGGCGTTGTTCGCGGAGCGCAGGTAGAAGTACGCGAACCCCAGTGCCGCGAATGCGAAGGCCCAAATGCCCATCAGCATGCGGCTGCCGGTCCACAGCGCCCCTTCGTGCGCGCTCAGCTCGTAGGCGATCTCCTCCGGCGTCTCCCGCAACATCGGGAAGGACTCTGCGGGTGCGACTTCGTCAGCCATGATGTCTCCGCTCACGAGATGGGTGGACGTGGGTCGAGATCCCCAGGCTCGTGGGGAAGAGACTCGACCGCTCTCGGGCTCACGGCTTCCCCGTAGCTCATCGCTCCGACCGACACGAGCGGAGCGGCGCCGAGATCCGCCACCGCCGGAGCGTCGATCTCCCCGTAGCGATAGGGGTCAGACATCACGACCGGGATGCGCACGAAGTCGAACCACGGCACCGGCGTCGGTGTCTGCCACTCGAGGCCACGCGAGTCCCACGGGTTGTCCGGGGCCTTCACGGGGTCGATGTAGACCGACCACACGAAGTTGAAGATGAAGATCAAGAACGACGCGCCGAGCAAAAAGGCGCTGACCGACGAGATGTCGTTCAGGGTCTGCAGGTTGCGGGCGTATTCGAAGACGCGCCGTGGCTGGCCCAAGAGGCCCACCAGGAACAAGGGGAAGAACGTGCAGTTGAAGAACACGAAAAACGCATAGAAGTGGATCTTGGCCAGTGTCTGGTTCAGCTGCTTGCCGGTCATCTTGGGGAGCCAGTAGTAGAGGCCACCGAACAAGGCGAATATCAGACCGCCCATGATCGTGTAATGGAAGTGCGCCATCACGAAGAAGCTTCCGTGGACGGTCACGTCGACGGGGACATCGGAGAGGAACACGCCGGTGATGCCCCCGATGAGGAAGTTGAACAGCATGCCGAGACAGAACAGCATCGGCACCTCGAAGCGCATCTTCGACCGCCAGAGCGTCCCGAGCGTAACCAGGTACAAGAACCCGGTCGGGATTGAGATCAGCTCGGTTGTCAGCATGAACAACGGCCTCATGTCGGGGTTGATGCCACTTTGGAACAGGTGGTGCTGCCAGACGAAGAAGGACAGCAGTGCGACCCCGATCATCCCGGCGGCGGCAACCCTGTAGGCGAAGAGGGGCTTTCTCGTAAAGACGGGCAGCATCTCCATGACGATGCCGAAGCCAGGCAGGGCCATTATGTACACCTCTGGATGGCCGAAGAACCAGAAAAGGTTCTCCCACAAAAAGCTGCTTCCTCCGTGCTCGGTCACATAGAACGCCGTCTGGACGGTGCGGTCCAAGACGCCGAGATAGCCCGCCACCATGAGCGTGGGCGTCGCGAGCACGAGCAGGGCACAGGTCGCCAGCACGGACCATACGAAGATCGGGACCCGGCTCCATGTCATGCCCGGTGCTCGGTAGTTGATGATCGTCGCCGCGAGGTTGAACCCGGCCATGATCATGCCGAGACCGATGACCGCAAAGCCGACTAGATAGGCGTCCATACCGGGATAGGCCTGGGTCTGCAGCGGTGCGTAGGCCGTCCAGCCCGTCGGGAAGCCACCGAGCGGCAGAGCCGTCATGATCACGAGGTAGCCCGCCATGAACACCCAGAAGGAGACGGCCTCCACTCGCGGGTACGCCATCCTGCGAGAACCGATCATGAGCGGGACCAACCAGTTGCCGAGGGGGCCGATGACGGCCGAGCTGGCCATCATCATCATCATGGTGCCGTGCTCGCCGACGATGGCGATGTAGGTGCCGGGGCCGAAGACATGGCTGGTCGGACTGAGCAGTTCCGTGCGGATGGCCATTGCCAACAGCCCAGCGGTGAACAAGAAGAGGAGGACTCCTATGAGGTACTGCAAGCCGACGACCTTGTGGTCCTCGGTCAAGCGGAAGTAGCGCACCCAAGAGCGCGTCGGCGGGGCCGGTGCCGGCTCCCGACCGAGCATCTTCAACATCGGGTATGTGAGGGCACCGATGCCGATGAGCCATCCGAGGACGCCGAAGCACAGGCCGAGCACAACAGCGACGTTGTTCATCGTCGTGTTCTGGCTCACGGCCCAGCCCGAGGCGATGAGGTCGCCCACGTAGCGGCCGAAGAACCACCCGGCAACGGCGCCCACCATCGCCCAGCCCAAGTGCGGTCTGAGCCAGTCGGAGCGAGTATCGATGATCCCGTGGCTCGGCGGGATCTCACCCGGGAAGGCCGGGTCCTCGGTGTCGGCTGTGCTCGCTGCCATTGCGCTCAGCTACCTCCATCGTCGAGATGGGACCAGTCGCACACACACATCCCGTTCGTCCTCATATCTCGGCTCCGGTTATGCCTTGGACGGGAGCGGTTCACCGGGCTGCTTCGCCCCGTAGGTCTCCACCGGACTGTACGGGTCAACGTTGTCGGGGTAGTAACCCCCGTCCGCCCCGTTCGCGTCGGGCGTGTAGGTCCAAGCGAATGGCGGCAAGAATTTGGTGTTGGCGGCCAGCTGGCTCTCTGTGGCCTTGGCCCAGGAATCGAACTGGGCGGGAGTCACGACCTTGCCGTAGTTGTACATCGAGCCGTGCCACAAACCGCAGAGCTCGTCACAGCGGACGACGAAACTGCCGAGCTGCTGCGCGGTCGTGAACGCGACGTTGTCCTGGCCGGGGTTCGCGTCGGCCTTGACCCCGAGCTGGTAGACCCAGAAGTCGTGGATCACGTCCAGAGATGTGACATGGAACGCAATGGCCGTGTCGTCAGGGACGACTAGATCGCTCGTCTCGAAACCGCCGAATGTCGGGTAACGGTAGGTCCACTTCCACTGCTGGCCGATCACTTGGATGGGCAGCACCGAGTGAGAGGCGGGTGTCCAGATCGGGCTCGGCCCCTGCCCGCCCCCGGCACCTCCAGGCTGAACGAGCTCATAGGTCCCAAACCCGAACAGGAACAGCACGAGCGCAGTCGTGAAGACGATCCAGGTCGTCTGTACTGGCAGGTTGCTGCGCGCACGGGGGCCACCCACCGGCTCGGGGCCGCCGCGTGATGCCCGCCAATTGACGATCGCATACCCCATGTAGATCCAGACCGCGATCATGACCGGCAAAGCTGCGACAAGAAGGATGTTGAAGTCGAATTGGGCCCCGTCGGCCGTGTTGCTCATGGTCCCGGGCGGGATGTGCGGTCCGGCGAGGTAGTAAAAGAGCGGGTCCGCTATCGCCGACAGAACGATCCAGAGGCCGATGATGCGCCACCCGTGACGCGAGTCGCCAGATGGACCTGTGGCGGATCGCGCAGACCCGGAGCTCGCCCCAGGTCCGGGTACCGGTTCGCTTTGACCTGTGCTTTCGCTCGACATCAGGCGACCACTTTCATGAATCCGTCCATCCAGCCAACTGTTTGCATCGGTCCACCGTTGCCGTACAAAAAGCCCAACCCACACGGCACGAAACACTGCCAGGGGTAGGTGCCCGGGCCGGGGCTCATGAATGAGAACTTGATGACGTTGTTAGGCGACGAGGTCGTGCAGGGCCCCGCCGCGCACAGGTTCGCGTTCGCGTTGTTCCCGTAGAGAGGGACGTTGATGCCGAGGCTGGGCATCGAGAAGGTGTGGCCGACGCCGTTGCCGGCGTTGGAGTTGATGACACTGAAGGTCTTGCCGTTCAAGGTGGCGACATCGCCGATCGTCCCTTGCACCTGCCCGATCTCCTGGTTGCGCAATGGGCTGCCGGAGTCGTACTGGTAGATGGTCACATTGACCCTGGTATGGGCGGGCACCTGCCAGATAGTGGTGTGGAGCCACTGGCCGTCAGGTGAGCGAGTCATGTAGCTCACCCAGGTCGGATGGATCCCGTGACCGTATGCGCCAAAGGTCTGCATCGTCACGGCTACAGGTTGGCCCGGGCTCGCGATGTAATCGACAGTGAGGGGCTGGGACGTGAGCGACACACCCGCGAATGCCAGCCCGCCAGCGATCGCGGCAAGCAGCGCGAGCGTGACGGCGACTCTCCCCACCTTCGGCACAGTTCCCCCCTCCGAAGTCCCCCCTCAATTTCCTTCGCACGACAATACCCCTCCCGTCACGTTCGCGCAGCACAAATCGGGGCCCCGCTGGGCGGCGAAAGCCAATGTGACAACAAGAATCCCGTTGCCGGGCGTCGAGCCGGACTGTAGATTGCGGTCAACTACGTCGAGCTGTCCAAGCGCGCGTCACCGCTGCGTTGGACAAGGGGGCCCACGGCTATGTACAAGGTGATCGTTGTCGGCACAGACGGGTCCGACCGGGCATCGGTCGCCGTCTCACACGCCCTCGGCCTGGCGCAGATGTCCGGCGCCAAGCTGCACGCCGTCCAGGTGGTCCACCCGGCAGTCAAGACGGGATTCTCCGACTCGAGCGGCGGGCAGGTCGAGATCGACAGAATGCGTGAGCAGGCCGAGGCCAACGCTTCGAAGCTTCGCGGCGAGGCCGAACGGCTGGGCGTGAGCGTCGAGGTGCACAGCCGCGGCGGAGAGGATGTGGCGGACGCCCTCGTGAAGACGGCCGAGGAGGTAGGTGCCGACCTGCTCGTGGTCGGCAACCGGGGCATGAACAGCATGACCCGGTTCGTGCTCGGGAGCGTACCCAACAAGGTCTCCCATCACAGCCCGTGCAATCTGCTGATCGTGAACACCGAGCCTGACTGAGCTTCGAGCGCGACGGCGGGACTATGACCCGTGACATGTCGCCCCTACCGAGTTTCGATGCTTCGCGCTAGGCGATTCCTCTCGATCCTTCTTGCGGGCCGCCTCGATGGTCCGGCGATGGGCAGGGCGAGCCACCGACCCCGGGTCGTCGTGATAGGGGCGGGCTTCGGAGGCCTTGCGGTCTGTGAGTCCTTGGCCAAAGCAGAGGTGGAGATCGTCCTCGTCGACCGCCACAACTACAACACCTTCCAGCCCTTGCTCTACCAAGTCGCGACGGCCGGGCTGAACCCGGGTGACATCGCCTACCCGATCCGGGCTTACACGAGCCTGCGCCGCTCGGTGCGGTTCCGCCGGGACGAGGTCGCGTCCGTCGACTTCTCCGCCCGCAGCATCTCGTTCGCGGAAGGCCCGGCGCTCGGTTACGACTACCTCGTCCTCGCCGCAGGTGCTGGTACGACGTACTTCGGCGTCTCGGGGGCGCGCGAGCACTCCAAAGCGATCTACACGATGGAGGACGCCATCGCGGTGCGCGACATTGCCTTGGCGAGCGTCGAGCGGGCCTCCTCGCACGGGGCGCGCGAAGGTGACTTGACCGTCGTTGTCGTCGGCGGCGGCCCGACGGGTGTGGAGATGGCCGGCGCCCTCGCCGACCTGCGCAAGATGGAATTCGGTACCCGTTATGCAGAGCTCGACGCTTCCCTCTCGCGCATCGTGCTCGTCGAGCAGCAAGAACGTCTCCTCGGCGCGTTTCACCCCAAGCTCAGCGCGTATGCCCTACGCGTGCTCGAACGCCGCGGCGTGGAGGTTCGCTGCCCGGAGAGTGTGAAGCAGGTGAGCTCGGACCGAGCCGTGCTCGGCTCCGGGGAGACCATAATGTGCCAGCTCGTCATCTGGGCGGCCGGAGTCGGCCCGTGCCAGTTGACCGACGCGCTCGAGCTTGCGAAGGTACGCGGCCGTCTAGAGGTCGACGACGACCTCCGCGTGACCGGGTTTGCCGAGGTCTTCGCCATCGGCGACATGGCAGCCGCGCGCTCGGACGGGCAGGGGCCACCTTTGCCGCAGCTTGCACAGCAGGCGATCCAGGAGGGCCGGCTCGTGGGAGAGCAGATTCAGCGGCTGATCTCCGGCGGGGAGACGAGGAGGTTCCGCTACCGGGACAAGGGGATCATGGCGACGATCGGCCGCAGAGCCGCGGTGGCCGAGTTGCCAAGAGGCATCCGCCTGCGAGGGACAACCGCCTGGCTCGCCTGGCTGGGCCTGCATATAGCCGTGCTCACCGGCGTGCGCAACAGGACCTCTGTGCTCTTGAACTGGGCTTGGCGGTACGTGTCGTGGCGGAGAGGACCGAGGGTCATCGCAGGGGGCTGACCACGAGTACCAACAAGCCCCTCCTTGTCCGGGTCACTCGGTCGGTGCCACCATGAAAGGCGCCGCGCACAAGCGCCCTGGCGCAGCGGCCGACTGGTCGACCGTGAGGCGACATCGGGAGAGCATGAGGGGGGACAGTGGACCAAGAGCACGCTCGAACGCTGCTGGACGAGGAGCGCAGCCGCGTGAAGAGGCTGCTCAAAGAGACAGAGCAAGACGCGGAGCAAGATCGAGAACAAGCCAATGAGCCTGGCGACCTGACCGATCCGGCAGAGAGGCTCACCGCCGAGGAGACCGACGACGCACTCGCTGGAGGCCTGCGCGATCGGCTGGCTGCCCTGGATCGGGCCGAACGCAGGCTCGAGGATGGCACCTTCGGCTACTCGATCCGCAGCGGCCTGCCGATCCCCGACGCCCGCCTCGAAGCTGACCCGGCCGCGGAGCTGACCGTAGAGGAGGAACAACAGTCCTGACCGCGATCGAGCTGTCAGTCGCCGCACCCGGGAGCTCGTAGGAAGCGGCGCAGACCGAAAAGGCGGTTGCGGAGATCTCGGCATCACGCGCAACAAGGCGTCTCCTCGACGAGGCAGTCGAGCGGCACACTTCGCCACCGACGACCAAACCGGATCCGGCAAGCGTGGGAGGTAGTCTCTTCGCCCATCGAGGACCCGTCAGCTGGACTTCTCTGCAGTGCAGATGCCGACATGACTCTAGAAGCACCTGAGAGCGATCAGGCACAGACAAGCCCTGTAGGGCGCGGCCTCCTCGTGCGCTACCGGGTGATGGCCTTCACAACCGCGACACTTCTCATCGTGCTCGTCTTTGTCGGCATACCACTGCAGCTCGCTGCGGGTCGTCCAGAAGTTGTGAACGATGTCGGCACGATTCACGGCTTTTTGTACATCGTCTATCTCTACGTTGCCTTTCGCCTGACGCGGAGACTCCGTATACCAAAGTGGCAGATGGCCCTCGTTCTACTAGCAGGCACTGTGCCCTTTTGTGCCTTCGTCGCCGAGCGGAAGATGACGAAGCGCTTCGAAGCCAACAGCGCCCCGACGAAGCTCCCGGTCGGAAGATGCGCCGACCGGCCGCAACCAGGTCATCCGACCCTTAGGCGACGCTGGTTCTCGCGCAGAGCACTCCTGCTCCATGTCGAGGTCGCTGTCATCGCGCCCGCATGCGTGATCGCCGGCTGGTGGCAAGCCACAAGAGCGCTGGCGGGAAACGAGCTCAGCTGGGTCTACTCGGTCGAATGGCCGGTATTCGCCCTCATCGCGATTTACGGCTGGTGGTACTTGATCCACGAGGATCCCGAGGTCTTGAGGGTCCGCAAACAGGGCACGCAAGTCGCGAACAGCAAGGCGGGCACGGCAGCGGGCGCCCCGCGAGAGGTGACTGTCGAAGGCACGACCGCCAGGATGGCAACCGCGCTTGCTGCTCTCATAGGAGTCGAGTTGGTGTTGGGGATCCTGGCGTTGATTGCCGTGCCGATCGGACGCCCGAGCGGTTGGTCGACATCGAGAGGAGCGGCCATCTACCTTGTCCACTCGGTCCTCGGCATCTTGCTCGTGGGTGGGGCAGTGACACTGCTCGCCCGCGTCTGGAGATCCACGAGGCTCGCCAAGCTGAGCGGCTGGATCGGCGCTGTCGGTGTGGCGATCTCCAGCGCTGGTGGTCTCATGACCGCCATGCGTCCGCTGAGGATCGGCGGCATGGCGGTCATGTTCATCGGGACTCTGATAGCGGTCTTCGGCTACCTGATTCCCTCGCTCGAGAAGTCATCATGAGCGTTGAGCTAGCTGAGCCGACCCGTCGCAACCCGCTGGGCGATGCCCTCGGGTTCGCCCCCGAGGCCTGTGCTCAAGGGCGGAGCAGCCCGTGTCGATAGGAAGTGCACGACCCCCGGTTGCCTTGCGAGGGAAGCTGGGAGCCGTGCACCGTGCGAGAAGTATGTCCTGATCGAGCGCTTCGCGCCAGCGGTTTTTCCCGAACCCGAGCGAACAGGCCGTTACGAAGTTGTCGCCGGAGCGCACCGGGACCCGGGGTTCACGCGAGATCGGCGAGGTCAGAGGGCAAGGTCGTTTCTCGCTGGGCTGGCGGCCACGAGCGTAGGCTGCACGCCGTGCCACAATCGTTTGAGCCGTTCACCAGTACACAGTGCGTGGAGGCCCCCCTTGCGCGTACCTGATCGACGGCCTGCCTCCGCCTTTTCCGCGTCTCCCGTCAGATCACGAACCGTGTGGTGGGTTGTTGCCGGATGCCTGGTCGCCGTCAGTGCGTACCTCTTCTTCCGGAGTGCGACGGCGTCGTACAACAGCGTCTCTCCCACCGGCGGATACTCCGTTCAGCAGGTTGCCTGTCTGAGCGTCTACGGGTGGCTGCGAAACGAAGACACGAACTTGCCTTCCTCGCAACCGTCCGCCCTGAGCCCTGATGAACGATCGGCCTTTTATGCCTGCCACGCCACGATCGGGGACCGGGAGACGACAATCGAGGTTCTGCTCGGCATCGCCGTCGCGTTCGTTCTCGTCGGCTACCTCGTCGGGCCGGCTGCCACGAGGGAAACCCTGATCTGAGCTTCTCTAGAGCCCGTGCATGGTGCTCTTGCGGCGAGACTGTTCACGTCCGAGGAAGCGTGCTTATTGCCGCCCTCGCACTCGTCGGCAAGGTCGCCGCTTTTCGGATTAGTCAGTTGATGATCGTCACGAGGGTTCCGTAGGCGAGGTACGGCCAAACACGCGCCGCGTCGGCGAGCGGAAGCTCGATGCAACCGAGGCTCTGCGGGATCCCGTAGTCGGCCCTGTCCATGTAGTGGACCGCATCGTTGCCGTGGAAATAGGCGATGTACTGAACCAGGTCCGCGTAGGGTTGCCCATCTGGGTTCGTGCCGCGCATGACCTGCTGTCGCAGGCGCTCGAAGACGGGGAAGGTCCCGTCGGGCGTCGGGGAGGCGCCGATTCCGGTATTCGCCGGGGTCTGCACGACGATCCTCCCGTCGTGGTAGACCGTCAGCGACTCAGGCGTGGCCTTGTCCGCGAGCCCGTAGTTGTATCCGCCGGTGTTCAGCGTGTTGGAGGCGAGGGCGGCGAGCAACGTGGTCCAGAGGCTCGCTCCCATGGCGCCGTTCGTGGTGAGCTCGTGATCGGCCTGGAACGACATTATGAGCCCGCGCGTAAAGACGTTGTCGATGCCGGGCCGCCACAAGGCAACCAGCCGAGCAGGCCAGCCCCGTTCCCGCCAGGCGAAGTTTCCGGCGGGAGGTTTGTACAGCGCAGCGGTCTGTGCCTCGGAGTCCGTCGGCGCTATCGGCGCGCCAGCTGCGTCCCATGCGAGCGGTGAGTAGTCCAAGAGCGAGAGAAGCTGCTGCAGTCGAACGATCGAGCCGTTCGCGACCTGGAACTGCTCGGTCACCGTTTGAGCGAGATAGCCGCCCGCCTTGCTCAAGATTCCGGCCGCGCCGCTAAGCAGGGTAAGGGTGATGTCGCTCAGCGGCACGAAGTCGGGGCTCGGCGTGAATATGAGGCTGTCACCGCTCGTGCGCCAGGACCCGGGCGTCGTCGGAGAGAGAACCGGCAAAGGGGAGCTCTGCGACAAGGCTGCGGACAACGTGACCGTGATCGGCGCGTTGGGCGCGACACCCGTCGCCCCGTTTGCTGGGGTGACCGAAGCCACGCTGAGGGCGGGCGGCGTGAGCGTGGAGCTCGTCGTCGGCGCGTTCGTCGTAGAGGACGAGCCGTTCGTAGCCTGAGCCTTACTTCCCGTCCCCGATGGCGTGCCGTGGCTCACGGCGTGATCGACAACGGCGCCGGTCACCCCGCCCGCGACGAATACAAAGAGGATCGTCGCGACAACGAAAAGAGGTGAGCGGCGACCCCGAATCGGATTTATGGCCATCAGGGCTCCTCTCTCAAATTCGAGTATGCACCTTCGCCTAGACGTGGCGAGCGCGCTTCGCGAGGTCATCGAACCGTCCCAGCCCACCAGCGAGTTCAGCTTGTACCCGGTCCGGCTCGCTGCCGAAACGATCCTGGTGACCTCGCCGCTCTCCGGGCTTGTCGCCCGCCGGGCGACAGTCGCCCTCTCGAGCCGTGAGAACGGCCTCAGGCATTTTCCGCACCCGTCTCGCTACTGGTCCTGGCCCCTTATCCGGTGCCGCAGCTCGACATAGACTTCGGTGCCGACGATCGCCTTCAACTCCGCTCCCAGCGAGTCGATCACGGGGCGGTCCCCGACGTAGGCCAATGCGCCCTCCGTGCAGCACCATGCCATCGTCTCGCCGTCCTCGCCCCAGTCCCGGCGCGTCCAGCGGCGCACAGTCGCCACCTCGACACCGTCGTCTCGCTCGGCCCAGTCGACTTTGATCGGCAGCTGCCAGCACACCGACGGCTTCCAGTCGATGGGCGACTCTCCGGCGTCGATAGCGGCCAGGTGCAGCGCACAACCCGCACCGCCGGCAAACCCGGGGCGGTTGAGGAAGATGCAGGCGCCGTCGACGACACGGGTGCCGCTGCGGGCGTCGTCGTTGAAGATGCCACCCTCGGCCGCCTCGGCGTGACGCTCGAAGCGCTCCGGGGACAGCGTCGCGGCCAGTGCCGCCGTGAGTCGTGCCTCGTCCACGTCTCCGAACTCGGCCCCGACCGAGCAGCACCCGAGCCCAAGATGCTCTGCCGGGGTGGTGCCGATGCCCTTGCAACCCCTGCCCCACAGACAGACCCACCTGGACGCCAAGAAGTCGCGGTCGAAACGCCAGACGGTGTCGCCCTCGTCGACCTCCTCCATCCCGGAGTCCATCGCCACGACCTTATGCGAGTGCGCTCGCGTGGGTGCCCTGCAGCCGACTTGATGCCAGACTTGGCGAGAACGTCCTCGGGCGTGACTCGCGCACCGTCGAAGGAAGCGTTCGCACCGACGTGGTGCCAGAAGGTCCTGTCTCTACCCGGCGGTTCGAAAACCAGCGAGTATGAAATCGCCGCACCGGGGACGCGGCGGATGCCCTGACAGTCGAGCCCGGCTGAGCATGTGGACATCGCTCGATCCCAGCTCGTCATCACCATGTCGGCGACAAGCCGGAGAGCGGCACCGAGCGAGCTCAGGTCACGACCGGTGTTGGCGACGCACCCGCCAGGGCGCGGTGCCAATGGTCCGACCTCGACGAGAGCGCCTGGGATAATCCTGTTGGTTCCAGGCGGACGACAGCGTACGTCCCGCTCGAGGCCAGGACGCTACGATTTGCCACCGACACCCATTTTCTCCCTGGGAGTTGCCAGGACATCGAGTTATGGACGCGGACCCGCCCGGACACATGACATCAACCGAGCACCAGAATGTGCTCCGCTCGGCGGCGGAGCGTACTCTCCGATTCCGCTTCGGAACCTGGTACTGGGGGGACGCGATCGCCGTCGACGGTCTGCTTGCGGCTGACCAGGTCGTTGGCGGCCCGTTCCGCGATGCTGTCGTCGACTGCCTTGATCGCTGGACTCGGCTGGCACCGACGACATTCGACGATGCTCTCGTGCCGGGCCGGGCTGTTCTGCAACTTGTCGCGGACGGCGCGCTGCCTCCGGCTGCCGCAGAGCGCGTCGTTGCCGGCATCGAGAGGCTCCCGCTGCTCGGCGGGGCGATTCCGGCGCTTGAGCCGCACAGGCCGCAGTTTCGCTTCGGAGTCTGCATCGACGCCCTATACCATCTGCCCGCCATGATGGTCATGGCCGGCGAATACCGGGGCGACCCCGGCGCCGGACGTGCGGCGATTCGTATTGCGACCGAGATCCTGGAGCTCCTCCGGTGTCGGACCGGTTGGGCGCAGTGGTACGACTTCTCACTCCGGCGTAACAACGCCGTCTCTTGGAGCCGGGGTCTCGGCTGGGCGGTGTTAGGACTGCTCGACCTGCTCGAGCTGGTCGAAGGCGCCGAGGCTGGGTACCTAGTGGAGGCGACGGGCAGGATCCTCGAATCTCTTGCGGCTGAGCAGGCCCCGAGCGGCAACTGGCCGGCCGTTCTCGGCAACTCTCGCGCGGCCGAGGAAACCTCAACGGCAGCGTTCTTCCTCGCCGCGGCTCTGCACCCGAAGACCTCCGTTGTCGGCACGCCCAGTCGAGCAAGGATCCAAGCTGCGACTGCGGCGGTCTTTCGAGCCGTGACCGCGGACGGTACCTACGGCGGGGTCAGCGCCGATGTCCTGCCTAGCTGGGACGAGTCCAGCTACGAGCGGTTTCCAGTCGAGCCGTCCCCATGGGGCCAAGGCGCAGCGCTGCGGGCTTTGGTGGCTCTCGCCGCTGCCGCCGAGAAGATTGCCGGGGTACCTGATCAACTGCCGGGCTGACTCGGCTCGTCCAAGCGTGCGTGCCTACCAGACTGCGACCTGCGACGGCCGGGAAATGAGTGCGCGGTGTTTGTCCTTCAGGTTCTGCCGGTAGCGCCATGGCTCATCTCTTTGAGATGAACGACTGCGCGGCCTCGATCACAAGATCGTTGGCCGTCACGGTTCCGATCGTGACGCGCACTCCCTCCCCGCTGAAGCAACGCACCGAGATGCCCACCCGCGCGCACTCGTAGGCGAACGAGTCCGCCTTGTCGGCGAGCGGTAGCCAGAGGAAATTCGCCTCGCTGGCCGGAACCTCGAAGCCGAACTGTCGGAGCCTCGCCGCGACGCGGTTCCGTTCCCCGATTATGGCCGCCAGCCGGCCTGATACCGAGCCGGCGTCCTCGGCCAGTGCCGCCATGGCTGCGGCTGCGGCGACCCGGCTGAGCGTAAACGGGAGAGCGACCCGGCGAAGAGCTTGAAGAATCTCAGGATCTCCTACGCACCAACCAATGCGTGCTCCGGCCAGGCTGTGCGCCTTCGAGAAGGTCCGCAGGACAAGCAGCTGGTCGAACCGCTCTTGTAAGTGGAGACCGTCGGGAACTGTCTCGCTGGTAGCGAACTCCCGGTACGCCTGGTCCAAAATCACCAGACACGATGGCGGCAGAGCCTCGAGGAAGCCTTCTAGCTCCCGTGACGAGATGTCAGTAGATGTCGGATTGTTTGGGCTGCACACGATCACGATCCGGGTGGCATCGCTGACGCGCTGCGCGAGCTGGTCCAGATCGAGGCGGTGCTGGTGCAAGGGAGCTCTTACGCTCGTACAGCGCGCAACCTCGGCGATGATCGGGTAGGCCTCATAAGAGCGCCAGCCGAACAGAACCTCGTCTCCCGGGCTCGCCACGGCTTGCACAGCCTGTTGCAGCAAGACGAGCGAACCTCCGGCCACGGCCACACGGTCAGCGGGAAGCGCGTAGTGCTCGGCCAGCACGCCGGCCATGTCATCAGCGAACATATCCGGATACCGGTTAGATGCACGGGCTGCACCTTGCATCGCCTCGATCACAGCTTCGCTGGGCGGATACGGGCTCTCGTTCGAGGACAGCTTGTGTGTCGGCCCTTCATAGCCGGCGGGCGAAACGACCGCCGACCCATACGACGGCACACCGTGCAGCTCTGGGCGTAGCCAGCGACTCGTCGGGAAGGCGCTGGTCACGCAAATGCCAACGAGTCAGTGAGGGTCTTCGGCCACATCTGCGAACAAGCAGCGATCACCACGTTCCACCGTCACCTCCAGATCTCCGTCTTGGCTCCCATGTGGTTGACCGGCACGGACAACCAGGAGTGTACGACCGGCCAACTGCCTGTAGAGGAGAAGCCTTGCCCGATGCGGACCTCGCCCGCATCGGTTCCGTCCACGAAATCGTCGCCAACGTCGAGGTGATGAGTCCTAGTGCTGTCTCGCCACAATCGGCTCCATCTCGGCGGAGGGTCTTGGAGCTAGTGACGGCCAAGCGATGCGGTGCACGACGTCACGGGATGAGTCGGTAGGACACGGGCCTGGGCGAACGCCGACGAGGTGAGGCCGGACAAAGCCAGGCCGAGCGGTATCACCGCGGCTGCCCATCGTGTCGTCCGAGGTGCCCTACCGACGCGCCGGTGCTGTGTCGTGCGGGTCGCAAGCGTTGTCGGCGCCTCGGCCGATATACGCCGAAGGATCTGCTCGCTGAGATCGGGGGTCGATTCGAAGACGTGGAGGCGCAGCTGGCGCGAGAGTGCGGCGACCCGTTGTCCGAAGTCGCCGCAACCCCTGCAGACCATCAGATGCCGGGCTTGCTCGGGAGAAAGCTCCCCCGGTGTCTCGCCGTCGAGCGAGGCAGAGATCTGCTCTCGCACCTTGGAGCACATCACCGCGCGATCGAGATCGCCGAGGTCGCGCCCCATCTGCTACCCCACCCCTTCGATGGCCCGCCTGCCGAGCAGGCGGTCGATGACGACGTTCATGTCTGTGTCTGACGAGATTGCGCGACGGATGATGAAGATCAGCGCTGGGACGGCCCAGAAATCACCGCATACCCAGAGGATGGCGGCACCGATCTGTTGGTCGGCGAAAGGCGAGAGCGTCACACCGGGCACGTGGTTGTAGACGCTGTACCAGGAACTCGCCGTGAAGATGCTCAGCGCCATGGCAAGGACGAACATCACGACGTTCGTGCTGACAATGGCGAATATCTGGCCGACGGTGCCGAGCTTCGGCCTGATCGGGTACGACGGGATGATCTGCAGCCAGAAGAAGACACCGCTCACGAAGAAGCTCGAATGCATCAACCAGATGTGCACGGACTGGTTGTTCTCGGCAAGGTCGTAAAGTGCCGGGACGTGCCAGACCACCATGACGACGTCGAAGGCGACGATCGCCACCGCCCCGCTCGTCATGAAGCGCCCGATTGTCCGAAGGGGGCGAGCCCAGCCGCTTAACAGGACGGCGCGGCCGACCACGCGGCGGACCTTGACCGGCAAACCATGGACCAGCGGCAACCATGGTGCCCCCGCGACGATCAGGATCGGAGCGAAGAACATGATCAAGATGTGCTCGATCATGTGGACAAAGAAGTAGTAGTCCGCCCAATAGTCGATCGGCGAGTCCACCGCCAACAAGAGCATGCCGAGTCCCGCGTAGAAACAAAGCGATCGCATCCTGCGTCGGCGCGTTCGCTCGGGCGTCGAGCGCCGCCGGAGATGGCGCAGGCCGACCTCGTGCCAGATGACGACGACGCCGACGACGACGAGGAACGGGTCGAACGACCAGTTGTCGATCACATAGTTCACGCGCCCCGCCCTCCCACCCCCGATTGGCCGCCGGGTCCTTGCGGGCTAGTCACCGCCCGTTCCGGGACTAGTCCGGGAGTACCGTCAGCCCGACGAGCCATATTGGATCGGCACTTGCATCTCCTGGGCTCGCTGCCAGTCCGACCCGCTCTTGGCGAGACGGTAAATCGTCAGCTGGCTGTGGTCAACGGCGAGCGCGTCGATCCTGCCCCCCTCCTCGAAGCAGACCGCCGCAGTCCGGGGCGGCAACCGGTGTAGTTCGGTCCATGCGCGCTCGCCTGGTCCGAGAACCTCGGCAACAAGTCCTCCGGCCCCGGCGACCTCAACGACGAGCCCGCCGTCGGCCGAGATCCCCGAGGCGCTCAGCTGAGCGTTCCCCCCGAGCGCTAGGCCAACAGGCTTCGACCAGCCTGCGCGGCCAGCCAGTCGCGTCCCGAACAACTCCGTGTGTCCGCCAGAGCTCGTCGCTATCAGGGCGGAGACGCCACCGTCGAAGGACCGCAACCTGAGCACGCTCGTCACCCGAGCGCTGCCGGCTGATGGAAGCGAAGGTCCGGCGAGGCGCCAGCCAGTGGCGGACTGCTCGAAGATCCCGACCTCGCCCGTCCGTGCGCACGAGGTGCCGACAAGGAGCTGGCCACCGGGCGAGACGGCCAGTGCTGTGAGCGCGGTCACTCCACACGCGCGTCCGCCCGGTGAGGTCTCGAGATGGCGCCCCGAGGCGGTACGTTGCCAGCTGGACAGACCACCGCTGTCGGAGAGGACCGCTGTGGCCGGCTTACCGGTGAGAGCGACAACGCGTCCGTCGGGCAAGGCGGCGAGGGCGTCGGGGACAACAGCAAGCGGGCTGGTAATGACGCCCGGAGCCCAGCGCTTGCCTCCGTCCGAGCTCGAAGCCAGAGGGGAGAAACCGATCTGCTGGCTGGCCATGAAGCCGGTTAGGAGCGACGGGCCAACCTGCACGCTGACGAGGCCGCCGTTGTCCGCAAACCCGGGCGGTGTGACGAGCGACCAGCGAGAGCCGCCCGGCTCGAGATAGAGGACCTGCCAGAACGTGTTCGCCAGCTGAGCGAGATCCCCCATCGCCAAGTCGACCCACGTTCCGCTCGAGGTTGTCATCGACGCCTGCAGGGGAGCGCGCCCCGGCGGCGGCGTCAAAGCGCCGGCACCGCTCGCCGAGCTCGCTCCGGCGAGCACGACTGCACCGGCTATGGCGCCAAGCATGAGGACGACGACGCGGTGACGGTTCGCGCGTCCGGACCGCGACAAACTGGCGGCGATCACGGCTGCGCCAGGACGTGTCGGATCTCGCTCGCGACGAGGCCGGCGAACGACGATCGCAGCGACACCGTCCCCGGACCTGGGTCGGCGTCCAAGACGTAGCGCGTATGACCAGCCGGATCGATCACATAGGCGAGCTCGGAGTGGGCGACCATCGAGCCGGCGGGTTCGACCTGGTCTTCGATGCCGTAGGTGTTCCAGGTCCGCTCAAGCTGGCTAACCGACCCCGTGAGGTAGAGCCAGTTCTTGACGTGTTCGAGCCCCTCGTCGTCGTCGAAGGCGCGGATGACCGCCAGAGAACGGTAGATGGGGTTGGTCACGATGGAGATGAACATCGTCCGGCGCGAGGTCGCGCCGAGCATCTGGTCTGCCTCGTGGAACTCCTGGGCGATGAGCGGGCAGTCCGTGGTGCAGACCGGGTCGAGAAAGGTGATCGCCAGCGCATAGCCACGCAGGCTGCGCAGCGAAACGGACCTCCCGTACTGGTCGACGAGAGTGAACTGTGGCGCAGGGACATTGGTCGCGTTCGGGGTCCCGTCCATCGCCTCGTTGAGGATGGGGTCAGCTACGGGGTTCGTGGCCGCGAAGGCCATAGGGGCGGCCCCGAGCAGGACGACGCCCATCGCTCCGATCGCAGCCAGGCTGCGGAAGACATAGGCCGGGCGGGCGACGAGGCGTTCGCGCCAGCCGGGCTCCGCCTCGGCCGGGGGGGGCACTACCGAGGTTGCTTCGACAGTGACCGGGACGCGGGTCATCGCCACATATCCGGAGACGAAGATGAGCGCTATCGGGATCATGCTGTTCGGGTCGGTACCGACGCCTCCGAGGAAGCCCAGGTCCTCGATGACGATCCAGTCCGCGAGACAAAGGAACGTCGCGAAGACGACAGCCACGAGCACGATCTGTCGCCTGCCCGTCAAAAAGGCCGCCCCGATGAGCGCGAGAGCGACGACGACGAAGAGGTTGACGGCCCACCCGTGCGCAGCATCGAAGGAGGCGAAGCTCGACACCGTGGAAGAGAAGAAGCCCGGCTGGGGCGTATGCGACATACCCTGCGCCATCGAGGTCAGTGTCCCCGCCGTCGCGTGCGGATTCGGCTGGCCCTGCCAGAATCCGCGGCCGGGCCATGCCTGGAGCGTGGCCATCCCGAGGAAAAAGAGACCGGTGGCGGCCAGGATGCCGCGCCCGAGGCGTCGGCTCGCCCAGGCTCGCTCCGGGCAGGCGATCAGCAGCCCCGCCACGACGTAGAAGACCGCGGCACCGGGCGCGCCGAAAAGCCAGCTGAGCCCGGACCCGAAGATCGAGCCGAACGCCTCGCCGAAGACCCAGACGATCAATCCCCACGCGGCGCTAGCGAGCCCCGCCAATCGGGACCAGTTACCCCGGGGCGCCACGAGAAGCCAGACACCGATGCCCACCTGGATCCAGACCGCCGAGGCCGCGGCCGGCACGGGATGGTTGTTCCAGATCGTCACCCCGACGCCGACGAGGCTGCGTACCCATGCCGGAGACGTCGCGGCTGCCGGCCGGAGCACGCCCGATGGGAGGCCGAGGGGCATGGAGACCTGGGCCTGAAGGAACCCGTCGAACAGCCAGATGCATCCAAAAGCGACCCGTAAGAGGCGGCGAGCTGCCGGCTCGTTCATCTCTGGTCCAGGCGCCAGATGGCCACCACCGCTCGCTGCCTGACGCAGTTGCATCGACCGCAGGAGGTTCCAGGCCGCCGCCACAAGGGCGAGAATGACCAGCACCACGAGAGCCTGGTGGAGCAGGGCCGACTCGAACGCGGAAACGATCGTCGCGTTCGTCGTCTGGAGCGACGCGCTGCCCATGCCCCCCATAGCGGATCCGATCCCCCCGGTTGAGCGCGAGCACCTGGCCCGCGGGTTCATCTCTTATCGTGTAGGTAGTGGCCGACCAGACCGCAGAAGTTCCCGAGCCTTCCAACCTTGGCGAGTCGCGCGAACGTTACCGTCAGCCGGTCGACGAGATGAGCCGCCTCCTGCTCGAGGCGCGGGCAGGAAGCGACGCCGCATTTGCGAGTTTCATCCGCCGCTGTCAGCCGGAGGTCTGGCGGTTCTGCACGTACCTGATCGGTCGCGCGAACGCTGACGACGCCACGCAGGAGACATTCCTCGCCGCTTGGCGCGCCCTAGCCTCATTCCGAGGCGAGTCGTCCGCGCGAACTTGGTTGCTCGTGATCGCACGCCGGACGGCTCTACGGCTCGGTAGACGACAACTGAGGCTCTCCGAGCTCGACCGCGAGTCGCCCGGTCCTCCCCAGGCGCCCGACCCTGAGGGTTGGACCGAGCTCGACAGCTTGATCAGCGAGCTGGATGAGGACCGGAGGCTCGCCGTTCTGCTGACACAGATACTCGGGCTCTCCTATGCGGACGCGGCAGAGGTGAGCGGTTGTGCCGTTGGGACGATCCGATCCCGAGTCGCCCGCGCCCGCCAGGACCTGCTGGCCTTGACTCGCGCGCAGGACGATGCGGCCGGCCCCGAACGGCGCGCAATGGCCCCCGCACGGGGTGTTTCGGGGTCGGTCGCACCGAGCCGCCACACGGGAACCTGAAGCCATCCGGACTCGTGCCACGGTGCTGCTCGGGCTCCAGCAGCGCGCTCGGGAACGCCGGGCGGCGGCTCTGGGGCCCAGAGGCCTCGCCACAACCCGCCATCACCCGCTCAGATAGACGGCCTCATCCGGCTAGGCGTCCTCATCAGCCTGCGGGCGTCAGAGGCGATCATCTGGCACGAACGCACGGGGAGCGCCGCCGAACAGTCTGAGCAATCAGCGATCATGGTCTGCAAGTGCCTACCTAACTACATACGTAGAAACTCTAAGTACCTCAGTGGTTTTGCCCTGCTCTTCTGAACACGAGGTGATCCGAACTGGCGAACGAGAGATCGCCGACGCGACGGCCGAGAGTTCCGTTGGTCTTCCGCAACTGTCGCACTGACGACGCGCGAACCGGCTCTCATCGCCGAGCCCCGCCACCACCGGCTCGGAGCCCCGTTGTACAGGCCATTGCCGACGCCAACTTGGAGTGGGCAGGTCGATGACCTCCTCGGTCAAGAGTTACGAGCCGGCTGAGAGCCGCGGCGGTGATCTCGACCACGCCGAGCTTCAGTGTCTCGAAGACAGCTTCGTCAACCCGAAGGTGATCCGGTAGTCGCAGTCCCCGTCGCAAGTGAACACACTCGTCGCGTCGTCGTAGGCGTAGGAATAGGCGAATGGCTCGGCCCTCTTGAACACCGCCGCGTAGTCGACGGGCCAATGCTTGGGGTTGCAGGCGGCCCGGCTCGACCACTTTCCCCGGCAGCAGTATTGGTCGGTGCCGAAGCGTCCGCAGGCCGAGATGCAGCCGACCACAGCTCCGGCCGCCCGGACCTGCAGTACGGGAGGACAAACAACCGCTTTGGTGCAGCCTGCGGCCGAGCAGCCGTTCGCGCTGATCGGGTCCCTGCCCCGCGCTCCGAACTGATTGATGTACATGGGCAAGTTTGAGCCGTCGACCATGCTCACGTCGTAGAAGTCGAGATTGTCCCAAGCGTCGAGGTTGTATTCGGCCAAGGTCGCCGGGATGGCGCCAAAGCCTGTGCACTGGAACCGACCACTACAGTCGCCTGTCTGGCATCCGCCGTTGCCAGCGGCGTCAAAATGGCAGCCGGTGCGACCCCAGAACCGGCCGTTCCAGTGGTTCGGGACGGTGATCGTTACTTGCTGGCCCGCCGGGAGCTTCCAACCCGTCACGGCTAAGCTGGCGGGACCGCTCCCGGGCGACGCAGCGACCCAGATGGTTTCGTCCATGTGGTTGACGAAAGTGACCTGACGCGAGCCTTCTTGCGCGGTAGCTAACCGAGCTGCACCCGCCGACGAAGGCGTGCCAACGGCAACGAAGGCAATCAGGACGCCTAGCAAGGACGAAAGCATCGCTAGTACCCGGGGACCGGGACCCAGTCGTTGCACCAATGAGCGCAGCCGCAGCTTCATCTGACAAACCGTAGTTCGCGCCTGGTGAAAGGCAGATGATCTCGACCAGGGACCATGGTGCAGGTGGGCACAACCTCGGGCCGATGCCATAGGCGAGAGTTGCGAGCCAACCGCAGCGTCTTCTCCGCCACTTCGGCTGACTTCGAAGCCAGGGTCCTTGCTTGTCCGTGCTTGTCCACTCATGGCGCGGCGATCACGTTCGGGCGAATGCCTGTCCGACGACGGTGGCTCGAGGGCCCGGAGCATAAAGCCCAGTGCTCGGCCCGGAGCTCGGTGCCGGGAGGGCGAACCATGCGTAACGCTGCACGAATGCGAGACTGTCCAGCATCCGCGCCGACGCAGTGACGAACGCGGCCTGCTCGACACCTGTGGGGAAAATGGGACCGTCGGCGGCGAAATCGATGAGCGCATACTCGGTCAGCCAAACCGGCAGACCGTAACGACGGTGCACGCTCTCCAGGTACGTCTTCAACTGGGCGACGGCGGCGCCCGTTTGGAAGTCGGCGCCGTACCAATGCACGGCGATGAAGTTGACCCGGTAGTGGCGCTGCTCGACGCCTTTCATGAACCGGTCCAACCATCCCCCGGGTTTGGCGGCTCCTGTGGCCACGGCGGGACTGGCGAGCAGCAGGCCTGTCGCCATCAGTTTCGGCCAGATCGACAGGGCCTGATCGACTGTCATGTCCGCTTGAGTGTCGAGATCGGGCTCGTTGAATGTTAGCAATGCGGGGCCAGAGTGCTCGGCTTGTGCCAACGTAGCCGGGGTCACATTGGCAGCTGCCCGCACCATCGGCACGAATTGGGCTCCTCGAGGGGTGACGACGCCATCGTGCGTTGTCGACCACGTGAGGTACCAGGTAGCGCCCGATTCCTCGAGGGCAGAGTTGACGCCCCGGAAAGCCCACACGCAAACACCCTTGTCCGATTCATCCGAGGCGACCCCTCGAGAGGTTGACACCCCGACGCCGGGACCGATGGGACGGGGCACGCTGGCGGCTGACCACTCAAGGCCCGGCACCGCCAGTGCCACGACCAGCGACAGCAAGAAGGTGGTGAGCATAGCCGGCCGGCATGCGTGCTCGAGGTGGCGGACGGTCAGCTCCTGGCTGGCGGGGCCGAGGGCGGAACTTGGGCCACCCGAGGCATTCGTCATGTCTCTGGCCATTTAGGGAATAGGCGCGCCGGATCCGTCACCTGCACTCCTGACCGAGAGAAGTTGACCTCACCTTCAAAAGACGCATCACCGCGATCCTGATTACAGCCGGCTCTGTGCCCCGCCCTCTGATGCGGAGACACCCCTTTCAAATCGGCTTGCCAGTCGCCTGAGTTGAGCACCTGACCGTGCTCAACGCCCTGCCCCTCTTGCCGGCAGGTACGTAGGTGACGAAAGGTTGCTCTCTGCCGACGAGGCTGTCGTTGTTATCTGAGTCCCTCTCCCGCGGCTCTGACCTGAGCCGTTTGCCTTTCGGGGACGCTGGCAGCGTGAGCCCTGTCCTTCTATCGGCAGCTTGTGACCTATGGGCAGCTTGTGACAATCCGGTCTACGGCCGCGCCAGGTCTTTGTCGGGTGCCACTGGCGAGACGACCGACCGATCCGCGATCATCGGAGACGACATCAAGCTCGCCTGCACGGTTCCGCGGGCGCTACCACAACCAGTTGGAGATGAGGAACATGACTCAATCGGCTGCCCCTCAAGCCATACTGACACCGTTGACAGAGGCGGCCATCTTCCTCGTAGCCACCGTCGACTCGGACACCAATGCCGAGCGCATCACGATCGGCCTGCTCGCCGACGTCGCCGCGCTTACTCGATCCGTGGGCTTTCGCATCCCTGAAGGAGAGCTGACCTGCGTAACCGGGATTGGCTCTCGACTCTGGGACCGGCTCTTCACCGGACCCCGTCCCGCCGGCCTGAGACCGTTCCGTAAGCTCGTGGGCGCAACCCATACCGCCGTGTCGACCCCCGGAGACGTTCTCTTCCATATCCGCGCCCACCGAATCGACCTGTGTTTCGAGCTGGCCAGTCAGCTGGTCAACCGACTCGCCGGCCACGCGGAAGTGGTCGATGAAGTGCATGGATTCCGGTACTTCGACCAGCGGGATCTCATGGGCTTCGTCGACGGTACCGAGAACCCTGTTGGGGCGGCGGCAGCTACCGCCGTCACCATCGGCGACGAAGACCCCGCTTTTGCCGGCGGGAGCTACGTAATCGTCCAGAAATATCTGCACGACCTGGAGTCGTGGAACGCGCTGTCTGTCGAGGAACAAGAACGCGTCGTCGGTCGCACGAAGCTGAGCGATATCGAATTGCCCGAGGATGTGAAGCTCTCCAACTCCCATGTAGCCCTCAACACGATCACCGGCGAGGACGGTAACGAGCGCCAGATCCTGCGAGACAACATGGCGTTCGGCAAGGTGGGTGATGGTCAGTTCGGTACCTACTTCATCGGCTATAGCGCCACTCCGGATGTCACAGAACAGATGCTCTCGAACATGTTCATAGGCAACCCGCCCGGCAACTATGACCGGATCCTCGACTTCTCGACAGCGGTGACCGGCTGCTTGTTCTTCGTGCCCACCGCCGAGTTCCTCGATGACCCGGCGAGCCAAGCCGTGCCACCGGAAGCGACGCTCGCCCCGTCGAAGGATCCGGCACCAGACGATGGCTCGTTGCATATCGGCAGCCTGAAGTGAGCATCGCTAGCGATGGATCGATCGCGGCGAGCCCCGACAGTCGAACTCGTACCTCCCCGTAGCTGAGGTTGAAGGTCGTGCGGATAGAGAGGGGCTCAACCGCTCCTGCGAGCACTACTTGTGACCTAGAAATTGCGCCGGGGCAACGTACACGGCTGGGTAACGTGGCAGAGGTGACCGAACCGGATCAAAGCTCTGTCCACGGCCGCGAGTGAAGGTCTGGGTGACCGAACTTGCGCGACGGACGCGACCCGGGGCAGCGGCCACGGTGTCGCGTAGCCCTGGAGCAAGCCGAGACCGAAGAGCGATGCGCAACCAGCGCGTCGAACAAGGATCCCTTAGGACTCGAGCACGTCGTCGCCTTCCTCCGAATGCTGTGAGACCCTCCGTGCTGTCGAAGCCGATCACCAGCTTCCGACAGGGCGAGTTCAGCAATGACGCGTGCTGGCAGCTGGACGTTTAGTACCTGAAGTCGATTACAGGGAGGAGAGCAGATGTCGCCTAGTTCACAGATCGCAGCGGGAGCAGCGGGCACAATCGATCTCGGAGGAGATCTCACCGTGAATCGCCTCGGGTTCGGGGCCATGCGCATAACCGGCTCCGGCATATGGGGCGAACCGCCGGATCGCGAGCAGGCGAAGACTGTCCTACGTCGCGCGATCGAGTTGGGCATCAACTTCATCGACACTGCTGACGCCTACGGTCCCGAGGTCAGCGAGACTCTGATTGCGGAGACACTGCATCCTTATCCGGCCGACCTCGTCATCGCTACCAAGGGCGGCCTCGTTCGCCCCGGAAAAGGGCGGTGGGAGCCTGATGGCCGTCCTGCACACCTCCGGGAGGCCTGTGAGGCAAGCCTGCGTCGGCTGAAGCTCGACCAGATTCCGCTCTACCAGCTCCACCGCCCCGATCCCAGGGTCCCGATCACCGAATCGATTGGTGCGCTGGTGGAGCTGAAGGAGGAGGGGAAGATCCGCCACATCGGAGTCTCGAACGTGACTGAGTCCGAACTGCGCAAGGCCGAGAAACTGACGTCAGTCGTATCGATCCAGAACAGGTTCAACGTCATTGATCGCTCGTCGGAAGCACTGGTGGATCTGTGCGAACAAGAACAGCTTGTGTTCCTGCCGTGGGCACCCATCCTCGATTCTGACCGCAACCTTGCGATACGCGACTCGGCCAGGCGGCACGGTGCGAGCGCAAGGCAGATCGCTCTGGCCTGGATGCTTGCCCGCTCCCCGCAGATCCTCCCTATTCCGGGGACCGGCACTGTAGAACACCTCGAATCCAATGTGGCCGCCGCTTCGATCGAGCTGACCGGCGAGGAATTGGCCGCCATCACTGAAGGGGACTGAGAGCTCCATTCCGATCTGAGCGAGCGACCGGACGCGCGTCCTCGCCTGCGTCTCCGGGAGCGGACAACGGCCAAGAAACGACCCTCACCTTGACAAGGCTCTGCGAAAGTCCAGCTAGAGAGCTTGAGTCCTGCCACGCGGTCTTCGGTCTACGAATCCGTCCATTGCGCCATCTGTTGATCCCGTGTGGTAGAGCGCTCTACCAACGGTCCGGCCCGAGACTGGTGACGTCCAATCCGCGGTGTCGATAGACGACGGGCGTAAGTTCCTTCCACCACCCGCGAAGCAGAGGAAGGAGACCTAGTCGCAGCATCCGATGTGACCGCTGCGCGCACAGCGGCGCAGGTGGAACCACCAGCCGTCGACTGCCAGGCACTCGACGCAGCCCGTACCGGTCGAAAGCGCGCTCGGGTCGATCCGCTCATCGGGCATCTCAATGAACTCCTGATTTGTCTGGAGCCGCGAGCCCGCTCGCCTCGAGGCGCTCGAACACGAGGCGCACGGCCATCGAGCCCTCACCGACGGCGGCTGCGACGCGTTTGATGGAACGACTGCGCACGTCGCCGACACAGAAGATCCCGGGCGTGCTCGTCTCGAGAACGAGCGGCACCTCCCGGCCGTCGTCGCGCGCGACGAGGTCGGCGCCGGTCAACAAGAAGCCGTCCTCATCCTCGGCGAGCTGCCCGTCGAGCCACGCCGTGCAAGGAGCAGCGCCGATGAAGACGAACAAGCCGCACGCCGGGATGATCGATGTCGCCTGGGTCACGTTGTCCCGCAAGCCAACGCCCTCAAGGCGCTGCTCGCCAACGAGCGCGGTGACCTCGGTACGTGGCAAAACGAGAACATGGGGATCGCGCTCGATCTGGTCGATCAGGTAGCGCGACATGGAGCTGGCGAGCGATTCCCCCCGGATGGCGATGCGGACGTCGGCGCAGGTGCGCGCGAGATAGAGCGCCGCCTGCCCAGCCGAGTTTCCCCCACCGACGATGAGGACGGGCCCTCCCGCGCAAGCCTTCGCTTCCATCTGCGTCGCGGCGTAATAGACGCCGACGCCTTCGAAGTCGGTGAGCCGATCGAGGAGCAGACGGTTGTACTGCGCGCCGGTGGCGATGATGACAGACTTCGCTGTGACGGTCTCGCCGTCGTCGAAGCGGACCTCGTGCAAACCGCTGCCAGACGACAGCGCAATCGCGCTCGTGCCGAGCTTCACGCGAACCCCGAACTTCTGCGCTTGCAGAACGGCTCGTGTCGCAAGCTCTTCACCGGACAGACCTGCCGGAAAGCCAAGATAGTTCTCGATCCGAGTTGAGGTGCCCGCTTGGCCCCCGAGCGCGGTGCCCTCGGCGAGCGTCGTCGTCAAGCCCTCCGACGCCCCATAGACCGCGGCCGCGAGACCAGCAGGCCCGCCACCGACAACAAGGAGGTCGCACACCTCCGATCGGTTCCCCGTCGGCGCGTCAGCGAGGCCGAGCGCATCGAGGAGCGCGAGGATCGTCGGGTTGCGAAGGACCGATCCTCCCGGGAGGATCACGATCGGCAGCTCGGCGACGGGAACGTCGAGATCGCGAAGGAGCGCCTCGGTCTCCGGCGAGCCCTCGAGCTCCATCCACCGCGAGGAGAGCCGATTGCGTGCGAACGCCTCGAGCAGCCTGTGGGTGTCGGCGTCAAAACGCGATCCGACGAGGACCGGGCCAGAGCCGAGGTTGGTGAGACGGGCGTGCCGCAAGAGAAACGCTCGCAGGATGAGATCGCTCAGGTCGGGCTCTTCGGACATGACGGCCTTGACCTGCTGAGGAGGGACCCGAAGGACCCGACCATCGGAGGTCGCGAGCGCAGAGAGGTAGACGCTCTGACCCGTGAGAAGACCCATCTCGCCGAGAAACTCGCGCGGCCCGTAGGAGATGATCACGCGCTCATCGCGTTGGCCGCGGCGCTCAACGATTTCGACGGTGCCCTCGAGGACGACGATCATGTCGTAGCTGCGGTCCCCGTCAGCGAACAGGATCTCCCCGTCGGTGACGCGATGTTCGCTGCCATAGCGCTTGAGGATGGTCAGCTGCGATTCGCCAAGGAGGGGGCGAAGATACGGGCTCTCGGGCCTCGGTTCGACCTGCGGTCGCGAAGTGCTCACGTTGCCACTAGCTCCAAGGTCTCGCTGGCCATGGACGACATCGTTGCCCATGGCGCTCGCCGTGCGGTAGTTCGATCGATCGCGCCCGTCTCGGCCCCGAGGGGCGGCACCTCCTCCCTAGTGACCTGAGTCAATAAATCTTGGCCGATTAGGAATTTTCCTCTACCCCAGCACGTTCCCACCGTCATCCGCGACGATGGGAGACAGCCATGGCACACCCGGGCCGGTCCACAAACCA